>MHBM01000161.1:0-42050 GCA_001804885.1 Lentisphaerae bacterium RIFOXYA12_FULL_48_11
TCGATTGTGGCACGTTGCGCCAGGTCCAGCTTGAACGTGTTAAGAAAGATGTACATCTTGTATGGCCGCAGGGATTCCAGGTCGCTCATGAATACAAAATCAAATGGTGCGCCAAGGCAGTGCAGCTCCTTTCTCTGCCGGCCGAGAAGCAGGTTCGCCAGCCGGCCCCTTCCCTCGCCGAAGCACATGCTCTCCTCGTCCACCACCACGGCGATCTCTGCCGGGGAAGACCTGTCGAAGACGATACTCCGTTCACCCACGTCGTTCATCTCCGCAATGGCCTTCATGAATCGTGGTTCGTCGTACCAGCCGCCACCCATGTCGAACCACCACATGCCGGTTCCAAGCGAGAGCACGAGGCCCAGTTCCCGCTTCTGGATGGCAATGGATTCATCAAGATTGCTGAGATCAATGGCGTCGAATACACCCTTTTTCTGTGGCATCAGGTGCGTACGGTAATCATTCTCGTTAAACCATAACTTGCCGTGCAGTTTGATCGCTTCTGTGAGGGACATGAAGGTGCTGCACCCCGTACCTACTGCGCGGGTGGAGTAGGAAGACGGCGCTGTCAGGAAATCCACGTCGGACGATCTCAGCAGCCGCTCCACCGCGAGGTGTCCCCCCTCCGGTGACCCAGACAGTTCGAACATGTAACCGTAGAAGGTTCCGAACAGACTCTCGCGGTTCGTTGCCTTCTTTACGACGCCCGCGAAGTATTCAATGGTGTCAACGATGATGTCGTTATAATAAATGTAGAAGTCAATAGTGCGCCGGCTTTTGGATGGATCGCGGAAAAAGCCCAGGTCTGCATTGATTCGCGCGTCTTTCGTGGGCGGCGCTGCCACCGCAAAATCCACCTTGTCATCATGCCAGGCACGGCGCAGTGCTTCAACATTTCCATACCGCTTCTCGAGCCACTTGCGGAATGATTCAACGTCCGGCTTGCTGTAGCCCCAGTAACTCGGCGGATTATTCCAGAAATTATGGTAGAACCACTCCTCGGTGTGGAGGCTCGCGATATGATAGCCGATCACGCGGTCAGCATAAGGGCTTGAGCGAACATGCTCGATGAATTTGCGCAGGGCCATTGCCGTATCCTGCCGCCACTTTTCAGAAGCGGGAGTCGCAAACAGTTTGCCGCTGAAATGTTCGCCTTTTACAATCGATTCATCGGCCTGCCTGGCAACCTCGTCCGGGTGTGCTTTGCACCACCAGGGCGGTGCAGAGATGTAGATGCGCGGGAAAAGGTAAGCGTTGGGATTCGCTTCGAGGATCGAGATGATCCTGTTGTCAAACTGGGTGAAGTCAAAAACATCAGGTGCGAGCCATGTGTCCGGCGCCAGATTATAGTAACTGTGGTCAGATGTCGCAGAGAATGTGGCCAGATTTACCCCGGCCTCGCCAAAATCCCTGAAATATTTGGTTTCATGCCGGTTGTATGTCATGTACGTCATGGCAGCGTTGGGCTTGCCGTTGATGAAGAGCGTTGGCACTCCATTGTAAGGATGGATATCGGCCTTCGGGATGGGGCCCGGCTTGCGTGGTTCTACCGCGAATTGCAGGAGGGATTCCTTCCCCTCCCGGGCGAGCTTCGTCCAGCCAAGCCGAGCGTACACCTCGTACGTCCCCGCGGCGGCGAAGAGAGGAAAATGCATGGTGACGGCCGGCATCTCCATGGCTTCGCCCGGCTTCCACCGGTCCGTGGGTACAGAGGGCTCGACCTGCCACGTCTTGACAGTCTTGCCGTCCCTGGCGCACGTGATGGAGAGCTTGTAATCACTGCGAAGCGGCTCCGCGGCAGCAAGCGTGAAGCGAAGCGGCATATCACTGCCGGCCTTGACCGAGACCGGTCCATCGAACTTCACAAGACTAATTTTCTCAGGGCCGGGACAGGAAACCGCCATGTCATCGAAATCAAGGCTGTAGTCCTCGCCTGGTTTCACATCGTTGACGACAAGGACAATATTCTTCAGTGGAAAATCGAGCGCGCTATTCTCGTCCTTCGACCAGGATGCAACGTGATACTTATCCAGAGAAAATTCGATACGCTGCCAGTCGCCTGTATTCCCTATCGGCACACCGGGTAGAGCGGGTGCAAAATCGCTGCCATCCTCCTCGACAAGTTTGATCCAGAAAGAGAGCGGTTTCTTCTGTGGGTTTCGCACCCAGATCGACAGCCTGTCAAATGGTTCCCTGATCAGGAAATCGCCGTAGAGATCGCTGAAACTTTGTTTAATGGCTTTGAACTCCCAGCGCATTCCATGGCCCGACCGGCCGGCTTCAGGCACAGCAGTGAAACGGTAATTGCCGAATTCCTGGCTGAGCCGGCTGGTATCCCTTGCGGACGTCCATTTCGAGGTGTCATTGAAACCATCGAGTCGGGTAACGATACGGCCGCCATCCTCCGCACTGAAAGTGAGATTTGCAGCGAACAGAACAAGGAATGCCGTTATCGCAGTGCGTATTATACTCATAGGGATCTCCAACAAAACTGTGTCAGTATCTTGCCGGTTAAAATGCTTTAATTCTTGTTGTTATTGCCGCTCGGGACCTTGCAGTTGGATGTTCACACAAGTTTGACCGAACGTCAA
The DNA here is from genome assembly GCA_001804885.1 of Lentisphaerae bacterium RIFOXYA12_FULL_48_11. Classification (GTDB taxonomy): domain Bacteria; phylum Verrucomicrobiota; class Kiritimatiellia; order UBA8416; family YA12-FULL-48-11; genus YA12-FULL-48-11. The sequence continues at coordinate 2,592 of MHBM01000161.1, forward strand.
TGAAGCTCTGCGTTTCTGCTTTCGAGTTCAATCCTGATGGTGCTCGGGGATTGCAAAACAGGCTGACTGCCGTTACGATGATATCCATGGAAAGCAATTCAGGAAACGATTAGCTGGGCGGAATCCCATCTGGCAAATCCTCGCAACAGCCGCGCGGTTTGTTTTCGTAAACAGAGTCACTTGCTGCATGCCTTCAATGCGCCCAAACCCGCGCCCCCGGCCAGAGGATCGCAGGACGAAGGGCCGCCACATGTACCTCGTCCGTTCAGGTTCATAAGATCAGAAAAGTATTATTATTTGTGGTAAACCGTGTAGTCAAATATCCGGGTTTGTGCTTTAGTTGTTTCTGTTCAAAATATTACGGCCATGGAACTGTTGAACAGGCAAACATTGGTTCGGAAAACCACAAACAAGAATGGCATAAATATGAAAATCATTCGCATTATTATCGTACTGCTGTTGTCCCCATTATCCGCGCTGTACGCTGCGGAATTCAAGGCGGGAGCAGCTGCTGTTGATATCACACCAACAAAGCTGCCGGTACTGGTCAATGGGGGCATGTTCAATCGTTTCGTAGACAAGGTCAAGACACCCATCTTTGCACGGGCAATCGCAATGACTGACGGCAAGGAACAGGTAATCATTATTGTTGTTGATACCTGCATGATGAGCAGGCCCTTTCTCGATGAAGTCAAAGACCTGGCGAAAAAAAAGACAGGCATTCCTGTCAACCGCATCCTTATTTCCGCCGATCACACGCACAGTACGCCCTCGGCCATGGGGTGCCTGGGAACGGATGCAGATGAGGCATATCTGCCTTTCCTGAGGGAGAAGCTGGTGGAAGCTGTTGCCTCAGCCCAGGCTGCGCAGGAACCGGCACGTATTGGTTTTGCCAGGGGCAATGCAGCGGAATTTACAGCTTTACGCAGGTGGATCCGGCGTTCCGACCGCGTGGTTGATGACCCGTTTGGAAATCCAACAGTCCGGGCGAATATGCATGCTGCAGCAAACTGGGATGATGTTACAGGCGAGTCCGGACCGGAGGACCCTGACCTCTCTCTAATTTCAATACAGGCCTGTGATGGACGTCCTATCGCTGTGCTGGGAAATTTCTCAATGCACTATTTCAGCGATCAGGACATCAGCGCTGATTATTTCGGCCTGTTCTGTGAAGGGTTGAAACAGCGAATTGCACCCGAAACCAAACCGGGGAAATCCACGTTTGTCGGCATCATGTCACACGGATGCAGTGGTGATATCTGGCGGCGTGATTACACCAGGCCGGCTTCTGAATGGAATGCAAAACTGAAAATAGAAGATTATACGAAGGGACTCCTCGACATCGCGATGAAGGCCTATCAGACCATCCGTTACCGCGACGATGCCGACATTGCGATGGTGGAGCGCCGCATGACCTTGAACTATCGCGTTCCCGACAAGCAGCGGCTGGAATGGGCGGAACGTATAGTAACCGCTATGGGTGACAGGCTGCCGAAGACAACAACTGAAGTATATGCACGCGAACAGATTATCCTGCATAAGCAGCAGAAAACGGAAATAGTACTTCAGGCGTTGCGTATTGGCGGCATAGGCATTGCCACGACGTCGTGTGAAACTTATGCAATCACAGGTTTGAAAATCAAGGCAGCCAGCCCATTACCTGACAACATCGTGATCGAACTGGCCAACGGTGGTGATGGTTATATTCCGCCTATGGATCAGTATCTTTTCGGAGGCTACAATACATGGCCTGCCCGTTCCGCCGGTCTCGAAGTTATGGCTGAACCGAAGATCACCGAAGCGCTGATCGGCATGTTGGAGAAAGTATCTGATCGGCCGAGGCGTGAGTGGAGGCTCAGTGACGGTCCTGCCGCAAAAGCCATACTTAAAGCAAAGCCTGTGGCTTACTGGCGCATGAACGAGTTTACCGGTCCGCACGCAGCAGACGCCACCGGTAACGGCCATAATGCTGTCTATGAGCGAGAGATTACCTATTATCTGGAAGGTCCGTTCTCGCAGCAATTCTGCTCTGAGGATTCAGTTAACCGCGCTGTACATTTTGTCGGCGGCAGACTGCGCGCACGTCTTGGCGAGCTTGCGGATCATTACACCATTTCGCTCTGGTTGTGGAATGGAATGCCGAATGACGGACGCGATGTCAGCGGCTGGTTCTTTTCCCGCGGCCGGGATCAGGGTCTCGATAAATATGGTGACCACCTTGGCATCGGTGGCCGGAGTGGCAATACCGGGCACCTTATTTTCTTTCATGGTGAGGATATGAAAACAGCGACTGCCGGAAATACACAGATTCCGCGCTGGCAGTGGCAACACGTTGTATTCGTGCGTGACGGCAGGGCTGTACGTGTCTATCTCAATGGACAGCTTGAAATCGAGACAAACGTTCCGGCGAATTTTCCTGCCAATCTCGATGAATGCTTCTTCGGTGGTCGCAGTGACAATGACTCCAGCTGGGAAGGCCGTCTTGACGAAATAGCGGTATTCAGTCGCGCTCTTTCCGCCCGAGAGGTATCACGTCTGGTGGTGAAATGAGGCCTGCCAACCGACGGGGCACCCTGTCGAATGACAGGGCGAAATCTGAACGTACCGGAACATAGTTTACTGGTACACCCGGAGGGATTTGAACCCCCAACCCTCTGATCCGAAGTCAGATGCTCTGTCCAATTGAGCTACGGGTGCACATTTAATCGCGGTCGGGATTCTGAATGCTTCATGGGCCGCTGTCAATGTCCTTTGATTCGTTATTCCCTTAAGATGTGATGATATGTCCTAATATCAGGAATTCATTACAAGAAGGTTAGATTAACACTGATTTGTATCTTTTTTCCTTGGACTTGGAGCTTGGAATTATGGAAGACTTTGCCCTGTTTTATAACCAATAAGAAAAGGAGATATATGATGAATAAGGTATTAATTATATTACTGTCTGCATGTGTTATCGGCGCCGGTTGTGGAAAGAAAGCGTCTGAGAAGATAGCCGAGAAAATGATTGAAAAAAGCATGGAAAAAGACGGGATCAAGGGTGATGTAAATATATCAGGCGGCAATGTTACCATCCATACAACGGATAAAGACGGCAAAAAAACCGATGTGAATGTTTCCGGTGACAAGATGACAGTCAAAAGCGATGATGGCAACGCTGTCTTTACCACCGGCAGTTCGGCGAAACTACCCGATAACTTTCCGAAAGACGTGTATGTTCCTGCAGGAGCAAATATCGCCACGGCGATGACTGTACCCGAGGGTTTCAGTGTGGCGCTTCAGACAAAGGAAAGCGCCGAGAAGATTGTGACAGCCTGTAAGGCAAAGATGGTTGAGAACGGATGGAAGGAAGAAGCGGCCTACACTGCTGCTCAGCAGACCGTGATTGCTTTCAAGAAAGACAACAGGACTGCCAGCGTGATGATTATGGGGGCGGATGGTGCTACCCAGATCAATCTTACAGTCGTAACCGAGAAGCAGTAATTGTGCTAGGCACAAGGCAGAAGATGAATTGTTTGTAACTATCCTGCCATTCGGCAATCTCTTCTGCCTATTGCTGTCCGGTGGAGATTCTTCTCTTCCGGGCGGCGAATTCGGGCGCTTCCTTGATGCAGGTACCAAGGATTTTAAAAGATCTCAGCAGAAGCTTTAAACTGTCCTTGCTTAATTTCAGCGGATCTTCGCCCACGTTACTCCAGCCCGCGGCATCAACGCCCGGACTTATGGCAACTCTTTCCCAGTTATGGAAGAGCCTTCCCCAGTCGCTGTGGAGAATATCGTGAACCAGTTTCTGGTGCGTAGGATACCAGAATGAGTCGTGGTAAAGAACGCTGGCAATATATGCCCAAGGGGCTAAAAAAGTTTTCAAGGACCATTCAATAGGCTTACGCAATGGTCCCCAGTAAATCTTGTGCTGCATACGGCTGGCAAAGGTCATTTTCTTGAAAGGTCCTACAAAATTCCAGTTTTCCTTTGCTGCTTCCAGGTCCCCTGTTATCTCGATATCACGCGGGTCACCACATCCCAGTCCTTTTTCATGTGCCAGCCTGATGAACTTTATATCCCTTAGCGGATCAAAGCCCATGAGTTTTGCGGCAACCGCGTCTATAGCCACCTGGTCTGACGACGCCAGGATGACATTTTTCGTGTAAGGCATCATACAACGCGGGCCTGGCCCGTCGCCGGCAAATGTGCCGTCCATTACGGCAAACACACCGCTGTGAATTTTCTTCTGAATCATCAGGAGATCAACAAGTGTTTCGTGGATTACCGGATGGGTCCAGTGCCTTTTTTCGTTTAACAGTCCGCCGAAGGCGTTTTTCATGGCACCTGTTGTAGTTGTGAAAACGTGTGTCTTGACTGTAGGGAGATGAATGATGTTTGAACCGATAAAACTCTTTGGTATCATGAAGCCGTCTGGATACACCTTGTTGAGACAGATGAATTTATCGGCCAGGTCTCCAACTGCTTCCCTGACATCAATCCATTCTCCTGTTTCGTAAAGGTGGCAGTTTTTGAGTCCATGCGCATTGATTACATTGAGTTGTTTATTCTCGCGTTCGCCGAGATGGGCATCGATGACCACGGTCCGGTTATGGCAGCCCTGAATCCTGGCCGGATTGTAACCGTCTTTCTTCATTGCACGGATAACGCCGTCAAGCTGCCATGGTACGGTTGAGGAACCCGGGAAGAAGAAATGCCAGCTGATATTGATTTTCAAGGATGTTAAGCGGCCCTTAGGCAGAACTTGCTGGTAATCGGCCAGGTTCATCAGGTGGTGATAGTCCCTGAGAACCGTTGCAGGTGTTGTCTTGAGTATTGCTACCTTTGATTTGCTCATGACACTACAATAACAGTGATTTGGTTAATCTTCAACTTCTGAAATGTTTTCCTTGTGTGCAAAATATTGACGCTCTGTTAATATCCCGTCCATGAATTTGACACTTGCAGTAATGGCCGCCGGTATTGGGAGCCGGTACGGCGGCCTTAAGCAGATGGACCCCGTTGGTCCGGCCGGCGAGTTTATCATAGATTATTCAATTCATGATGCGATCCTGGCTGGCTTCAACAAGGTGGTTTTTATTATCCGCCGCGATATTGAAAGTGATTTCAAGTCAACTATCGGAAAGCGTGTCGAGAAGAGGATAAAAGTAGAATATGTTTTCCAAGAGCTGGATATGCTGCCGGCCGGTCATGCAGTTCCTCCGGAACGGAAGAAACCGTGGGGTACCGGACATGCAGTGCTTGCCTGCGATGGCGTGATTAAAGAACCTTTTGGAGTTATAAATGCGGATGATTTCTATGGCCGGCAATCATACGAGGTGCTTGCGCGTTTTCTGCGTGATACATCTTCTGAGGATAACTGTTACGGGATGGTAGGTTTTATTCTCCGTAATACCCTGTCGGAGCATGGATCCGTTGCGCGCGGGATATGCCATGGAGATTCTAATGGTAACCTTAAGAGTGTGGTTGAATGTACAAAGATCGAAAAGACAGGAAATGTAATTATATCAAATATGCCGGGTTTTGTATTATCCGGCGATGAACCTGTTTCCATGAATATGTGGGGTTTCAAGCCCGGGATCTTTGGTTTTCTAATAAAGGAATTTGGAAAATTCCTGGGTATTTCAGCGGGTAATGTCAAAGCAGAATTCTTTATACCGGACGTTGTGAACAGGCTGATGAATCAGGATAAAGTAACGGTAAAGCTGTTACAGACGACAAGCTCCTGGTTTGGTATAACCTACCCGCAGGACAAACAGCTTGTAATTGAAAAGATCCGTGGGCAGATTAAAGCCGGTATTTATCCCCCAGATCTTCTTTCTTTACGCTGACAAGAGAATGACCAACAGAGGAGGAAAACAATGAGAAAAGAAAGTATTATGACAATAATGTTATGTTTTGTAACTGCCGGGCTTATTGAGGCGCGTGCAGCAGATCTTAGCGTTGACATGGACGCCGAGATTAAGGCTGCCAGCGCGTTTGTCTGGCGTGGCAGAACTCTCAATGAAGATCCCTGTCTCCAGCCTTACTTCAGTATCGGTTCCGGCGGTTTCTCGGCCAATGTCTGGGGCTCCTGGAACCTCACAGATGTGTCGAACGAATGGCAGAGCAGCCGCCTGGACTTGAGTGTTGATTATACGCGCAGGTTTGGAAAACACATTATACGGCCTGGTTTCACGGCTTATTTCTACCATCACGATCCCGACGGCAATGCCGAGGATACATACGAATGTTTCGTAAGTTACACCTATGACACACTTCTGCTGCCATCTGCCACCCTGTGTTATGATTTCAACGGGCTGGAGGGGGTGTTCATCGCAATGTCAATTGCGCACAGCTATGCACTGGTTGAGAACAAAATGGCGCTGGACCTGAAACTGCAGCTGGAAGGCGCGGACAAAGAATACAGCAATGGCTTATTCACTTTTCCCGGAATTGAATCCAATCCTGAATTTCAGCAGGAAGGCATGTCCATAATAGATGCCACGCTGACAGCTTCCATGCCTATCAGTGTCGGTAAGAATGGGGCGCTGACGCCGGCCTTGAAATATGTGCAGATCCTCGATTCCGTGACAACTGATGCCGTGGAAAATGCCGGGCAGGACGCCGGAATACTGGTGTACAGCCTGGCCTACAGCATGACGTTCTAAGACGAGTAATTAACCGCGAATACACCGGGGAAAAAGAACGAAAAGTCTTTTATTGATGTTCGCGAACTTGGTGTCTTTGCGGTAGAGAATCTTTCTGGAAGATATCAAGACAGGCAGTTACTTTTTCTCTCTTGTCAGAGTCAGGTAATGTGATTTAAGAGGCTCGTAGAACCGGCTGAATTCTTTCATTCTTTCCGAAGAATATCCTTTTTTGACCACTTCCATGGCTGTCCTGGTTACCGCATTATATGCTTGGAAGTCTTTTATAAAAGCTTCGGGTGATTTCTGGAGAATGGTCGTGAGCCATCGTGCTCCGAGAATCATGTTTTCCAGGGAAGCGTTACCGTCGCCCCGATCCGCAGCATTCTGAATGTCTTTCATTACACGTTCGAGAGCTTTCTCGCAGGAGGCCAGTTCGCCTGAAGATGAACTCTTACCTGATATTTCCGCCTTTAGTCGTTCTGCTTTTGCGACGGGGTTTGCTTCCCATTTCTTTCCTTCAGGATTCATGAACGCATCTTTTGCAAACCAGCTCGCATATTTGTTGAGTCCCGTTATGGTTTGTGTCAGGCCAAGCTCAATCCACTTTCCGTTCCGGGCTATTTTATCACGATTAGTAAGGTTGTTAAGACAGATAACTGCGAACTGATAATGCTTAAAGGCCTTCTCGAGCGCGGTGACGGATGGCGGATTTGCGCTGATCTTTGCCTCCTCCAGCTGGTATTCGGCAAATAGAGTATGCAGAGTGCACAATCTATTCATAAGTTCTTCATCATCCCTCAGCTTCTGCTGTTGGGCTGCATCACCAGTTCCCGCAAACTGGTAGTAGGATTCGATCAGAAATGAAGCGGTAAATGCGGCCGTGCCCCTTTCTTCCCTTGAACTGTCTTTTTTGGAGAGGGCAGACAAACAATTGTCGATTTTAGTTTTATAATCAGTAATTGTTTGTCCTGAAGGATCCTGAGAATCTGCACCTTCTGTCCGAAAGGACAGGATCAGCATAAGTACAGCAACTGAGATCATTCCAGGGAATATTTTCATCACTGTCTATCGGTTGTCAGGTTCAGCAACTCGAACGGTTGAAACAAGATAGGATAGTAAGTTCTGCTATCCCATGTCTGAATTTATGCTCCTGTCGCCATGGAAAGTCAAGTCCCCACTCTCTTGCAGGTCTATCCCGCATTTGTGAACGAAAGTCTTTTACCTCGTCTTTGCGAGTATACCATGTGGCTTGCCGCGGGAAGCTCATTGGTGTCCGAGTTTGATGCTGTTTGTCCCGAATTTCCTGCGGATAATATCTACCGTCCGGCTTACAGTCTCCATTTTTTCAGACGAGCTGTTAAAAAGAGAAAGCTGGCTGCCGGAATGATCCGTCAGCGCATATACGCCAAACCCAATAAGCCTTACCGGTTTGATAAGCTTCTCCTTTTCGAACAGCTCACATGCCGCCGCCAGCAGGCTGAAATCATCCACAACAGGACTTTGCAGTTTCTTTTGACGTGTTATTGTCTCAAAGCCACGCCAGCGCAGCTTAATCTGTACACCGCCGGCATACCTGCCGAGTTCCCTGAGCTGGCTGCCGACATCTTCAACCAGTTCAGTCAAGACCGCCCTGACTTTTGTCCGGTCCTGGATATCCGTGTCAAAAGTATGTTCACGGGAAATGCTCTGCTCTATCCGTACTGTTTCCACAGGGCGGTCATCCATTCCGACTGCCAGTTCCTTGAAAAACACAGCACTGTCCCGTCCGACATGTTTTGCCAGGTTCTCGGGGGCAATGTGTTGAACATCGCCAATGGTATGAATGCCTGCTCTTTCCAGTCTGCTGAGTGTGACGTTACCCACCCCCCATAGCCGTCCTACAGGCAATGGCGCAAGAAAAGTTTTTATGTCGGCCGGACTTTCAGGTACAACGGTGAGGCCATCCGGTTTGTTCAGGTCACTTGCTATCTTTGCCAGGAATTTGTTTGAAGCAATACCGACGGATGCCGTCAGGCCTGTTTCCTTCTTTATGGTTTCGCGGATTTTTATGGCTGTCGATTTCCCGTTGCCGAACATCCGGCTGGCCCCGGTCATATCCAGGAAAGCTTCGTCGAGCGACAGGGGTTCAATTAAAGGTGTGAACCGTTCAAATATGGAAAATATCTGGCGTGATGCCTGTTCATACCTGTACATACGTGGCGGAAGGAATATGGCATGGGGGCATTTCCTTCCGGCTTCACGGGAAGGCATTGCGGAATGCACTCCGAACTTGCGCGCTTCATAGGATGCGGCAGACACGACACCTCGCTTGTCAGGTGGAGCCCCCACTACAACAGGCTTACCGCGCAGTTCGGGTCTATCGAGCTGTTCTACTGAAGCATAGAAAGCATCCATATCTACATGAAGAATTACACGCGACATGGAGGCATAGTACCAGACGGGAAGTGTTAGGCAATGAAGGTCTGCGGAATCCATTCCGGACAAAAAAGAAACATAGAATCTACCCGCATTTGTGACTTTCATCCGAGGACAGATACAGAGATTTGCGCGATTGACAGACGGGATACTTCTTGGTTTTATCCTCCCCGAGCGATGGAGTTCGCTCAGAACTGCCCTGATGAATCTTTGTGAACTAAGGGATGATGACTCCTGCTGTATCTAATGCGGCAGGGGTTTTTTATTTTCTGGAGGTTTAAATGGATGCAACTATGACAGCGGTTATTCTGACTTTCATTGTTTTTGTGGCGAGCCTGATTTCTGTGGAGCTTGCACTTTCTGCTGCCATTATTGAAATTGCACTGGGATTGATGGCGGGCAATTTCCTGGGAATTCAATCTACGCCCTGGATGGATTTTCTAGCTGGTTTTGGAGGTATTCTGCTGACTTTTCTAGCCGGAATTGAGGTGGATGTCCGGTTGTTGAAGGATAAACTCAAGGAAAGTCTTTCCATTGGAATACTGTCTTTTCTTGTTCCTTATCTGGCGGCAATATTCTTTTGTCGCTTTCTTGTGGGCTGGACATGGAAAGCATCTTTAGTTGCCGGTTGTGCCCTCTCGACAACATCCCTTGCCGTGGTTTATGCGGTTCTTGTGGAAACCGGGTTAAACAGATCGCAAATAGGTAAAATAATCATGGCCGCTACATTCGTAACCGACATGGGAACAGCGATAGCACTTTCCCTGTCTTTTGCTGAATGGAGCGTAAAGACGCTTATATTCATTGTGGTGTCTGTCTTGTTTATTATCATTGCTCCTCGCTTTCTACCGAAGATCTTCGAACGATACGGATCAAAAGTTATTGAGCCGGAGATCAAATTTCTTTTTTTTATATTATTTGGTGTTATGGCCCTGGCCTCGTGGGGAAAAAGCCATGCGGTTCTGCCTGTATTTATCCTTGGGTTGAGCCTTTCAACCATGTTTCAGAAACACCGGGAATTACAGAGAAAACTCAGGATCGTTGCTTTTGCCATGATTACACCGTTCTTTTTTATCAAAGGCGGAATGAATGTTTCCCTGTCGGAGTTGTGGAGTAATATCGGCCTTTTCTTCATTCTGTTCTTTGTGAAAACAATAGCAAAAGGAATAGGTGTTTTACCTGTGGCCCGTTATTACCTGAAGGAGAATGCCATTTACACAACACTACTGATGAGTACCGGGTTGACTTTTGGAACAATATCCTCGGTGTACGGACTGCAGGCTGGTCACATCAGCTCATCGCAGTTTTCCGTTCTGGTTGCTGTGGTGATAGCCACGGCTATTATCCCGACAATTATTGCTCAGCGTTGGTTCAGGCCCGTGCTATCTGAAGAGGATAAAGAGGAAGTACTGGCAGTGGAAGAAGAGAGTTTATAATTCCGCGTATTCTGTAGAGTCAGCTGTCAACGGCGCATAAGCCAGCACAGTTCTGCAGAGCCTGTCTTTGTTGACAGGATTCTCTGCGGCAAGCCGCGGGGCGCTTTACTCGCCTTCGCCAAAATGCCCCGTACCTTGGCACGCGGGATGAGCCGCCTTCGTCCGTCAGTTGACGGACTTCGGCGGGCCAAGATGGCGGGGCAAACAAGGTATAGTATGGATGAAGACGGGTCAAGGCTACGGCGGAGTTCCGCTGATCCCGCTTTTGTTGGCGGGATGCCTCGCGGCAAGCCGCGGGGCGCTTCACTTTTTCTTCTGGGCGGCTGCCTTCTTTTCTTCGGCTGCTTTAGCTTTCAGTTCGGCAAGCTTGGCTTCATATTGTTCCTTGAAAAGTGGCTTGAGGCTTCTTATTGCGACAATGCTGTCACCGCGCCGTGTGCAGGTTGCTTCGACCTCAAGCAATTCAAATTCATTGTATTTGTATTTGGAGGCGGCCGGAAGGAACCAGATCTTGTTGATCCAGTTTGGATTCTTGGTTTCCTTTATTATATATGACTTACCATCATTGCTCATCGTGACAACCCCGGTAATGGTAATTTCCTTGCTCTGGTTATCTGTGGCGGAACCTGGACCCTTGCTTTTTCCGGGAGCTGCAAAGGTGTTTACAATGTGTAAAGACAAGATCAACCCTGCAAATACAAGTACTGCCAGTATCTTTTTCATATTAACCTCCAGGATAGTTGTTTAAAACATGTATAATATAGCAATTCCCGGCCGTGAACCATCAAATTATTTACTGCAGAAGACTATACAATAACAGTGTTTGGTGAGCCTCCTTGTGTATGCCCCTCTATCGCCCTGCCGCAGACGCTGTCAACATCGGAGACAGTATCGACCATCAAGGTGTTGGAAGTCACCGGCATGACGGCGAGGTTCTCGTTACTGGAAATTTTCAAACCGTCCTTGTTGGCGATAATGTCAAATTTCCTTACACCTCGACTAGATTTGATCTCGACCTGGACTTTATCGTTACGAACCATATCTATGCTTATCTGATCAATGTGTGTCATTTGTTCCTGCTTTCTGCTGGCATGTTACCAAAAAAAAGAAGCGTAAGAAAATGTGTATCTTCACACTGTTATAATGGTTATTTCTTCTGCGGGGCAGATGCTTTCTTCTCGGCAACCTTTTTTGCCGTTTCTTCTTTGAGCCTGGCGAGATTTGCCTCGTATGCGGTCTTGTTAACCGGAGTAATATCTTTTATGGATAAAATCGTACCACCTTTAACCATGCAGACCGCCTTGACTTCCAGCATTTCAAATTCGTTGTATTTAAATTTCGATTCAGGAAGGAACCATAACTTTCCGGAGAAACCCGCCGACGCTTTGATGATATATGATTTGCCATCGTTACTCATTGTCACAACGCCGGTAATGGTCATTTCCCTGGTCTGATCCTTTGTTTCGCGACTGGTTTTGCCCGGTTTGGATTTTGCTGCATTTGCATTCAAGACATTCAATGACATCATGAGTGCGACACACATCGATATAGTCAGCAAATGTTTCATACACATCTCTTGCATGATTACTTTATTTGTAATGTTATAATAACTACAGGAGAACTGCAAATTCAACTTGTTCGGATTTAGAGCCTTCCATGAGAAGGGCTCTAAAAATAAGATTTTTCCTGTAAGTCATGAATAATCTGGAAGACCGAATGGAAAAAGTGGGGTGGAGGCGCGTCCACCTCCACCCCGTAGTGTAGCGAACTGGTCGAATTCGCTACAACTGGGAGGATTTTGTTTATAGCAAATGACTTAAAAAAAGACAAGATGGAGATGATGATTAAATCATAACTCAAATATCGCTTGCCGGGCTCAGGCTGTCAGGGGTAATAGAACGATACTTGAAAGCATAATAAGAAGCAGCTAGTATATTATTAATTGGCGGGGTTGTTAATGAGCGATGTATTATTCAAATGCTGGATGTGTACAAAAAGTCTAGCGATTTCAGATAAGGGCTCAGGCAAAATAGTTTATTGCCCGGACTGTTCCAAGCAACTTACCGTGCCCTACCCTAAAATATTTTATAATTGTCCAAGCTGCGATTGCTCGCTTTCTTCCCCGGAAGAATATGCCCAAACAACACTTGCCTGTCCCAATTGCGATACTGATATAACTGTACCGGAACTTTCGGAAGAGACCGCGGAAGAGCACAATGTTGCGCCACCCTCACCGCAGAATGATAATAACAATCCTTAGCCTTAGGTGAATGCCGATTTTAGAGGCGGGATGCGGTAAGGTTAAAGAAGTATAAGAATAGTTACAGGGTATGCAGAAATATCAAGCCATGAAAAATGTTCTAATAATAGATGATAATGACCTGGTATGCCGATTGATCGGGAAACTGGCTAAACAGAAAAACATCGTTATACTAGTTGCAAGAAACGGGGAAGATGCGAAAAAGATATTAACGGGAGGAAAGTTGACGCTTGATATCATCTTTCTTGATTTAAACCTACCATATATTAACGGCTGGGACTTATTGGCGGTAATAAAGAACGATCCTGTAACCAAAGATACGCCTGTCGTAATCATGACCGGGCTTACTCTGTCCCCTGAAGAAATAGAGAAATTGCAGAATAAGGTTTCAGCCATTATTGACAAGAAGACATTTAATAAAGAAGCATTTGCAAAGTTATTAAAAAAGCTTCTGTAGTCCGATTTCTGCCCAACATAAATGTCCTTTGACGATGTTAGTAGAAATTATTTCTTCTGATTTCGTTTCGTAAAGGTGCATTGTCATTTATATGAATGGATATTCACGTTATTTCTCTGTTGGCATTATAAACACTGATTAAAATGATGCTTTTAGACTGCTCTCGGGTTCACCAAAAGATGATCCCGAGAGAGTAATTCCCGTTTACTCTCAAACTTTTCTTATATCTGAGTTTCTCTGTGTGGGTAATCAGTGGTTCCACCTAAATCTTTCCGGCTGAGTTGGCGCCTTTGGCCCAATGCAGATAAAATTAGAAGATAAATCACCCGAACATGTCTATAAGGGAGCCAAACATTTCGTTGTGGACCTTGATTACCTTGCCATTGGCCTTGGCATAACTCAGAACTACATTCTGCTCAACCATCTCTTCGGCAAGATCAGTACCATGGTCTGTTTTGACCGAATATGCATCTACGCCCTGCTGAGTCACCTGTTCCCTGGGAATGGCTCGGGACGCCTTGAAATCGGGTGTAAACATATTGGCAACATTATTCGTCGATACAGCAAGACGAAAATCAGCCACTCTTAATGCAGACACTGCAGTATCTATACTCATAGTTGTTTCCTAAAATTCGGCTGGAAACCTATAAAACTTAAATGATGTCAGATAAAATATCAACCACATGCCTGTTCATCCGTGGTTGTTCTCATTTCTCTCCACTTCTCTATTTTAACATTTTAAAACTACACCAGTATATCTACCGCTGGGTCATAGTCCAGTAAATGACTTCCGGTTCCGCTGTAAGGTGCTGTATCCCATGGTGCCATGGAAGAAGGGGCAAAAGTGTCATCTCCCTCCCCGCCCGAAAGAAAACTGTATAATTCAGTTACTTCCACCTTGCCCAGAAAGCTGTTCAGAGAAATCTGGTAATTACCGCCACCATACATGTAATCATTACCTTCCCCACCCCACAATGCATCGCCGGCACCACCACCGATTATGATATCGCTATCCTCGTTACCATTTATCACATCAGCTCCACTCCCACCCTGAAGCGTATCTGCCCCGGTACCGCCATAAATCCTGTCATTACCTTCATCACCATAAATTGTATCATTCCCAGCCTCTCCATAAGCCACATCATCCCCCCCGCCACTGATCAACAAATCGCTACCAACTCCACCATAAAGCTCATCTTTACCGCCTGTCCCATAAATCAGGTCCTGCCCGTTATCACCGTAAAACTTCCGCGCCAATAAGTCAGCCCCAGTCATCGCCCTGGCGTCAATGACATCATCGCCCTCACCTCCGCTTGCCAGTACCGCAGAAACGTTACCTGACAAGGTCAACTTGTCAATTCCGCTATCACCATAAACAGTAATGCCCCTGTTCAAAGATACGTCGGCATTAACCCCGATTGTGTCGTCCTCTGTCCCGCCCGATATTGTAATACCGCCAAAATAATTTTTTACATTTATATTTACAGTGTCTTCTCCTGCACTGGCATTAACAGTTAATGAGGCAATTTTGCCCAGATCCAGGCTGGCAGTTTCCCCTCCCGACTCCACGCTCAGAATTGTATTACCCGACGAATCCTGATTGACGGTTATTCTGTCACCATACGAAGTGCCTGTAACCGTGGCTGATGCAGCTTTGCTGAAAACAGGTACAATGTACTTTTTTCCATCTGCAACAACATTGCTGTCACTTTCATTTAACGCCAGATCACTGACCTTTACCATCACGCCAGTATTTCCCACCTGGACAAACTCATCCTTCAACGAAAATTCGTGAGTACCCTCCGCCTGTAATCTGAACTCTACAGCAGGAGCCTTGGAAGAATTATCGGCAATATTTGCCGATTCAAAGGCGAACTTGTTGATTAGTCCTGACAGCCGGGAGAAGTCATTAAACAGTCCCGATCTACCAGAAACGAGAAATATCATCTGATTTCCGAGTATCGCATTAACATTCATTACAAAATTATCCCTGTACGACACCCTTGTCCGTAATTATACCCGACCGACAGTAATCCATGCAACCGATAATTTTTTTCTTTTTGTTGTTTCCTTTTCATCCAATCAATCGTGTATAATTACTGCACAACAAACCGAAGGAGAACTTAATTATGATGGTTGATCCGATTCTTTCATCTGGAATATCAACATCATCATATCTCCCTATCGTCCGAAACAATTCAAACGCAAATTCGCAAGTTGCAAAGTCATTGGGCCGACTATCGTCTGGTCTGAGAATTCAAACCGCCGCCGATGCTCCTGCCGACCTTTCAGAAAGTGAAAGGTTACGTTCCATAATCTCCCGTTATGAGTCAGCGATTTCAAATTCAGATAATGCAGCTTCTTATATGTCCACTGCTGACAGTTATCTCCAGAATATTTCCGATACGCTGGGTCGTATGCAGGAGCTTGCCGTATCTGCCAACGATGGAACAAAAACCGATACGGACCGTGCCGCCCTGCAGGCCGAATTCGAGCAGCTTCAGGGTTCAATTACTTCCACAACATCCGGGTCCGCCCCGCTG
Organism: Lentisphaerae bacterium RIFOXYA12_FULL_48_11; assembly: GCA_001804885.1. Classification (GTDB taxonomy): domain Bacteria; phylum Verrucomicrobiota; class Kiritimatiellia; order UBA8416; family YA12-FULL-48-11; genus YA12-FULL-48-11. The sequence goes on from MHBM01000161.1 coordinate 18,338, forward strand.
GCTTCATTCAATGGAAGTCCGATATTTCAGGGTGATGCAAAAACCATCGCCATTGGCCCGGATTCAGGACAGGAAATGCAACTTGTCGCAATGGATCTTACATCAACAAGTACACAACCCGTCGGCAACGACAGTCAGGGCGCTCCTATTCAATGGGGTACAATCATATCTTCTGATGGCTCGGGAATAAGTATTTCCTCCCAGAGTGCGGCAGGTGCAGCCGTTGAACAACTTGGCGCGGCCATAGATTACCTTAGCAGCGCCAGGGCGCAAATCGGCGCCCAATATTCCAGTATTAGCTCAAACACAGAAGGGCTCCGCAATGCTCAAATGAACAGCATTTCCAGGGAGTCTAGTATACGTGATCTGGATTATGCCCGGGAAACGGTAAATCTCGTTAAATTCCTGAATCTCGGAAAGATAAACCGGGGTATTCTTGCAAAAACCACCGGAAATCTACTTGCAACAGCTTGAATGCCTCCTGATTGCAACCCTATTTTAATTGATACCGCTGAATTGACACTACGTGGTACATATTCGTATAATTTCTGTTTTGTTGGTTGAGCGGTCTTCTGAAAAGTACGCAGGTAATTTTTTATATGGGCAAAATAAATGTACTACTCGTCGATGACGAACCATCCATTCTAAAGGTAGTTCAACGGGCCATGCAGGCGACAATCGACTGCGATGTAAGCACAGCGCTGAACGGCGATCAGGCCCTGAGAATAATGGAGAAGAATCCTTTTGATGTCCTGGTATCAGATATCAGCATGCCGGGCATGGATGGAACAACCCTGGTAAACGTGGTATCCGAGCTTTATCCCAAAACAACACGCCTCATCTTCTCCGCAAGGTCCGGAGGCGAGATAGGCCTGAAAACCGCAGGTTCCGCCCACCAGTTCTACCTTAAGCCCCAGGATATAAGCCTGATCGCAAAAAGAACTAAGAATATACTGAGGCTGCGTGACTTCCTACCAGCCGAGGGACTTGACCAGATAGTATCCCACATCAAGACTTTGCCCAGCATGCCTTCAATCTGCCTGGCGCTGGAAAATGAACTAAAGAAACCAAACGTCTCCATGGATGCCGTGGGAAAGATTGTAGAGAAAGACATAGCCATGAGCGCTAAAATTCTCCAGTTGGTGAATTCGGCATTCTTTGGCATGCGTGAAAGAGTTACACGCCCCTCCCAGGCAGCTGTACTTCTCGGCGGAGAAGTTCTTAAGTCTCTATTGCTTGGACTTCACATATTTACCGAATGGACCAAAAAAACAATCCCGTGTTTTTCCATCCACGAGCTATGGAGCCATAGCTTGAACGTGGCGTCCAGCGCCCAGGAAATAGCCCTGGCGGAAGGTTTGGACAAGAAAACTGCCGATGAATTCTATATTGCCGGGCTATTCCACGATATAGGAAAAATAATCATGGCCGACAATCTTCCCGAATCCTGTGAACTTATTCAGAAAATCGTTCATGAACGTGGAGGTACCCTCCTTGCCGCAGAGAAAGAAATACTTGGCGCGACACATACTGAAGCCGGAGCCTACCTGATGGCGCTGTGGGGTTTCCCGGACAATGTCATTCAAGCCTGCGCTCATCATCATTACCCATCTGCCATGGAACAACATGGCTTCAATCCGGCCTGTGCAGTTCATGTGGCAAATGTCTTGGATTATGAACGGGCATTCACCGGCAAGATAGTAAAGGAAACGATGGACAGTAACTATCTTGCCCGAGAAGGATTTACAAACAAGATCGATAAATGGCGCAATGCCATCAACAAAACCGCCACGTAATCTAAAACCTATAAGCAGCCTCGTCTCAGCCCGGATTTTTCTTATCATTCAGGCCCCCCTGCCACTTTCTTCTCCTCCTGCACATAATCCGCAAACATAATTTCACCTAATTAAGGGCTGGAAAATTCAATATTAATAGATACTATCTCAGATTGGTCATGAAGATTACAACAAATCCGTTGGTTGGTTCATGGGAACGGGCTGAAAGTGATTTGCCGAAGGCAAATACCACTCAGGACGGCTATTTACCATGCCAGGTGAGTAGAATTTTGATTGTGGATGATGAGGATGGTATCCGTCGTGTTTTCAACATGGTCCTTTCTTCATCCATTAATGGCATAACAATAGATATGGCCAATAACGGAGTGAAAGGGTTGGAAGCTTTCAAACGTGAACATCACTCCGTTATACTTATGGATTTGTCCATGCCCATCATGGATGGAGAAACAGCTTTCCTTGAAATTCAGAAACACTGTGAACACGAAAAATGGGTTATGCCGGCAGTTGTGTTCTGCACGGGTTTTAATCCATCACCCAACGTCAGGAATATTGTGGCAGGTAATTCACGGCACTGTATGCTTCAGAAACCTGTGCGAAATCAGGTGCTCGTGGAATCAATTCAATCCCGCCTGGGGTAACTTAAGTCGTGTGATTGTCTTGTTGTAGCTTTTACAGGTGATGACGGCTCGCTCTCGACCCCGGCTTCATTAAATGCTTTGATTCTATATATACAGGTCTGGCCGTCTCCAAGCGGATTCCGTTTATCACCTTTGTCAACATATGATGCAGTCTTCCTGTCCGTCAACCGGGCAACTTGTTCAAGCGAATGATCGGGCTTCTGCCGCAGGATAATATAGCCGGTCACCGTTTGATCACTGGGAGGGTCCCACATCAAAGGTACCTGTCTGATCCTGCCGCTTTCTGCAACTAAATTATTTGGGGTATCCGGCAGACCCGCTGTTATCGCCTCGGTATGTACGGCCTCTGCGCTCAATAATCCATACTTTGAAATCGTCCTGATTTCATAAGAATAAAGAGTAAAATCCTGCAGACCCTTGTCTTCATAAGACATCCTTCCCTGCCTGTTTTTTTCGAGCCGGATAAAAGGGAAATAATCCTCACTGTAAGGATTCTTACGCGATATTTCGTAACCTGCAACCATGTCTGATATGTCCGGCGTCCAGCTGATTGCCACTTTACGGAACATACCCGTGGAACTCGCACTGCTTACCGGCAGGATCCCTGCAGTTTTAACATCTCCTGTATCAATCCAGGCCCTGCAAAGCGCCGCAACCATCTGCTCGACCATATCCTTAGCGTGCAGAGAAGGCGATGTTCCTGATTTTTCAACAACAGAATGACTCACGCTCCAGACAATTTTGCCCGTGATAGAATCGATCATCCTGACACTGCGTTCGATGGACGGAGAATCGGAAACAACGCCCACCACCACACCCTGTACACCCAGAATCTTACCCAGCTGTGCAGCCATTTTATCTTCAATGATTCCGGAACGGCAAAAATCATTCTTGCTCAGAACTCGCTCCACCTGGCTGCGATCAATCAGCTCGTATTTCGCTGTCTTTAGCAGTTCAGAGGCAAACAAGTCGGATATATAAACACCAGACTGCCCTGCAGTATTCTTGAACGGCAAAACGGCGACCTTCTGATAAGCAGCGTTTCTGCTGTTAGAATCGATATAAACATTGCCCGAGAAATTAGTTGCAGGCGAGAACTTCAGGATCTGGCTGGGCAAGAGTTCTGCCGCGGCATGTTGATCGTTTCCATCAGATGGAGTAGACCAGGAAACATTGAATATCAACAAACCAAGCAGAACATATGCTGATCTTCTGGCTACAGTCATTGATTTCAACCGTTATAAGTAAATATTTACTGCTTCCCGCCAAGCTTGACGAGAACATCAGACTTGCCTGGCTGGATTATCTCAAAGAAGCTTTTTGAATCCTCTGTATTAACATGATATTTCCCGAGGAACCCGCGGAAAAACACACGTCCATCTTTGTCCGTCTTCAGTTTTAACGGCCCCGTCCACCAGTCTTTCTTTATCAGCTGCAACAGTGCGTCGTAAGCTGGCTTGGGCGACATATCGCTGCGCAACAGTCCTGCCGGCGCCTTGCGCCAGGCCCGTAGATCTGAAAAATCCCACCACGTAATGGCCTCAACCGAAGGATGGGAGAAAAGAATGCTGTAAAATTCCGTTACCCGTTCCGCCTGTATTTGTTCATCGCCAGCTTCGCTTGTCCACCCCTTGTGGTCATCGTCCTTACCGGCTTCGCCTGGCTTCTCCCGGCCTGAAAGAATTGTCAGCTCTGTAAAATGCAACGGCTTACCGAAATGGCCGAGAAGTTGACAAACCTCCCAAGTTCTCTGAGGCTTCCAATATTGGCTGTGCATATGGGATTGATAACCAATTACATCTATTCCGACACCCTCTTGCACACATTTATGAATGAGTTCAGCATATTTTCTGGCATCATCATAATCATTCAACAGAAGCGTGCGATTCCCTGGCTGTTTCCTGGTACATTCAAACGCCTTCTTGATAAGCTCCACATTGCCCTTCGCGGCACAGAGTTTGCCCACAGGATATTGAGTCTTCGGCATAACAACGGCCTCGTTGACTACGTCCCAAGTGTCAATCAGTCCTGTGAACGTCTTGATCTCCCTCTCTATCCGTCCCAGCTGGAAAAATTCTATTTCGTCAATATTCTTTGCCCCAAGCCAGCCGGGCGGCACCTGGTGCCAGAGCAACGGATGTCCTTTTGGCCTGATTTCATTGGAAACACACCACTCTGCCATTCTCTTCAGACGATCCTCGCCAGTCCGGTTCTGCTCTTTTTCGTATGAACCCCAGTAAAAAGGGAGCGTTGCATAATTCATCAGCGCAGAGAAACGATTGCAGTAGGCATCATACAAAGCCTTGTCATTACGTTTCAGCTCAGATTCAATCAGGAAGGCATTGGAGCCAAAAAGGAATTTGTGACGCACCTGCCTGACTTCGATGTTCTTTCCGGAAAGTGGTTTTCCGTTCGCACTTCTTACAGTGAGACAAACGTCAGAAGTGCGGTTTTCAATTATCCGTTTCTGTATCTGTTCCTTACTGATAATGTCAGGAGAGAAATCGGCACCCAATATAATTTGGAGACCAGTAACGAGAATTACACATCCGATCAGGCTGGTTTGACATGTTCTTTTCATAAGCAATCCGCGAAAGATAGCACATATAAAAAAAGAACCTATCTCAAAATTGCAGCAAAACTATCGGCGGTTAACCGCATGCAGCATCCTGACAGGGCGAGTATAAAAGAACGCTTATTTATCCGATTTTCTCCCCAACTTCCCTTGACATATATTCTTTGACAGTATATATTGTGCTAATATTTATTGTTGGAGAAATATTATGACTGTCAGGCAGTCAGTAAAAACCAAGCGCATGCCGGAAAAAATGTACGATTTCTCTGTGGTGCGACAGCTCCGTAAACGCGATGGGCTGACCATCGAAGACTTGTCAAAAAGAACAGGAATATCACCGGCCGTCATCTCAAAGCTGGAGAGAAATCAGAGCTCGGCTGAGCTCGCAACACTCTTCAGCTTGAGCCGTGCATTCGGGATCAACACCACTGATCTCCTTCAGCTTGCAGAGTCCCGTACCGGCCATCGCAAAAATGAAACGTCGCATAAGTCAGGTTCTTTCACCTTTCGTGAAATCAGCTATTCCAACATGCGGGCTTTGATCGGCGAAGCTTCCGCGGGTGGAAAAGTATCTAACCCGGAAATCCATCATGATGATTATGAAATCTGCTGGGTCCTGGAAGGATATGTACGAGTGATACTTCCACACGAACAACATGACCTTAAAGCCGGTCAATGTGTCCAGTTCGATGCCATTCTGGAACATACCTACGAGGTCGTTGAAGATTGCCGTGTTCTGATATTGCATATGAAAAAGGCCAAAAGATTCTGAAGGAGATCACAAAATGAAAATAGCCGACTTGAATAAAATCGAAGGACGTACCTACCCCGCCCGCCGCCGTACCCAGAACCTTGTAGGTGGTGCATCACCTATCCAGGCAAAGAATTTCGCAATGGGATTTGTAACCCTTGAACCGGATGGCGGGCAGGTTCCGTGGCACAACCAGGAACAGGAAGAAGTATATTTCGTTCTCGAAGGTACCGGCGAAATGTGCCTCGGGACCGAACGACAGGTATTACAATCAGGTCAGGCCGCATACATTCCATGTGGCATATTCCACCAGATGACAAATATCGGATCAACTTTTTTGAAAATGCTTTACTGTTATGGACCGGCAGGTGATGTGGCCCACTGGAAACAGGAATTGGCTGGCACATTGCCAAAAGCAGGAGTTGCAGCCCCTTCGCTTCCGGAGGGCGCTCAACCTCAATGTACATGGAAATAGTTCTGAGTTCATAATCAGAATGTGAAATATTAAAAGAGGTAAAATATGAGCGAAATCAAAATCCATAAAATCGGCATCATCATGAACGGCGTTACAGGACGTATGGGCACAAACCAGCATCTCATGCGGTCCATGGTCGCCATCATCAAGCAGGGTGGGGTAAAATTAAGTTCATCGGAATATATCATGCCCGATCCTGTGCTTGTCGGCCGTAATCCTCTGAAACTACGGCAACTCGCCGAACGGTCAGGGGTGAAACGCTGGACAGTCAACCTCGACGAGGCCCTCGCAGACAAGCAGAACACTATTTATTTCGACGCACAGACAACCGACCGGCGGGTTGATGCTGTAAAGAGGGCCATCAAGGCTGGTAAACACATCTACTGCGAAAAACCTATAGCCACAAATACACGCGAAGCGTACGACCTCTACAAGCTCGCCAGAAAATCCGGCGTAAAGAACGGAGTCGTACAGGACAAGCTCTGGCTGCCCGGCATGATGAAACTCCAGGAATTGATCCGCCGCGATTTCTTCGGAAAAATCCTGTCCGTTCGCGGCGAATTCGGCTACTGGGTTTTCGAAGGAGATACAATACCTCTTCAGCGCCCGTCCTGGAATTACCGGAAAGAAGAAGGCGGCGGTATAATAATAGATATGCTTTGTCACTGGCGCTATGTGCTCGACAATATTTTCGGTGGTGTTCAGGCAGTGTCATGTCTCGGCGCAACACACATTCCAGAACGTTTCGACGAGCACGGGCGAAAATACAAAGCCACCGCAGACGATGCAGCTTATGCAACATTTGAACTGGAAGACGGCATTATTGCGCAATTCAATTCCTCCTGGACAGTGCGTGTACGCCGCGATGATCTTCTCACACTGCAGGTTGACGGTACAAAAGGATCAGCAGTAGCAGGGCTTCGCGATGTCTGGGTTCAGCCATATAGCGCGTCACCACGTGCCGTCTGGAATCCGGATGTACCCCAGCCTATAAACTTCTTTGACACCTGGCAGAAACTGCCAGACCAGCGAGAATACGACAACGCCTTTAAAATCCAGTGGGAACTTTTCCTCCGCCATGTGGTAAAAAATGAACCGTTCAGATGGTCGCTTCTCGAAGGAGCAAAGGGTGTTCAGCTCGCAGAGAAAGGCCTTGAATCATGGTCCAAGCGATCCTGGGTTAAAATTCCAGAATTGAAGAAATAAGGAATAATCAGTCATGAATAAACAAATTCAAAACTTGAAACATGTTTCCTTAATCACTGGAGCAGGACGAGGGATTGGTTATGGAATCGCAGAATGCCTGGCAAAGGACGGCAGTGATATCGTGGTGTGCGACGTTCACGAGGAATCTGCGGTGGCAGAGGCAATGAACAACCTGCGTAAGCTCGGCGCTGAAGTCCTCTATTGCCGTGCAGATGTTACTGATGCTGCAGCACGCAAGTGCATGCTGGCCGAAATCAAGGCTAAATTCGGGCGGCTCAATGTCCTGGTCAACAACGCGGGCGTTGCACCAAAAGTACGAGCCGATATTCTTGAAGCAACCGAGGAAAGTTTTGAGCGTCTCATAAAGATTAACCTGCAAGGTCCGTATTTTCTGACCCAGGCAGTCGCTAACTGGATGATTGAACAGAAGAAGTCAGACGTTTCCTTCAAGGGGTATATAATCAATATTTCTTCCATTTCAGCTTCGGTAGCTTCTGTCAGCCGCGGGGAATATTGTATTTCAAAGGCGGGTGTGAACATGGCGACAAAACTCTGGGCCGCCCGCCTTGGTGAATTTGATATCCCGGTCTACGAGATTCAACCCGGCATAATCAAAACCGACATGACCGCTGCAGTTACGGCAAAATATGACAAGCTGATATCTGAGGGACTTCTGCTGCAGGCACGCTGGGGCCTTCCTTTAGATATAGGCCGCGCAGCAGCAATGATGGTACGTGGCGATATTGCCTACTCCACCGGACAGATAATCATGGTTGACGGCGGTCAACTGGTGCAGAGATTGTAGGATGTTGGGTAGGGCGCGACCGCCGGGCGCGCCGTTACCTGATGATAGGACGGCGGGTCCGGCGGCTTATGAACTGAGGAAGCCATGAACGAAACAAAACTGAAACTGGAAGGCAAAGAGATTCCCGTCTGCCATGTACATACACTGGTCATAGGCAGCGGAGCAGCCGGACTGAACGCGGCGCTGCAGTGTCACAGGAAAGGTGTGCAGGATCTTCTGATCATCACCGAAGGTCTGCAGATGGGCACTTCAATCAATACCGGCAGCGACAAGCAGACTTATTACAAGCTCGCGATGTGTGGTGCCGATACCGATGCACCCAAGGTTATGGCAGAAACGTACATGGCAGGCGGTAGCATGCATGGCGATCTTGCCCTGGTGGAGGCGAGTCTCTCCGCAAGGGCCTTTCTGCACCTCGTCAATCTTGGTGTCCCTTTTCCGCAGGACAAGTACGGACAGTTCGTGGGCTATAAAACCGATCATGATCCACGCCAACGCGCAACATCCATAGGTCCATATACTTCACGCGAAATGTGCCGAGCACTAATCAGCGAAATCCAGCGTTGCGGTATTCCCGTACGGGAACAGAGAATTGTTGTTTCGCTATTGACCACAGAAGAGAACGGACAGAAACGGGTTGTCGGGGCGGTGGCACTGGATGAGAAAGGTGCTCTTGAATTATACGCTTCCGAAAATGTGATTTTCGCCGCAGGTGGACCAGGAGGACTTTACAAAACCAGCGTTTACCCTCCTGTTCATACTGGTTCTATAGGAGTTGCCCTGATGGCCGGCGCGAAAGCGCAAAGCCTTCCCGAATCACAGTATGGCCTGGCTTCCATAAAATTCAGATGGAATGTATCAGGCACATACATGCAGGTTGTCCCCCGATTCATAAGCACAGCGGCAGACGGCAAAAGCGATGAACGGGAATTCATGCCTGATTACTTTGATTCTCCAGGAACCATGAATTCGATGGTATTCCTTAAAGGCTACCAGTGGCCTTTCGATTCCCGTAAAATTACCGGCGGATCATCCATCGTCGATATCCTTGTTTACATTGAAACAGTGATCAAGAACCGCCGCGTATTTCTGGATTTCCACCAGAATCCAGCCGGTTTTGATTTCAAGGATCTTAGCGATGAAGCCAGGACCTATCTTGCCAACTCCAATGCCCTTCTGGATACACCGATTGCACGTTTGCAGAAAATGAACCCTGGTGCCATTGAACTTTACAGGGATCATGGCATCGACATAACCAGCGAGCCTCTTGAAATAGCAGTCTGCGCACAACATAATAACGGTGGGCTTGCCGGCAACCTGTGGTGGGAATCCACCAATATTAAGCATCTCTTCCCGGTTGGCGAAGTAAACGGATCACATGGTGTCTATCGCCCGGGCGGATCAGCCCTGAATTCCGGGCAGGTAGCCGGGTTCCGCGCAGCCGATTATATTGCCGCACGTTACAACGAGTGGACAGTAAGTCAGGCGGTCTTCCTGTCGGCAGCTCTCACAACATTAAAAGAAATTGGCATTATTATCGGGCAAAAGAGCGACTCCGACTGGCGTTCGGAACGCGATGAACTGCAGAAGCGTATGAGCCGGGCTGCCGCACATATAAGATCCAAGGCTGATCTTGATAAAGCAGTAGCGGATGCTTGGGTACAATGGAAACGACTGCAGAATTCCGGATGTGCCGGGTCAGCAGAAGAGATTCGTGAGTCAATGTGCAACCGCCAACTTTGTTTTGCACACGCGGTTTACCTTGAAGCCGTGAACTTTGCCGTTAAAAGCGGTGCAGGAAGCCGCGGCTCCTGTATAGTGCTTGATCCGAAAGGTACAAGGGCACATAACAGGCTCAACGCGGAGCAATGGAGTTTTGCGCCGGAAGATCAATCTTTCCGTGACAAGGTTCTCGAAACAGTTGCTTCTCCCGACGGCAGGGTACAGTCCAGCTGGGTACCGCGCCGCCAACTGCCAGAGAGCGACTCCTGGTTTGAAACTGCCTGGGCGGCATATAGAGATGGAGTGATTTACAGCGGTAAGTGATCAGACCTGAAAGGAAAAAACAATGAACAAGGAAGCTGATTCAAAATTGACCAATAATGGTGAACTGGCCTGGTGGCAGGGAATTGACCGCTATTGCTGGGTTGTGCTTGTAATCGCTGCGCTCGGCTGGCTTTTCGATATGATGGACCAGCAGCTCTTCAATCTGGTTCGCGTCCAATCACTCAGAGAACTGCTCGAAAAGGTTTATCCCGATCCCGCTGTACTTGATGGACATGTGAAACAGATTGGCGGATATATCACGGCAATTTTTCTTATCGGCTGGTCAGTCGGAGGATTTTTCTTCGGGGTTCTCGGTGACAAAATCGGTCGAACACGCACCATGATCTTTACTATTCTCGTTTATGCCGGATTCACAGGGTTAACAGGACTTGCACAAACCTGGCAACAGTATGCAATATGCAGATTTCTGACTGCACTGGGAGTGGGCGGCGAGTGGGCGGCCGGAGCGGCAATCGTGGCTGAAGTATTCCCGCAGCGTTCAAGAACCATGGCTCTTGGCGTACTCCAATCGCTCTCAACGGTTGGCAACATGATGGCAGCAGTTATCACTTACACAATAGCCTTCATTCCTGCCTCGAACTGGCGCTGGGTTTATTTCATCGGCACAGTGCCAGCCCTGCTTGTCCTCTGGATCCGTCGATCGGTAAAGGAACCGGAATACTGGAAACATGCAAAGGAAGAAGCAGGCGGACGGAAAAACCTGGGATCTATCAGCGAGCTCATTACGGATCCACAACTTCTGCGCAATACGATTTCCGGTCTGTTACTGGGTATCGCCGGAATAGGAGCATTATGGGGCGTGAGTTTTTTCGGTACCGACCTGCTGATAAGCACATTGCAGGGTAAACCAGCAGCAGAAATCGACAAACTGAAAAGCATCGAGTTTTTCGTCCGCCAGTCAGGCGCCCTGCTGGGAGCGCTCGCGTTTGCAGTGGTATGCAACCGTCATTCGAGAAAAATGGCCTTCCACCTGTGGTTTGCCCTGGCTTGGATTTCGGTTCTTGCATATTTCGGAATAGTCAGCCGATTCACTGGTGACACGGCATTTCGGGTTGCGCTGGTACTGGGTTTCATAATGGGATTTGGAACACTCGGTCCTCTTACCGGTTACACGATATATTTCCCTGAGTTATTCCCCACCAGGCTACGAACAACCGGTTGCGGCATCTGTTACAATGGTGGAAGAATTGTGGCAGCAATTGCACCGTGGCTATTCGGTTCCATGGCCAAAAGCTACGGACTGCCGATTGCTGCAGCGATTGTTTCATCCGTGTATATACTCGGTTTTATCGGCACAATCATCGGCCCCGAAACAAAAGGCAAGCCACTGCCGGAATAAACAACAAAAGGCTTCAGTCCATAATACTGGAAGTTGTAACTTTTTGGAGTGCGCTGGCTTGACAGCGCTTTTGCAAGCTTTCCACCTGTCCAAAAAGCGGCGTCCAACCGTCGGCTGACGGACTACGGCTTGGCAGGCAAGCCGCCGCATTCCAAATCATGTCTCCGATATCATTCTGTGTGTTCGAATACAAAAAAAATCCCGCATGATCCATGTTTACCCAAACTATTTCTTCACAGATTGTTCCACCGGCACAGGGCTCTTGAACAGGGCAACTCCGTAGACTGCAGGACATGCAGCAGCGGCAGTAATACGCAGCCTGATTTTGGTTGTGGTTATATCCTTCGACCTGATCAGGCGCCGATTGCCTATGCTCGTGGCTGTGGCAAATTCTTCCCACTTGTCATTCTTCCAGCAGTCCACTGCAACGCTCTCTATCCTCTGGCCAAGCGGCAGGTATTCGCGAAGCTGGACCACATTGAACGTCACAGGTTTGCCCATGTCGAGAACCAGCTCAGGTGTCTTGGCTTCATCATCCGTTGCCCAGTAACTCCCGCTCTTCTGTTTCAGAACGTTGGCTGGAGCAAATTGATCGTCATTACCGCGCGTGTTACTGGCAGAAACTTTGGCTTTCCTCGCAAGATTCTTCTCAAATGTCTCATCCAGTATTTTCTTCCATTCACGCAGATTCTTTGCATCAATCTCGTGAACCAGGCCGCGGCGGTCCGGCGGAACATTCAGGATCAGGTTGGCGCCGCGACCGACCGATTCGTAATAAATCTTGAGCAGGTGATCAACGGACTTGACCTTCTCATCTTCCTTGGCGTGATAAAACCAGCCTGGTCGAATTGAAACATCAACTTCTGCCGGCATCCAGGCCGAGCCTGGCCTGTCACCCTTGTTAAGGTTTCCAGTACCAGCCGAGCCTGGTCTTGCTTCATCGGCATTAAAAGTCGCCCAGCAGGTCTCGCCGGCAAAACCGGACTCGTTGCCTACCCAGCGTACATCAGGTCCGCCGTCGCTGAACATACAGGCATCAGGCTGAAGCTCCCGGACTATCGACCAGGTATTCTTCCAGTCATAGTATGTGCGGTTGTCTATCTTCCTCTTTTCCTTCGCACCGCCGTAATAACCGTCTCCGCCGTTGGCACCGTCAAACCACATCTCGAAGATCGGTCCGTAATTTGCAAGCAGTTCGCGGAGCTGGTTGCGGTAATAGGTTATGTATTCCGGCGTGGCATAGTCCTTGTGATTACGATCCCATGGCGAAAGGTAAGTTCCAAACTTCAGGCCATGCTTTTTACAGGCATCTGCGAATTCTTTTACCATATCGCCTTTGCCCTTCTTCCATGGGCTGTTTTTGATCGAATGATCCGTGTATTTGCTTGGCCACAGGCAGAAGCCATCGTGGTGTTTACATGTAAGAACAACACCTTTCATGCCTCCGTCTTTCAGGACGCGGACAATTTTGTCGGCATTAAATTCAGTGGGATTGAAGATGTCGGGCGACTCGTCGCCATAACCCCATTCCTTGTCAGTAAACGTGTTTACAGTGAAGTGGATGAATGCGTACATTTCCATCTCATGCCACTTGAGCTGGCGGTCGCTCGGGAGATGACCGTACGGTGCAGGCGGATTTGAGGCGAATAGAACTGACGCCGACATGAATACCAGGGTTAAGAACGAGAACAGACATTTCATTGAGACCTCCTTGTTAATAAACAGGCAGTATTCTTAAACACAGGCGGAACAAAATGGCAAGCGCAAGCTGTGAAGCGTTATTTGCCTGGGATGAACTTCATAAATATTGGTAGATTCTCCTTTTATTTTTCGCGTCCGCGCGGAATGCGAACCGCAGGCAACATTTCGATGCCCGGATTCACCTTCGTAAAACTGTCCAATTTCAGGGGAGCAGGTCATCAATCTTCACCCGACCGCAATGCACATTTATTGCGATTAGAATTACTGGTTGAAACTGCTTATCGATGGGGGTACACTTAAACACATGTGGTCTTTAGCATTCATCCTGATTCTACTTCTTTCACCACTGATTATTGGCGTGGGATTAGCCGTTATATTCAAAAAGCCACGTTCGGACATACTCGCACTTTTAGTAAGTTCGTTCTTACTATTGATAGTTGAGTTGCTTGTTCTAAAATTAAGAGTTCCCTTTTCCAGACACTCTCTCTTGCCAGAAAACGTAACCACAATAATCCTACTGACAGATGTGTTAGCAACTATTACCGGAATGCTGATTATTCCTTTCATCCTTACGAGATGGGGAATTGAGGCGGTTGACTATATTAGAAGCGAACGCCATGCCCTGATTCGACAAGAATCAAAAGGTAACACTATCTTGGGTATCTTGTTCGGAGTCTGGTTTGTATTAATTATTGCACAATCATTGTCTACAAGCATCGAGTCAAGTGTGCCTGCGTATTACAAGGCAAGATACGAAGCATTACAAAGACATGCCTTGGAACATAAATAACGAGGAATTGTTTATGAAGCAATTAGTCTTACTTCTCGGTACCATGTTAGTTCCCGTAATGCTTGCAGCATGTCCTCCTAAAGAGCTAAGAGGAATGGAACGCTCTCACTGCACGGTAGCCGTTAAACTCGTGTCAGCGGAGCGCATAACCGATGCGGGAGGTTTTCCAGAGGGACTATCATTCCACGCCAATGTGTTGTACGGTAGTTTCTGAGAAATAAATACTAATGAACTACTCCGTTTTACCATGCGTTCTGCGAAAACATTACCTCTTTATCCAAAGGGAACAAATTGCATTGTGTATTTAAGACACGCCACGGAATACACGATGACTTTACAGAAGACAAACGGTTGGGAGGTAGTTGATGGCGAGGACGGTATCCAGCCAAATACACCGGAGTTTCACAGTCTTGTTGAGAAAATAGGCAAGAGTATGCGTGACTTCGATAAGTTCCTCGCCGTCAAGGAGGATTTAGCATCCCTGTCTTCTCTTGAACGAAAAATGGACTCCATCATCATTCCAGAAGTGGATATCCGCTGCGGCGACATTCGTGATGTAATAGAGATGTTCAACAAAATGAGCGTTGAATTCGACAAATCTTCTCCCTCAAGCGGGGAGCGTGGCGTGAAGATTGTACTGAAGCAACCGAAAGAATCCAATGAACTACACCTCGTTCATTACCATGCCGAGAATGCTTCTCTGCTCAAGCATTTGCAGCTCAGTACATGGCTTGGACGGTGTCAATACACCATTACGAATGGAGTGGTCGAACTAAGGTTTAAAGAACAGCCGAAAGAAGGCGACCCTTTTGTACGCGACGCTGAATCAAGTAAACCATCAAAGCGATAACGTCGTCCCGCATGGGAGAAGCTGGCATGTCCCAACGGGACTCACGTCCGCGAAATGACACCTGCTCCTTCTTACCCTACCCGCAAATATGATTCACCAGCTATTTACCAGTACCGGCAACCGCAGTGAGGCGCAACTGGGTCGGAATATACAAAACGCCGTCTACCGCTGTAACGGTAATCGGCGGGGTCTTAAGACGAGTTTGAGAAATGATGTGTTTTTCTTTCCCGGCTTTGAACACCCAGAAGATATTTGATTCAGTGGCAACATACACTTTTCCATCGGCAACAAATGCAGATGCACACCATGTTTTGCCTTCCAATGAATGAACCCAATATCGCTCCCCCGTTTCTGTATCAAAGCAGTGGAGATTGCCGGTGGTGTCTGGTATATACAACAAATCTTCGGCAATCGCCGACATGGCCAGGCTTCGATCAACAAGTCTTGAGTCCCACACTTTTTTCCCTGTGGCCGCATCAATACATGACAGGCAACCTTGTCCGACGCCATGAACGGGGCTCTGTCCAATCGTTATGTAGACACGCCCTTTGTAAAAGACCGGAACACCTATAATTTCACTTGGACCTGCAGGTGTCCTTCGGCTGTGAGACGAATACACGATCGGGGTCCCGTCATGTACCCTGTAATCAGATGGATTACAGTCATATTCCCATACCTTTTTGAGGAGCTGAACGTTACCCCCGGGCCGGGGCGGTTCGAATGCGTACATGATTCCGTCACCTGCTCCGAAGAAAACCAGGGCTTTTCCATTCACCATTCCCGCAATTGGGGAAGACCAGTTGCAGTGAAAAAGTCTCCGGCCAATTTTCTCATCATCCTTTGCCACCAGTCTGCCGGTTTTCTTGTCGAGAACGATCAGGGTTGGAGCATCAGGCTTTGGAACCTTATTATGCCTGTCATCTATTCCATTGGAAGTGCACGCAAAAATGAGATCATCAATCATCAGTAACGTACTGCCGCAGACATCATGAAGTACGACATCTAGTTCCTGGATGAGGTTGTATTTCCAAATGATGTCGCCGTCAGCAGGTTGCAGGATCCTGTCAGCGGCATTGGTTATGCCCATGTAGTTCAGCTCATCCATGAATGGGCCGTCATTGCCGTTAGCCTGCCCGTAGCGGTCAAGGCAGAGAATCTCACCACGGTTTCCGATAATATAAATTCTGTCACCATCTACAAGCGGACTGGAACAGATTCCGCAACGCCACTGGTCAAAATGATACGGCGGTTTGATTCCTTCAAAATAACGCGGGCTGGGCAGCTGCCATACAAGTTTACCGGTAGCCTGTTCAACACACATAAGCAGTCCGCCACCGGTTGACTCCACGCCAGGACGCTCAACTGTGTTGTCATTGCACCCGATATAAATCCTGCCGCGGTCAATTGTAGGAATGGAATACTGGTGCGTGCCCGTTCTGATTTCCCACAGCGGCTGATTGGTAAAACCATCTACCGGCAGATTTTTTGCATTGCCTGCCATATTGGAATTGTTCGAACCACCCCACCTGATTAATACCGACCCTTTATCCGCGCCCGAACCAGCACAGGCCAGCATTGAGAAAATGATGAAAGCAGTTGCAGATTTCCATGTGCTCATTGTCATATCCGGAAGATAACTTTAAATTACCTCGATGTGACTTATTACTGAATTATTATTACAGTACCGAAAGACCTGGTGGCTTTGCCATAAGAAATAAATGAACCGTTGAATCCCTCGTTCATATAGCAGGCCCAGATCCAGTTTGCGGAACATTCACGACTATAAATCCTTGGTTCGTCCACGATACCGTTAAAGTAACGGTCACCATTGAACGTTCCCATTCGTGTAATGAAAGCCGCACCTGCATTCAGATTCCCAACAACCGAGGCGGTCGGGTTACCATTCAAATAAAGAGAATAAGTTATTCCATCATATGCAACCGCGGCATGATACCAGTTGCCGGTATTAACCAGGCTTGCAGAAGTCAATGTTCCGGTGGTACCCGGCCCGATATAATATATCTGCAACCTGTTGGTTGAGCCGCATGCAAGGGTCAGCGCAGTACTTGGTGTATTGGCACCATAAAGAGAAATCAACCTGTTATCCGAGCTGCTCGTTACGATTGCAGCCGGATTCATCCAGCAGGAGAGCGTTACCGGAGTATTGGTTGATGGAAGAAAAGTTGAAGACGAGACCAGGCCTATGTAATTGCTGTCAGCCGGTCTGAATTCCTGGGCATAAGAAATTCGACCGACAACACTGGAACTGCCTCCGTTAAGTCCATAATCTGAACCGTTATACCTGTTTGGCGATGAATCAGCCAGGCTTTCTGCATCATTAACGCGCCCGAAATGCCAGACTCCGAGACAATCATCAGACCATGCAGAGCCATCGAGCGTATAAACCGGCCTGTTTGTTGCATTAGGATTGCTGAAATATGCCCAGATATACGTGCTTGGTCCTGCAAGTTGTGGAACCTGGACCCAGATGTATGAATTCCCGTTTGTATTCCATTCCTCCACTTCATAGTTAAGTGCCACTGTTTCACCGGCATTCGCAAAACGCAAATCACCTCCATTTACCGGATCCTTGAACAGGCTGTACGAGAAATCCTGGATGTTGGTGTTTAACACAACCAATGCCGGAAAGTTTGTAAGAGTCTCACCCCTGTTATACCCGCTGAACGTAAGCCGCATCCGGTACAACCAGGCTCCAGGTACATCATTGTCTGAAATTACAACGCTGGCATTACTCTGGCTCCCGATAATGTAATTACCGGACGCAAGAGTCACCAAGACAGTCTCGTTATTTTCCATCCAGGCATCGTCATCGAACGGTATTATTGCAAAATTCGTTACCGTTACACCGGCGGGCATTACAATGCTGCCGGAGAGAGCCGCATAATCAAGTCCATTACTTGCCGTTCCGGTAATCGCATAATTAACCGTAAGAGAACTTCCTGCAGCTGAGACCGGCCTTGAGAATGTAATTGTCCCCTGCCCAGGCTGTCCTTCTGCCAGATTGGTATTGCCGGCATTAAGCGTAACTTCTCCTGTTATGAAAACCCCCGAATATGAAGCCCAGCTGACTCCACTGGTATTTTCTGCACTGAACCGGTAATAATAATTGGTATTTGCATTTAAGCCGGTAATATTCGTGCTGAACGTTACAGGAGTGGCCGTAAGATTGGTTCCAAAATAGTTGGTGCTCGCCCACAGGGACGCGTTCGTATCTCCGTCACTGTTTCCAAGGTAAACCCGCACACTGCAGGGCGAAGAGCCGGTAGACAGCAGCGTGCCGGACATCATTGCCGAATTCAAGGTTATGTTCGACACAAACCCCTCGTGAATTATGAAAGGCCGCGAATTGTACATCGCCGCATCATATGAATTGAATGTGCTGTTGGACGCCTGGTTCATCCAGCAGGTGTATAGCCAGTTTGAAGAGCGGGCCGTCCTTGAAATACTGACTTCATCAATCTCTCCGTTGAAATAAGCAGTTGGTGAAAGAGGTTCAGGATTTCCTGTGTCAGACCCTATTCGAAGCAAGACTGCAGTGCTGTCAATAGCTCCGCCGACACTCACTGTACCCTTAAGAACACCATCAATGTATGTACTTGCCGTTGTACCGTTGAACGTTCCCGTCACCAGATACCACTGATTTGAATTCAACGACATGGTGTGTTCTGCTGCAAAGTTACCACCGCTTCGTTTGACCAGAAAGGCCATTCCGCCTGATGGTGTTCCCTGAAGCAGGAAATAGCTATTATCCTTCTCGAGCACGCGGTAACTGCTCCCGCTCGCTGGAAGATCGACCTTCGACCTGATCCAAGCGGTAACAGTCAACCCCGTGGTAACTGCCGTGGAAAGGCTAGCAGAATTGCTTATGCCAAGGGAATTTGCACCACTGAAAGTATTACAAGCCCCTATTTTGCCGGATGAGTTCCGGGCTGGGTCTGCCCCGTATGTCAGATTGGGCGTTGCGTCGTTGTTATAGCTGGAAGAATCATTTCTGACTGCAGCGGCATCCTCTGTAAGATGCCAGACGCCAGAATAGGCATTCGACCACGTCGAGCCATCCGTTGAATATACAGGAGGATTGGTATCGGCACTGTTACCCCAATATGACCAGATAAAAGTGTTTGTCCCGGCAAGTTCCGGTACCTGGACCCAAATGTATGAATTTCCGTTCGTGTTCCACTCCTCTATTTCGTAATTCAATGTGACGGTCTGGTTGGAATTCTGAAACCGAAGGTCACCTCCGGTGGCAGGCGCAGCAAACTGACTGTAGAAGAAATTCGTGATATTGGTGCTCAAAGTCACAAGGACAGGAAAATTAGAAAGGGGTTCATTCCCGGTATAGCCAGGGAATGATATTTTCATCCTTACGGTCTCACCGTAAACTTCTGCCGACAGGCTGCTCAACATCAGCAAGAGAACAAGCATACGGATAATTCTGTTAGTCATCCTGAACCACATCAACAATCTCCCTGCATATGACAAAAACAGATGTCCCCATCACTCGCGTCTTTATCAGTATAATTTTGACTTTATAAGTTTTAAATGTTAGCATTTTGCATAGAAAAAGGAAGGGGTATATACATACTTCCCTGTTGTTTTAGGAGATGCCAGTGAATAAATCATTATTAAGCAAGTTTGTTGGTATCGCTTTGTTTTCTCTCGTTTCAGGTAGAGTTCTGGTTGCCGATGACTACTGGGTTCCAAAAGGTGATCCGGGTACCGAAGCCGGAGTCATGAAAACACTGGAACAGGTTGAGCCCAGAACAATTGTAACCAACTTACCCTTTAACATAACAAATTCAGGTTCCTACTACCTTGTACGTACCCTTACAGGATCCGATGGTAATTACGGCATAGCGATAGCTGCCAATGAAGTTAAGCTCGACTTGAACGGTTTCTCTCTCAATGGTACTTCTAACTCTCTGAGCGCTATACTTGTAACCGCTCCGACTGAGAATATATCCATACGTAATGGTGTTATACGTAACTGGGGACAGTTTGGTGTAGAAGCTACTAATGGAATAGACGTGGTCATAATGGATGTAAAAGCTTTCGGGAACGGGTATGGCGGTCTTTATGTCGGACAGAACGCTATTATGGAACGTTGTTCCGTCTACGGTTGTGGATTTGCTGGTGGTGCCATGGGACACAACCCTCCCTGGAATGACGGTATACAGGTTGGATCTTTCAGTACAATAAAAGACTGCAAAATCCGTGGTAACGGCGGTGCCGGTATTCATACATATAATCACAGCCGGATCATCGGCTGTACTTCAGTACTTAACACCAATGCAACCGGTGTATCTGTTGAAGATTACTGTACCGTCAAAGAATGCACAGCTGCACAGAACAAAATTGGTATAGCAATGTCCAGTAAATGCCGTGTTTCGGAAAATACCGTTGGCGAAAATGGTATTCTCGGACAACCGAACTGGCCCAACGGTATAGAAATCAACGGCAACAACAACCTGATTGAAAAGAATTCCGTATCCTATAACTTCGTCGGTATTCGAGTCATGGGCACGGGCAACCTGGTGATAAATAATTTTGTAAGCAAGAGCATGAACACTGATATCTACGTTCAGAACGTGAGCAACTATGTCGGAGCAGTATCGATGTTTACTAATAATTTTGGGGCCATCACCAACATAAATCCCTGGATGAATTTCAGCTTTAGTGGACCGTGAAGAAAAAATGAAGACCCGGACAAGAATTTTTACAGGTATAATATTCAGTATTTTTATGGCTTCTCTTGTTCTTGCAACCACCAACTCCACCATCAATTCGTCATCATCAAATAAATGGGCCTGGTCATCCAGCGTCGGTTGGATAAACTGCAGGAGTGACCTGACCAACGGTGTGGTTATAGGTCAATATGTCTGCTCCGGTTTCATGTACAGCCCAACCGCAGGCTGGATATGCCTGGGCAACGGTAGTCCATCCAACGGAATCCAGTATGCCACCAATTCAGCAACCGATTACGGAGTAAATCACGACGGACAGGGCCACCTTTCAGGTTATGCCTGGTGCCCAAGTGCAGGCTGGATAAGCTTCAGTTGGACAAATGCCACTGACCCGCAGGCCCCGAAAATTGATTTGCAGACTGGATACCTCGTCGGTTATGCCTGGGGCTCAGGCGTGGGCTGGATCAGCCTGAGTAATCTTTCCACCCGACTCAAAACGGATACCATTTTCCAGGGTGATTCTTCCAATACAAATGGTATTCCCGACGCCTGGGCCCTAACCTATTTCGGCACCACGAACGTGGACTTTTCCATCGATTCGGACACCGATGGCGTGATTAATGCCTATGAATATATTGCAGGCACCAATCCCACAAACCAGAACGATTGCCTTGATATCCGTGACGTGACACTGTCCGGAACAAACATTGAATTCATATGGTCGAGTACGCAGATACGAAACTATAAAATTGAAATGAAAACCAACCTGATGGATGCAGTCTGGACGGACAGCGGCATGGGTACAATACTCGCCGATTCATCTTCCAATACCGTCCGTTCCATTCCTTCCGGAACACAGGGTTATTTCAGGGTAAAAGCCGTTATCCCGTTGCAATGACGTTTGTAATATCTCATCAGAACCCAGCATAGAAAATTTGATTTATCCCACATCTCACCCTTGAGGCTTGATCCATTTTAATAAATGTAGCAGTCTAATACGACGGTGATGAATAATGAGTCCAAACCAAGTACAGGAATCCCGGGGCTTGATAAAATACTTCAGGAGATACGTCCGGGAGATAACGTAGTCTGGCAGGTTGACAACGTCCGAGATTACTGCCCTTTTGTACGTTCCTTCTGCATAGAAGCAAGACGTCAGAAACGTGATCTTATTTATTTCCGCTTCGCCGACCATGATCCTGTTATCCCGAAAGAAGTTAGGGCCAACATTTATAAACTTCACCCGGAACATGGTTTTGAGAACTTTATATCCGAAATATTCCACGTCATAGAAAAATTCGGCTCGGGAGCCTGTTATGTATTCGACTGCCTGTCGGAACTTGCTGTCGACTGGTACAGCGATCGCATGCTGGGTAACTTCTTCATGCTGACGTGCCCTTACCTTTTTAACTATGATACGATTACCTACTTCGCTCTCCTGAGAAACCACCATACATCCTTTTCAATTGACGCCATTCATAACACAGCGCAGGTGGTGCTGGACCTTTACAAGGATACAAACGACACTTACGTGTACCCTTTGAAAGTTTATGGGCGCTACTCCCGTACAATGTACATGCCACACAAGAAGGAAGGCGCGATATTCATCCCCGTAACAAAAAGCATAATCCTTTCAGATGTCATGGCCCTTAATCCAGGACACTGGCTCGATTTCACTACAAGTCGGCCTGATGTCTGGACCCGGACCTTCAGTTACGCACAAGACCTTGCACGCGGAGCCATCAAGGTTGCGGCCAGGGAAAAGGATAAAATCCTGCACCGGCTCCTGAGGATGGTTGCCACGCGGGATGATCGCGCCCTGAAACTGGCCTGCAAATATCTCAACCTCAAGGATCTGGTAGATGTAGGCAGGCGCATGATCGGAACCGGCCTCATCGGCGGAAAATCTCTCGGCATGCTTGTAGCCAGAGCAATATTGAAGAAAAAGGAACCATCTATCGCCGAGAAACTGGAATCACACGACTCATTCTATATCGGATCCGATGTTTTTTATACATACCTGATACAAAACAAGTGCTGGTGGGTAAGGCGTAGATTGAATCATGCTTCAAGCTTTGGCGACAACACCAGTGAAGCACAGAAACTTCTGCTTGCTGGTACTTTTCCAAAAGACATCCAGGACCAGTTCATGAACATGCTCGATTACTTTGGACAATCCCCCATCATCGTCCGTTCATCAAGCCTGCTGGAAGATGCATATGGAAACGCATTTTCCGGTAAATACGAAAGCGTTTTCTGCGCCAACCAGGGTTCACCACAGGAACGCCTTGAAAATTTTATAAATGCAGTCCGCTCTGTCTACGCGAGCACATTAAGTAAGGAAGCACTTTCGTACAGGGCACACTGGAACCTGCTTGACCGCGATGAACAGATGGCCCTTCTTGTACAACGCGTTTCCGGAGCCTTCTATGACGACATTTATTTTCCGCAGCTTGCCGGCGTTGGGTTCTCGTTCAACCCTTATGTCTGGAACAAGGACATCGATCCAAAGGAAGGCATGTTGAGACTGGTCTTCGGGCTTGGGACGAGGGCAGTTGACCGCAGCGATGACGACTATACCCGTATCGTGGCGTTAAACATGCCGCTAAAAAGACCGGATGCAGGTCACGGCGACATGCGCAAGTTTGCCCAGCGTAACGTGGATATCCTCGATCTCCAGGAAAACACACACACCTCGCGCTATTTCGAAAAAGTTGCAGCAAAGGCAAAAGACCTGCCCATGGAAATCTTTGCCACACAGGATCCGATAACCGAACAACGAGCAAGTGAACGTGGAATAAGCAACGTTTTCTCCTGGGTGCTGACCTTCGATGAACTGCTTTCCAACACCCCATTTGTCAAAGACATGCGGAAAATACTGAAGACACTTCAGGGTGCATATGATTATCCGGTTGATATAGAATTCACTGCCAATTTCCTGAACAGCAGAGAATACAAAATCAACCTTCTCCAGTGCCGTCCTTTCCAGGTGAAGGGGAATATACGAAACGTTAA
>MHBM01000161.1:42099-42241 GCA_001804885.1 Lentisphaerae bacterium RIFOXYA12_FULL_48_11
CCCACTTTTACTTCCATTTCCGCATCGGTCATGTAACGGTGAGTACCCAAAGCCATTATGCAGGAAATTTGCTCATCCGGAACGCCGGCACCGTTAAGACGGCGAAGAAGGGGAAGAATCATTCGGTCCACTGGTGTGGAGC
>MHBM01000162.1 GCA_001804885.1 Lentisphaerae bacterium RIFOXYA12_FULL_48_11
ATCCAGAATCTTTTCTATTTCATCACGTGACCAGGGATCGAGCATGCAGGACTCTTGCCGATCGGATTCAGTGTGTATGTTCCGCCTGCAGGGCAGGCCGGCATCTTCCCTCTGAGAAGATATTTTGATATCCACAACTGGTTGATTGCATCACCATCCTTGAGTCCTCTTTCTAGTGCACACTGTTCCTTTGCAGCGTCGATCATTCTGAGGTTGTTCAGACAACGTGCGTCAGGGCCGCCCTGTTGGGTTGCGTCAGGTTGAGGTCCTTTGCCTCCCATAATCATTGGCATAAGCAGGAGGCCAATGGCGGGGGCACTGTTTTTAATAGCAGTTATTTCGTCCAGGCCTATTCTTGTAACATTAAATATATCGCTGCCTCTCATCATTGCGTAGCCGGCTATTCCGGAATTACTGTCCGGGATCATCTGGAGCATCTGTTCACCATTTGGGACAGTTGCGATGTATGCTTTCAGCATTCTCATCAGTTCGATCGAGTGAATGCTGACTATTTTTGCCGGGGCCTGGGGGTAAAGGCTTGTAAATGCTTTTGATGACTGGACTTTGGCCCCGCTGCCGGCTTTAAGCCTTGCGATGGCGGCATCGGTTACGGCAGGTCCACCGCCAAGAGTGTAGATTACATCTTTACCAACAAAAGCCATTTCGGCTTTGAAGTTTTTCATCAAACCTATTGTCGAAATTGCAGGTGCTGAGTTTGAAGGAGGATTGTACGAAAGAGAATAAGGTATGACTTCACATCCGTCTGATATCCTGGATTTTCCGACAGTAAGAGTCATTCCGATCATCATGTTTGAATATATCGTGCTCGACAGAGCGAAAGCGTCTAGTATGGTTTTGCGGAATTTGACGGGGTCATTCACGCCGACCATCTGGACCAGAGCAATGTCCTGAGGTGTAGCTCCAGCTATTACACCCAGTGCATGGTCGCCGGAAAAAGATCCTTTCATCGATAGAATAAGATTTTTCATCTGAGTCCCCGCCTGAGAGCTGTCTTTTTGCGATGTGGCTTCCATCAACTTGCTCATCATGACGCTGTAAGGTTCAATGAATATATCCAGAATATTCATTCCTGTGCCTGCCATCGAAATAAAAGCTCCTGCGGGCATTGCGGAAATGTATTTTTCCGAGGGTGATGGCAGATTCCTGGTCATCCCGGCGAGAGGGCTACCCTGTGTTGGTGAGGTTATACTTATAATCTCGATTGATTTGCCTCTAATTCCGATTCCAAGAACATAACTTTTAAGCTGCTTTAGAAGAGCCATGAGAAGATCGCCCTCAGCCGCAAGTATTTGAGCGGGATTTGCTATTGCTGGCATACCTGGTGCGGCGGGCTGGGGAGGTGCCTGCCTCACCATTATCCTGGCCATGGAGAGCATTGCGTCCACGGGTGGTATAATCGCTGAGACATCTATGGCAGCCTTGATCGTTCCTTGAATGGTGGCAAAATCTGCTTTCAGTATGGAAATGTTATTGAGGCTTGCCATGACTGTTTCAACATTGCCAGAGTCTGGCCCGAGGACAGCCTTATCTCCGGTAATGCCGACGTACATGTCCGGTTCTTTTGGAGGTTTTTCTCCTGCCGGGAGACTGAAATGGGTGAGCGATTTTTCCTTCTCTGCCTTTGAATAGAATTTACCGACTGATTTCAGGTAAATACTGCCATTGTCATTCAGTGGAAGGACCAGGGCAAAAGGTGTGCCTTTTTTTCCAGGCTTGGCATTAGGGGGGGGCTCCTGACCAGGTTGTTCTATTACGATGCAGGCCTGTAGTGGTTTGTTACTGCTGATACCAGCCAAGTCCTGTGAGAGGAAGATTTCTGAGAGGGCAAGTTCTGTTTTGGCTCTCTGGAGTTTCAGATCAAGTGTCTGAGATAAAATGTCAATGTCGCCAAGCAGTTTATTTATGCTTTCGCACTCTATAACTATTCCAACCTTTCCGCCGGCTGCAGTACAGATATCGGCTGACAATATTGTGGAAATGCAGATGAGTGTCGATAGCAGGACGATTCTTCTTATCATTTTACATGCTCCTTATCTAGAGTAACGACCATGTTGCGCAGCGATTCCCGTGTGTTCTTCACATTTCTAAATGCACTCTAAATCTTTGGGGTTATTGCTGGCTATTAGAAAAGTAATAATTATTTATATCGGCGCAGGCCAATGCCTTAACGAGCGGGATTGTTAAAGAAAGCAACACCCTGTAATCACTGGCAAGCAACAGCGATATATGTACGGTTGCTATTTTGGCAAAATAGACCATTTTTATAAGAATTCAGCGGCAATCGCAGCCAGATTGCTGCGCTCGCTCTTTCTCAGGGTAATATGTCCATGAATCGTTTGCTCCTTGAGACGTTCGGCGGCATATATCAGGCCGTTGCTGGATGCATCCAGGTAGGGGTTGTCTATCTGGTAGGGATCACCTGTAAGCACCATTTTCGTTCCTTCACCTGAACGGCTGATGATGGTTTTTACTTCGTGAGGGGTGAGGTTCTGTGCCTCGTCGACGATGACGTACTGGCGCGGGATTGAACGTCCTCGAATGTACGTCAGAGCTTCGAGGCCGATTGTATTCTCGCTCAGGAGACGGTGAATCTTTTCCTGGGTGCTCAGTTTCTTCTTCTTGCCGCTGTTGTCTTCGTGAATTCCATTTCGCATAAGGTAAGTCAGGTTATCAAAGATTGGCTGCATCCAGTGTGAAAGTTTCTCTTCTTTGGCGCCAGGCAGGTATCCTATGTCTTTTCCCATAGGTATGATTGGGCGGGATACGAGTATCCTGTCGTACTGGTGATTGGTAAGAGTCGCCTGCAGCGCTGCTGCGAGGGCAAGTAGCGTTTTCCCGGTTCCGGCCTGTCCGACAAGTGTAACTATAAGAACTTCCGGATCCATGAGAAGTTCGATGGCAAGCCTCTGTTCCTTGTTGCGTGACTGGATATTCCATACACGGTCATAGAGGTTCGAAAGATGTTTTACTTTTTCCGGTTTAACAACTCGTGCAAGAGCGTTATGTTTCTCGTTTGTCTTGTCTTTCATCAGGACAAATTCATTTGGAAAGCGACCGATGCCGGGGGTGTCCAGTGTCTCGTTCTTGAAAAACGCATCTACGATGGTTCCCTCAACCTCAATTTCAGAATAACCGACATAGAGTTCATCAAGGTTTACCTTTTGTTTCTCGAAATCCACTGCCTGCAGTCCCAGCGCATCAGCCTTGATTCGTGCGTTGATGTCTTTACTGACAAAGATAACGTTTTCGCCCTTTTTGCTTAGTACATACGCCAGGCTAAGGATCAGGTTGTCTGCCACTTTCACCTCAAGCCCTGTATCGAGTCCCGAAATGTCAGGGGTGGCCATGATTTTAAGTATTCCGTTGTTGTTCAGCGGAACCCCATCCCTGAGATTTCCTGCCACGCGCAAGGAGTCCAGTCGGCGAATTACCTGTCGTGCGTTACGTCCGAGTTCGTCGTTGTGGCCCTTGAATTTGTCGAGTTCTTCTATTACTGCCATTGGCAGGACAACAACGTTATCGCTGAAAGATTCAATTGAGTCGGCATTGTGCAGTAGAACATTAGTATCCAGGACAAAAGTTTTTGACATTTAACCTCCGCGTTTCTAAGCATGATAATTGATTCGTGATTTATGACAAGGAAAAGTGAAGTGTGGACGCAATAAAAGTTGTAGTGCGTGAATTTCGACAACTCTTCAGAGTTTGAAAGATTCGGGAAGAAGATCTGCCGATGGGATACACCTGAACTTCTTAAGAGCGCTGGCAGAGGCGAAATAAATAGGGATATTCCGACTGAACTCTGCGAGGACCTGTCGACAGGCGCCGCATGGAGACGGAGATTTCTTCCCTTTTGATACTATTGCCAGAGCCTTGAATTTTCTTTTGCCGGCGGAGATGGCAGAGAAAATAGCAACACGTTCGGCACAGATTGTCAAACCGTATGAACTGTTTTCGACATTACATCCCGTGAAAATGGTGTCATCCGCAGTCAGCAGGGCAGCACCGACACGGTATTTGGAATAAGGCGCATATGCACAGTTTGCAGCGGTTCTGGCATCTGTCAGTAATTTTACAGGATTAATAAGCTTCATTTAGTCATATCTCCATTTTCAAAATTTAATTTTATCATACACGGGAATAATGTCATTCTAAAGAAATAAGCGGCACGAATTCTCCCATAATCTGTCTGCGAGTGTACTTGGAGGCAGTTGACGGATTTCCGCTAATTCGTTCAGGATATAAGGTAAGTTTGCCGGTTCGTTTATTGAAATGAGTTGCCCGTCGATTACAGGAGCCAGGTCGGGGGCATCTGTTTCGATGAGAAGGCGATTGAGGGGTACAGCGGCTGCTGATTTCCTGGCCCGCTTGTTACCGGAACGGGTGACAGATCCTGAGAATGAGAAAAAAGCGCCTATTTCCTCAAGTTTAGCAATGAGCTCATGTTGGCCAGAATAAGAGTGTATAGCGAAATTACGTCGAAGCGGGCCTGTTTCATGAAAAGCTTTAAACAAGGATTCCCATGCTTTTCTGCAGTGGATTGAGGCTGGTCTGTTAAATTTTATGGCGATCTGAAGCTGGGTCTTGAATACATCAAACTGTACATCATCGTTTCTCATCTCCAGTGCATGATCGAGGCCTATTTCACCGACTACGGCCTGGGGGAATGTGGCAAGATATTGTTCCAGTGTTTCATGCCATTTGTCAGATCTCCCCCCAGCGTGCCATGGGTGAAGGCCAAAAGAGGGAATAAGTTCACTAAATGTTGTGCATAATTTCTGAACGAGCGGCCAATCTTCTTCCGAACTGCCGCAACAGATCATTTTTGATACTCCGGCCTTAATGGCTCTTTCTATGAGAGCCGCAGCATTTGAAATAATTTTCGTATCTTGTATATGACAGTGAGTATCAAAGAGTTTCATTGTCGTACTCAACTTGTGGATTCATCTTATTTTTTTTATCGGAATTTTACTTCCATTTTAGAATATCATCAAAATATCCTGAAAAAAAGCTTCATATTTCCATAATTCTAGTTGCGTTTCCTTAGGTATTTGCTTTAATGCGGGTGTATTCGTTAATTTCTAAAACTAACATTGAAAGGAGCTCGAACATGGCAAGGTTAACGAAGAGTCAGATAGTTGCAGGGGTTGCGGAAGGTGCAGGAATCAGCAAGAAGCAGGCAAAGGCTGCGATTGAAACCCTTGTAACGATGGCTTACAAGGGCGCGAAAGACGCTTTCGTGATTCCCGGTCTGGGTAAACTCGTGAAGGTCAACAGGGCTGCACGTATGGGTCGTAATCCCGCCACAGGCGAGACGATTCAGATCCCGGCCAAGACGGTTTTGAAGTTCCGTATAGCCAAGGCTGCAAAGGATGCAGTTCTTAAGAAATAAGGCTGGAACAATATATAGTTGTTAACGAAATGGCCGCCCCGAGAGATCATCAGGGCGGCCATTTTTCTTTAAGGGATAATTTGTAACCTTTCAGCGATTACGGCGTATTTTTCATAGATAAGGATGTACCATGGCCGACGAACGAAAAGACAGTCTTGAAGACCAGTTCAAAGATATTTTAAAGAAAGCAAATATATCTTTTATGATGGGGCCGCCGCCGTTTCAGCAGGCCGAGCCTGCCGGATCTAAAACAGAAGAAAAAAAAGAAAAGAATGAAGATAAGTTACGGCCGATAAGAGATTTCAACCTGAAACCCAGGGATATCAGGGATTACCTTGACAGGTTTGTAATCAGGCAGGATGAGGCCAAGAAGGTTCTGTCAGTAGCTATCTGCGATCACTATAACCATGTTCGGAGATGCATTAATGACCCATCTCTTAACGAAGTGGAATATTCTAAGCATAATATCATTCTCCTTGGTCCGACCGGTGTGGGAAAGACTTACCTGATGCGGTGTATTGCCAAACTCATTGGGGTCCCATTTGTCAAAGCTGACGCAACGAAGTTCTCTGAAACGGGTTACGTGGGGCATGATGTTGAGGATCTTGTCCGCGACTTGGTCAAGACTGCGTCTGGTGATACGACTCTTGCCCAGTATGGAATTATTTACATGGATGAAATCGACAAGATCGCCTCGTCCTCTTCAACAATGGGGAAGGATGTTTCCGGCAGGGGTGTTCAGATCAATCTCCTGAAACTTATGGAAGAAACTGATGTCAGTCTTTTCAGTCAGACGGATTTAATTGGGCAGGTTCAGGCCGTAATGGACATGCAACGGGGCAAAGGCCCGGGGAAGCGCACGATAAATACGAGGCATATGCTGTTTATTGTCAGTGGCGCATTCGACAAACTGCCGGAGATAATCAAAAGGCGTGTCACTAATAGTGCGATAGGCTTTGCGCAGGGTGAATCTGGTGCGCCAAAAGATGCTGAAACCGAGTTTCTGCGTCAGGCACAGACAAAGGATTTTATTGATTATGGATTCGAGCCTGAGTTTATAGGGCGTCTACCTATACGAGTTGTATGTGAACCACTTTCCTCTGATGACCTGGAGAAAATCATGGTCAGTTCCGAGGGAAGTATTCTTGCCCAGTACCGTGCTGATTTTGAGGGATATGGCATTGATTTCAGGATGACAACTGAAGCTATCAAAGCTGTTGCGCAACGTTCGCAGGAGGAGAAAACTGGCGCACGCGGGCTAATGACGGTTCTGGAGCGGGTTTTCCGGAACTTCAAGTTTGAATTACCCTCGACAGGGATCAAGACCTTCGAAGTGAGTCAGCAGATGATCGAAAATAACCAGGCTGTTCTTCAAGAACTTTTAAAGAAGAAGGAGACTGTACGGCGCGAGGCCATAGCCAGTGAAATAAAGGGGTTTTCGGATGATTTTAAACGTGAACACGGCCTGGAAATTGTGTTTAACAAACAGGCAATGGATACCCTCGTGGATCTGTGCCTTGCTGCCAACAAGTCAGGTCATGCTCTATGTCTGGAACGATTCCGGGATTGCGAATATGGTTTGAAGATGATAGCACGTAATACCGGAGAAATCGTCTTTACCGTCACTAAGAAATTTGTTGAAGATCCGGCAGAAGAATTGTCCAGGCGAATCGCCAAGAGCTTTGAAAAGAAATGAACCGGAGAGGTAAACAGTATTTGATCGCTGCGCTGTGCGTTGCTCTGTATGTTGACTTGCCGCTATATTCTGCAGACAAGGCTTTGACCTGGGATGATTGCGTCAGGGAATCTCTGACAAATAATCCCGATTTGGTTTCTGCGGTAGAGTCTGTCAGGCAGGGGGAGGCGAAGGTACGATTGGCCGGAAGCGGCTTGAAACCAAATATAAGCAGTTCACTCAGTGGTGACCGGTCGGGGAGCGATCAGGCTGGTACTGATAATTCTTTCTCGATAGGCGTTAACGCTAAACAGCTTGTTTACGATGGTGGTAAAACATCTCTTAATAAAGATAGTGCAGGGGAACAGCTTAATGCCTCAAAAATCAAATATGAAGTCACTTCTGCAAATGTCCGTAGAGGTGTTAGGCTGGCCTTTATAGATCTGCTCAAGTCACAGAGACAGGTGACAATCACTGACGATATCCTGGTTCGAAGAAAACAGAGTACCAGGCTTATACGTCTTCGATACGAAGGAGGGCGTGAACACAAGGGCTCTCTCATGACTGCTGAGGCCAAGGAGGCTCAGGCTGAATTTGATCATATGCAGGCGCGCCGTAATGTTGCGATGGCACAATCCAACCTCGCGGAGCTGCTTGGCAGGCGGCTTGGTAAAGGTATTGCTGATCTCTCTGTAGATGGGAACCTGGTTCCTTCAGAAATAGACCGTGAACAGCCTGATTTCTGGGGCATGGCCGAGACTACGCCTCTGGTACGTGAACTCTGGTCCCAGAGCAATATAGCCAGGTTGGGTGTGAAATCGGCGAAAGCGGAATTCTATCCTGGAATTTATGCGAATGCCGGGGCGAGTCGGAATTCTTCGGAGTGGCCGCCGGAGCAGGATCAGTGGTCTGTAGGACTCAGTATGTCCTTTCCTCTCTTCGAGGGTGGTAGTCGTGTTGCCGAACTTGATCGTGCGAGGTCTGTACTCCGGCAGAGTGATTCCGAGCTGAGGAGTGGTCTGCTCAGTGCTGCGTCGACACTGCAGGTTCGCTGGATCAGCATGCGGAATGCTGTTGACCGCGTGAAGATACGGGAGAAATTCCTTGCTGCGGCCCGGGAGAGGGCGAGGATTGCGGAAGGACAGTATTCTGCAAGCCTCATCGTTTTTGACAGCTGGATAATTATTGAAGACGATTTTGTTCTGGCGGACCAGTCTTTGCTGGAAGCGCAGGCTGCTGCGCTTATTGCCGAGACAGAATGGGTCCAGGCGAAAGGGGGAACGCTGGAGAATGAAGTTAAATAAAAAATTTATTGCCGTTGTTATATTGTTTACAGCAGTTGGAGTCGGTTTTTGGATATTCAAGAAGGCAAAGCCGGGAGAGACCGAGCAGATTGAAGAATATAATATCACTGTTACTAACGGTTCGGTCAATGTTACGGTAAGGACGACAGCCAATGTAGAACCTCAAAACCGTCTGGAAGTAAAACCTCCTACTGCTGGCAGGATTGAGGAACTGCTTGTAAAAGAGGGTGACAAGGTGAAGAGCGGGCAGATTATCGGCTGGATCAGTTCTACAGAGCGCGCTGCCCTGTTGGATGCTGCCATAGCGCATGGGGCCAAGGAACTGGCCTATTGGAAGGAAGTTTACAAACCGGCCGCGCTTACGGCTCCTATCGATGGAGAGGTTATCGTGCGCGATTTCGAACCGGGACAGAGCATTACTGTCGCCTCGGCTGTAATTGTGCTTTCGGACCGGCTTATTGTGAAAGCTCAGGTTGACGAAACCGATGTTGGCAAGATAAGAGTTGGCCAGTATGCAGAGATAACCCTGGATGCTTATCCGGAAGAAAAGACCATGGGCAAGATTGATCACATCTCCTACGAGTCCAAGCTTATCAACAATGTTACAATATACGCCGTGGATATTCTTCCTGAAAAAGTTCCTGATGTTTTCCGCTCGGGTATGAGTGCCACAGTTACGATAACGTGCAGTACGCGTGCAGAAGTTCCCGTGATTTCAGGCGAAGCAGTTTCAACCGACAAGGATGGGACCTATGTGATGATGCGGCCTGCGTCCGGAGGCAATACAGAACGTCGGAAAGTTATCATAGGTGTTGCCGATGAGAAGGGCTACGAGATCAAGGAAGGCTTGTTGGCTGGCGATATTGTGGTTGTGACAAAGAAACGCTATCAGTTACCATCAAAAGATGGCGGTGCTAATCCGTTCATGCCTTTTGCCAAGAAGAAAGAAAAAGGCCAGAAGTGATAGAGCTAAGTGGCATAAGCAGACGATACAGCACTGGACCGGGTGGAAGTGGAGCCGGCGGAAATGGCGAGTCTGTTGTGGTAAAGGCGCTTAGTGATGTCACCCTGAAAATAGAGCAGGGCGAATTCGTGGCCATTATCGGTCCTTCGGGCTCAGGTAAATCAACGCTTCTGCATATCCTTGGTCTTTTGGATAAGCCTGATTCCGGAACTTACCACTTTCTTGGCAGAGATGTTACCAGGCTGAGCGATAATGAACTTGCCGCCTTACGGAATGGCCTCGCCGGGTTCATATTTCAGCAATTTCATCTTCTCCCTCGTCTTACAGCAGTTGAGAACTCAATGTTGCCTCTTGTATATGCCGGAAGGTCCGAGCGCAAGGATTCGGCCAAGGCAAGGCTGGCGGAGGTAGGTCTTTCTCATCGAGAGGAACACAGGCCCAATCAGATGTCTGGAGGTGAGCAGCAAAGAGTGGCGATTGCCCGTTCGATGGTTAATGATCCTGTTATCATATTTGCCGATGAACCTACAGGTAACCTTGATTCCAGAAGCGAGAAAGAAATCGTTGATATCCTTAAGAAGCTGAACGAGGCGGGCA
>MHBM01000163.1 GCA_001804885.1 Lentisphaerae bacterium RIFOXYA12_FULL_48_11
CGCCACCCCATCACCATCAGAATCATACCCCGACTGCAACGTTATCAAACTGCTGTTCGACGCCTGCGTCATGTAACACGCCCACACCCAGTTAGAAGAACGGGAGATGTTGGACAAGCGCACTTCATCCATTTTCCCTGAATAATATCTTTCAGCGTATGTTCCGCTAGGTCTACCAAGCCGGTGGGCACCCGAAAAAACAAAATTACTCGCATTGAACGTTGCCGACGCTTTTCTGATACCGTCAACGTACAAGACAACAGTACCTCCAAGTTCCCATGAAGCCGCCAGGTTATGCCACACACCATCGGCGCAATTAACGCTGGCAGACATATTGATATCGCCTCCTCCGCGTGTAAAGAACTGCGGTTGCTCACTTGGATCAAGGTTGAGATGCAGTTCATTCTGGCCACCAAAACCATCACCGCCGGTAACGTCGCTTCCATAATAAAGTACCTGCGGGTTCGTATAATCGCGCGTACTGTTCATCCACAATGACACAGAGCCAATCGATGTTCCCGCGATTGAATTCGGCAATGTTGCATAAGCGTTTGTCTGGAAATCTCCTGAATTTGCTATTTTGCCCGCGATTTTAGAAACACTCAGATTAACACCATGATTTTGATACTGGGAAGAATCGCTGATCAAGTTCAGTGGATTCTGTCCTTGTAGATGCCAGACACCTTTGTAGGTGGTATCCCACGTCGAACCATCCGTTGTGTATACAGGAGGAATAACATTTGCAGAATCGCCCCAATATGCCCATACCCAGCCATTACTGACAAATTCTGGAACCTTTACCCACACGTAAGAATTACCAGGGGGTAGATACGCAGTACTCAAACCGTACTTCGTTGCGAGATATGCCCCAACCTGATTCATCTGCATATCAGTCAAGGCAGTCTTATAAATAATTATCTCTGCAAAATCTACCAGACCATAACCTAACAGCCCGTTTACATCTCCTCCAGTTGTCAAACGTGCAGCCACCGCATATTCAACAGGATTCATTGCCCCTGCGAATGTCACTGAATTACTAAGGTTCAAGGCCCCATCGACATAAGCTTGTGAACCAAGCGCATTACCCCTTAGAGAATCTATCCTGAATATTGAATTGTCACGATAAACATCAAGGGTTGGATTACCAGCACGATAGTACCTGATTCCACCAGGAGTAGCAGTTAACTGCTCTATAGACATTGAACCATTGTCAGAATGATCATTGACATTAGTACCTGACCTCTGGGCAAGAAAACCACTCGAATTTCCATTTAATCCAATCTTGGAGACAAAGAAATAAGTCAGCTGACCTGAAATATTGTGTCCTGGAGCCCAGGAACTGCATTTCAAGTAGTCATCTGTACCATTAAACCTTAACACAGGTTTACCATTAAGCGCGTTTGTAATAACCGACGGGCCGGTCCCGGAATGATTTGTAGCCGTAAACCCGCAACCAGACTGATCCACCCAGTTACTGACGCCTGTAGTATTGGTTATTACTCCCGAATCAGCCCGTAGCCAGAGAACACAACCAGGTATATTCGTGGGAGCATTTATTGAAGAGTTAGAATCCCAGCGTTCAATCTCATAGTTAA
Source organism: Lentisphaerae bacterium RIFOXYA12_FULL_48_11 (assembly GCA_001804885.1). Classification (GTDB taxonomy): domain Bacteria; phylum Verrucomicrobiota; class Kiritimatiellia; order UBA8416; family YA12-FULL-48-11; genus YA12-FULL-48-11. The sequence goes on from MHBM01000163.1 coordinate 1,596, forward strand.
GGAACGCCGTCTCATTCGAGTTCATAAACCTCAGATCGCCACCATTCGCAGGCGACGCAAATTGGCTGTATGCAAATCCCGAAAGATTGTTACTGAACACTACCAGCAATGGGAAGTTAGTCAGGGTCTCAAGTTTGTTGTAACCATTAAAATACACCCTCATCTTGTATCCTTTGGGCATAAAGCTTGCCGTGCTGGGAGCCCAAGATCCACCTATGGAGTTGGTGGCATAATAACGGTAATAGTACGTAGCTCCGCTTATAAGGCTGCTTACATTGGTAGACATGGAGCCTTCATCTCTAGCGCCCATGTCTATATTGTAAGTCCACCCCCCTGCATTGGTACCTCCATCTGAAAGTCCCCAATAAACCTTCACAGTTGTCGGAGCACCACCAGTACTTGACAGGAATCCACTGAGATTTGCACTTGATGTCAGAACATTAGATGCACCGCCATCATTAGAAATAACTGGCGCTGATATCGTCTGCACAGAACTGTTCGATGCAAACATACTATTCGAAGCCATGTTCATATAACAAGCCCACAGCCAGTTCGACGAACGCGCAATGTCAGAAGCCCTCACCTCGTCAATCACCCCGTCTGCTGGCCATCGATATGTACCAGCCCCGGGATTGGCCGTACCAATTTTCCAAGTTACAGTGTTATATTCGCGTGCAGCTGAACCAGGCGTGAAAGTTGTTGTCCCCTGGTCTTGTCCATCAACGTAAAGCTTCAATGTTCCTGCAGTCCGATCAACAGCGGAAACAAGATGGTGGAAAGCTCCAGGATCATAAGCACCAACAGAAGAACGAGAAATGCCCTGAGTACTGACAACGTTAATCCACCAATGCTCAGCTACAAACTGCCTGCTATTCGAATAACGCAAACCAAGGTGACAACCAGCTTTTTGGAAGACACAGTAATGTGCATTATTCTGATCGCCTGTTCCTGGTGGCACAGACATCGGTTTAAACCATGCCTCAAGAGTGTAATTATTTTCCTGAAGATTTTCCATCGAAGCCGAATTGACAACATTCACGTAATCATCGCCGTCCTGACCATAGAAGGAATAAGCGCCATCGATCTTTCCATCCATACTCAAGGCAATACTTCCATTCAGAGTTCCTATGTTTTGATTGGCGGACGAATCATGGTGTTCACTCGATTCATGTAAATGCATGACGTTCTTGTATCTCGAATCCCACGTCGACCCGTTATTCATGCATTCAGGCATGTTGGTTAAAGTAGCATTACCCCAGTATGCCCAGATATAACCATTCGTAACCAGTTCAGGAACCTGTACCCAGACATATGACGTCCCTGCCGGCTGAACGTAGGTCGCAGTCAATCCATACTTCTGAGAAAGATACCATCCAACCCTGTTCTGCTCTGATATTTTCAAGGCCCGGTTAAAGATAATAACCTCCGCACAGTCACCACCAAAAGACCTGCTACCATTATACCAGCCCATGCAGTCAATTATAGTTGCATCACCGCCACGAACAATCGACAGTATATGCCATGCATTCTCAGCCACTACGTCTGTTTTCTCTCCATCAATATTCATCGTACTGGCCGTAGCATATGTAAAGTCATTGGCATCCCCGGGATAGCGCCACGTAGTGGCATTATCACGCCTGATGCCCTTATCCTTGCCATAATAGCCAAGCAGTCCGGCATAGTTTGTTGTTCCTGTCGCAACCCTGTTAACCACGAATACTGTCTGCGCTTCAACTGCCGGCCATGCCAGCTGATCACCGTTACCATCAAACCGGACTACAGGCTTGCCACTGATCACATTCGTGACATAAGTGGGACAGTTGGTAGGTACACCCTGTGAGGCAGATCTTGCACTTGGTGACTGATCACTCCATGAGGCTATTGTACCGTCAACATTAGTAACGATTCCAGCATCAGCTTTTAACCAGAGCACCAACCCCGGTACGTCGGCCGGACTGGCCGACGCACTGACTTCCCATTGTTCAATTTCGTGATTGAGATAAGTCGTTTCATTGGAATTCACAAATCGCAGGTCCCATCCGTACGGAGAAGCCATCTGGCTGTACGAGAAACCGTTATAGCCTTCGTTCAGAACAACCAGCAGCGGGAAATTTGTCAGCACTTCATCTTTATCATATCCGCCAAACGTCAATTTCATCCGGTAATTCTGGGGCGCAAATGTAACCGATGACGGCGCCCAGCAATCGCCAACCGAGTTGCTGGCGTAATAACGGTAGTAGTAAGTCGTACCGTTTACCAGGCTGGTCAAATTTGTACTTAATAATCCAACCTCTGATATTCCAAATGGTATTGCAGTTGTCCAACCAGCCTTGCTTGATCCACCGTCCGATGTACCCCAATACAACCAGACACTTGTAGGCGCACCGCCGGTGGAACAGAGGTAACCGTTAAGGGTCGCGGAATTCCACATAACATTTGAGACACCTGCTGAATTATCAATAAGCGGACCAGTCAGGCTCGACGGCGGATCATACACAGCAAGGCCACCATTCTGATTCATGTAACAGGCCCAGATCCAGTTTGCAGAACGTGGCACTGAATCAAGGCGCAACTCGTCAATGTAGCCATTCCACCAGGCCCACATGTCATGTTTGCACCCGATCTTGAATTTATCAGAGTACCTGATCAACCCGGATCTTGTGCTCGTCGTATAGAGACTACCATCACGATAAAAATATGTCTTACCCGCCGCATAATCATAAACAAAAGTCATGTAGTGCCATGACATCGTGTCATAAACTGAAGACGGACCGGCAATGCCTCCACCGTTATTGAATTCCATGTACCATCTGTAAGAATCAGACACACCTAATGTATACGTCAGCGTATTGGTAACAGTGTCTCCGGCAGCTAATGCAAAATTCCACCCTACCCCCGTATTGTGATACAACCATCCTGAGACAGTCAGGTTAGAATAGATATTCAGAGTATCACGGTGACCGCTCAATTCGATGAAATTACCGTTCCCATTAAAACTCTGCGCCGTTCCAATCTTGCCGCTGCCTGGCACATTTCCGTTACCAAATCCGTTATTCGCATTTGCAGTCGAGTCATTAGCATTCACCTCACCCATATGCCAGACTGCCTTGAAGGTCGAATCCCACGCCGCACCGTTGGTCGAAGATGCCGGAAGATTCGTCTGCACTGGGTCGCCCCAATATGCCCAGACATAGGAATTACTCGTAAACTCAGGAACTTGCACCCAAGCATAGGATTTCCCTGCTGTCTGCGAATATTCAGTCGTCAAACCGTACTTCTGCGTAAGATAAACTCCGATAGTATTCATTTCAGGGGTAGTCAAAACACGGTCATAAACAATAATCTCAGCAATATCGCCTTTCCATGTCCTCCCGTTATCGCCACGATCTTTGCCAATCCTGGGCTGCATTATCCTGTCAATTGAAAGTGAGGCTGCCACAATCTTATGACTTGTCAGCGGCGTGAAATCATACCCACCATTAATCAATGGAGGTATCAGTCCATTAATATAAAAGACACCGGAGAGACTGTTGTATATCAATCCAACGCTTGGACGTCCCCGAACAGGAGCAATATCATAAATCTGATCTCCAAACGCCGCCTCATAGTTGTTCGTGAAGACAGATCCATCGTAATTCACAACCATGAAAACAGTTCTTACTACAATCTGCGTGACATCGAGATAATCGCCAGTCCCATCCTTCATTCCGTCAAACCTGAGAACAGGCTTGTCGTTCAGAACATTCGGAATATACGCCGGCTGATAATTGAGCCCCGATTGCAAAGCGTGCCTCCCGTTTCCTGACTGATCAGCCCATACACTGACAAACCCATTACCGTTTGTTGTGAGACCTGCATCCGCTTTCAGCCACAAGACAAGACCTGAAACATTTGTTGGACTCGGATTAACGATCACAGGATCCCATTGCTCAATCTCAAAGTTCAGGCTGGCCGTCTCGTTGGAGTTAATAAATCTCAAATCACCGCCCGACAATGATGAAAATTGGCTGTACCTGAAACCAGGCAGCGTTTCGTCTAGAGTCACCAGCGTCGTGAAATTAGTCAGAGTTTCAGCCTTCGTATAGCCACTGAACGATATCTTCATCTTGTAATTATTCGTGCTGTCCTGGAGCGTAAGAAATGATTCAGAAGATGGCGCCCACGCATCGGCAAACGAATTACTCGCATAGCACCTGTAGTAATATGTTTCACCTGGTGTAAGACCTGTAATGTTGGTGCTTAACACACCGACATCATTAGTCCCCATATTTACAGGCGTTGCCCAACTCCCCTTGTTCGTTCCGCCATCAGTCGTACCATAGTAAAAGGTAACCGTCGTCGGCAAACTGCCAGTGGAACTCAAATAGCCAACGGGACAAGCTGAAGTCTGACCAACATTTGTGGCCCCGCCTTCGTTGGAAACAATCGGCCTGAGCAGTGATGTGGCATTACTTGCACTGATGAATACGCTGTTGGAGATCACGTTCATGTAACAAGCCCACATCCAATTGGAGGAGCGTGGAACCGTACTGAGGCGAAGTTCGTCCATCAATCCTTCGTAATATTCATCGCCCCAGTTTGACCTTCCAATATAGTTTCTTGTTCTCTGAACAATGAGGGGTAATGCAGCAAATACAGTAGACGCCACAGGGCTTCCATTCCTGTAGAAAGTGACGTTATATGAAGAATCAATACTGACGGCAAGATACTGCCATTCATTCAAATTAATGGTATTCATCACAGACATGGTCATACCGGCATTACCACTATTCGTGTACATATGAAATGCCATGGATGCCGTTGTACCGTCCCTGGCTAACAGAATGTTGTCAGAACCTGCAGCATTACCGAAATCTATGAAACGCGCCCAATTTCTGGCCAACGACGGATTACACCAGACAGATATGGTCACTCCCGTTGTAAAGTCAGAGAATCCATCCAGGGCATCCAGATAAGCCCCAAATCCGTTGAACTGCTGGCAGGTAGAAATAATACCACCCGCGTTCATCATGTAATAAGAGTAAGCCTGACGCAGATCCGAAGGCGCACAGTTCAACGAATTGGTCTGGTTCATGTGCCATACCCCAGCATACCCCTCAGTCCATGTTGAACCGTTAACCGTGTACAACGGTCTATTGGTATCACCACCCCAGTACGCCCAGATATATGCGTTACTGGTCAATAATGGCATCTTCACCCACACACAGGAATTCCCTCCCGTATTGAACTCCTCGATTTCATGGTCAAGCAAGGCCGTCTCATTGGAATTTACAAACCGCAGATCACTACCAGAGCTGGACGCGAACTGACCATACACGAAACCCGGCATACCTTCATTCAGGGTTACAAGTGCGGGGAAATTTGTAAGCGTTTCTTCCCTGTTATAGCCACTGAACGTAATCTTCATCTTGTAGAACGACGGCATGAATGTCTCTGTAGAACTGCTCCAACAGTGACCATGAGCATTAGTCGCATAGTATCTGTAGTAATATCTTGTACCGGCGGTCAGGCCCGACACATTCGTACTCATCATACCGACGTCTCTTGTCCCCATGTCAATCGGAGTAGTCCACTCCGACTTGTTTGTCCCCCCATCACTGGCACCCCAGTAGACGGTCACAGTCGTTGATGCACCTCCAGTCGACGCGAGATATCCGTTCAAGTATGCGGAATTCATGAGAACATTTGATGCACCGGCAGCATTATTGACTATCGGGAATGTAGTACTTTCAACCGGACTCACTGTATAGAATGTACTGTTAGAACCCTCATTCATCCAGCATGACCACAACCAGTTGGATGACCGCACGAGGTCCGAAACGCGCGCCTCGTCGATGGCACCTTTCCAGACATTGCCGCCGCCATGGGCACCTATATAGTTGATCACATCAAAAGAATGCGGGCCAGCAGCACTGCTTCGAGATATCTCAACACCATCACGATAAAGAATCATCAGACCAGGATTTCCATATTCGTATGTCACTGCAACCCTTTTCCATGTCAAATCCTGGAGGGGTAATGGATCCTGCACAAAGTACCATAAATTCGTATGTCCCGAAGCCAACACTTGACCAGGCGCCCAGAAGGCGTGCGTCGGACCGGAAATGATATTATTACCGCCGTTGACATCCCTGTTAACCCAGGCTTCCTTGGTATATGAACCTCCTGGGACAACTCTGCTGAGCCTTATATAATCGTCCGAACCGTCGAAATACTGAGCTCCCGCAATCTTTCCAACGATACTACTGTTCCTGTTTTGTGAACCGTGAAACAGGTTGGCTGTTGAGTCATAATTGACCCCACCAACGGCTTCATCAATCATCTCATCCTTTAAATGCCATACACCCTTGAAATTCAAATCCCACGTTGAGCCATCAATTGAATATGAAGGCTGGTTTGTGTCACTACCCCCCCAATAGGCCCAGATCCACCCGTTACTTATAAACTCAGGCACCTGCACCCAGGCATACGAGCTGCCATTAAAATTCCATGACTCCACCTCATGATTCAGCATTACAGTCTCGTTGGAATTAGCAAAACGCAATTCAGCGCCATTGGCCGATGTACACTGGTTGAACGAAAAACCATTACTGCCTTCGGTGAGAATAACAAGCATCGGGAAGTTTGTCAGAGTCTCCGCCTTATTATACCCGGTAAATGCAATTTTCATCTTGTAACGCGACGCTGCAAAACTCGCCGACGATAACGCCCAGCAGTCACCGGCAGAATTGGTCGCATAATAGCGGTAGTAATACTTGGTCCCGCATGTAAGCCCCGAAACATTGGTGGACATGTAACCCAACGCAGGCTGTCCCATGTTGATGGACGCACCCCAACCACCCTTATTTGTACCACCATCTGCAGTCCCCCAGTAAACCGTAACAGTAGTCGGAGTTATCCCTGTAACTGACAGGTAACCGCGAAGATATGCGGAAGAGAACGTTACATTCGAAGCACCTCCGTCGTTACTAATCATCGGGAAAGAAGTACTCTGCACTATACTATTGGAACAGAACACCGAATTCGACCCCTGGTTCATGTAGCACGCCCAGATCCAATTCGAGGAACGAACCACAGTCGAAATCCGGACCTCATCCATGACACCATTATAATGGTTCCAGAACGGGCCTCCCTGATCACATGCTATTTTTGCAGTTCCGCCTATTTTCGTCGGCTGGTAAGTAAGCCCATTGCTGGCACAAATACCGTCAATATAGATTGCGCCAGTGGAAGTATCACCGTTAAGCACAAAAACAGCATGTCTCCACTGCAGGTCATTCAAATTGGAACCAACTGTGGGGCGCCACTGGTTTGCTGAATCATATGTCCTTAAAGAACCACCTTCCAACCGGGTGATAAGACGCCCTTGAGTCATATCTGTTAAGTATCCGCCATTTGTCGCGATCTTAAGCCAGAAGTCAAAAGTATAGTTTGTCGATGAACACGCTATTCCGGCAATATCCAAATACTTAAGACCACCGTCGAAATTAGCAGCGTTACCTATTCTGCCCGCTACATCAACAGCACCGTAATTGACAGCATTAAACCTGTACGGTGTTGAATCAGGATAGATTGCAGAATTTGTTGAAGGAGACAAATGCCAGACGGAGAGATAATTCTGCGACCAGACTGTACCATTGGTTGTATATGCAGGTGGAGTTGTATCAATGCCACCCCAGTACGCCCAAATCCAGCAATTACTCACAAACTCCGGGATCTTGACCCAGGCACACGAGGCTCCGTTCGTATTCCATCTTTCAATCTCATGGCTCAGAACTGCCGTCTCATTGGAATTGGCGAAACGCAGGTCTCCTCCAACAGGAGAAGAAAACTGCCTGTAAGAAAAACCATTGACACCTTCATCAAAAACAACCGCAACCGTAAAATTAGTAAGAGTTTCGTTCTTATCATAACCACTAAACTGAATCTTCATACGGTAACGTGGAGTCGAAAATACTGCCGTCGAAGGCGCCCAGCAGTCACCATAGGTATTACTGGCATAGTAACGGTAATAGTAATTGGTCGCGCAGAACAACGAAGACATGTTCGTCGCAATCGGCCCCGCTCCTGTCACAGACACAATGTTTGTATGACCCCAGGTCGATTTGTTTGTACCACCATCACTGGTTCCCCAATATACCGTCACCACAGGCATTGCACCTCCGGTCGTAACCAGATAACCATTGAGACAAGCAGAATCAAGAGTTACACCGGAAGCACCTGCGCCATTATTTATTGATGGCAGCAAAACACCGTCCACAAACCCCTGTACCCCAAAGCTGCTGTTCGATGCCTGGTTCATGTAACAGGCCCAGATCCAATTGGAAGAACGCGGATATGTTTCTATTCGCACTTCATCGAGAAGACCCCGATGAGAGTATGTATTACCGTACTCAGCACCTATGGTAACAGCTGCAGCATTCAAAGTAAGAGAATTAGTATCTACAAGGCAGGTATCCAGAATACCATCAACATACATGTACCTGTTTGTACCATCATACGTGGCATATAGATGATGCCACAAACTATCGCCTATGGCGGTTACTCCTATCGGACCATTATCATCACCAAGAGTTCCCCTCA
>MHBM01000164.1 GCA_001804885.1 Lentisphaerae bacterium RIFOXYA12_FULL_48_11
CAGAAAGTGAACAGCACATCGGCACACGCAGTGACAAAAGCCGGCAATCCCACGGAAGTAAGTTTCCTGAAATTGAACTCAATCCCTATGCAGAACATTAAAAAGATTACCCCAATATCCGCAAGGGTAAGGATCGACATCTGATTATCAACGAAAGAAAATGGAGGCGTATGCGGACCAATGATAAGACCCGCTATGATATAACCTAGTATTTTGGGTTGTTTCAACCACTGACAGATTAAAGCGGCGATTCCTGCCGCCATCATTACTACCGCAAGATCCTGAAGAAAACTGATATTGTTCACTTTATATCCCGACAAATTATCGCTTGTTACACAAGTTTGTCGGGATTTATTTAGAACAGCAAGTCTTTTCTCCGCAACAGGCACCACCTCCGCCGAACATGCCATTGATCAGACCAGTTGCACAGCCGACACCGCTGTCTAGGGTGATCGCCTCAACAGGACAATTTCGCGCGCATGCACCACATTCCATACAGGCATCGCGGTCAGTAATAAACGCTTTCCCGTCCACAACAGAAAACACGGCATGCGGACAGACAATCTCACACATGCCACAACCGATACACTTCTCTTTATCCAAAGCTAAAGTCGTAACATTTGAGAGATATTTCATAAAGAACCTCCAATGCCAGCGATGACCCACAAGATCATACCTGTAATCAAAAGCAGAATCTGTACAGGAATCGCATATCGCATCTCACGTTTAACACCGGATTGCGATGTGAAGGTCGTACAGCCGGTGAAATTCATAGCCATAAACGAGGTGATGGACAGAATTACAGGCAACATAGCCCAAACATCCAATGCTAAATTCAAGACTGAAACAAGAATACCCCAAAGAACCAAACCAACACACAGGCTTTTGATAGAAAACGCCTTCCCCGGCAGCCAGGGCAGTAGAGCCGGAACAAGAATGCTGCCGCCCAGAAAGGCTCCAAGTACTATCATGAAAACATTAAACCCGCGCGTCCATATGAGACTTAAGTCATAGCTCACTCCTGTAATCCCAGATAAACCAAGCATTGCCAATCCGAGCAGAAATACATGTGGAGCCCATTCAACAATCTCAACAGGAACAACAGCCAGGCGATCCGCGAAATCAAAACGGACCATTCTCATCTCCGGTGTCGCCTCCATTCCAGCATGGATGAACGCTTTTATGTCACACGCCCTTACCGGGCCATAAACAACCTGAAAGCCGCTCTGTTTTTTGACCTCGTGAGCGGCAATACCAGGCGCGGAAAGCTGTGGAAGAATCACCTTCCTGTGAGAAACAATTTTCTCCAGGCCAACGGCCTTTATGCGGCTGACCAGTTCATCAGTACCAAAGGTACCCTTCCCTGCGGCACACCAGACATTCACGCCTTTTGTATCCAGGACAAGTATCCACACATCCAGTCCACCAAGCTCCCTCCTCAGGTAATCAAAAGACAGCTTATAGTTGGCCGAAACCAAGACCGGTGATGTTTCCTCAGGATTACCAACTGCATACAAGCCCGGTTCAACAGCATACGCCATCCGTCCGATGTTCAGGCGTACTTTTACTGCGCCCAACACATCCCGCCATTCAAGTTGTGCGTTAACCCTGGTAACCATTTCATTCGCAAACACTTATTTACCCACACTCTCGTAAGTTCTAAGTTACAAACCAATGCCGTGTCCGGTTACATACGTTACAGACTGAAAGCATTACAGGCACCTCAACCAGCACCCCGACAACCGTCGCCAAGGCTGCTCCTGATTCCGCGCCAAACAGAGTTATTGCAACAGCAACCGCCAATTCAAAAAAGTTACTCGCTCCGATCAATGCACCCGGTGAGGCTATGTTATGAGGAACCTTGAACCACTTCATAAGACCATATGTCAACGATGAGTTAAAATAAACCTGTATCGTAATTGGGATCGCTATTATGAGCACATGTATCCATGTTCTGGTTATGTTATCAGCCTGAAACGCGAAAATCATAACCAGCGTTGCCAGCAAGGCGATAATCGTGATGGGATGGAAGAACGGCAGGTATTTATTCTCAAACCAGTTGCTCCCCTTGAACTTCAATAACAATGTCCGGCTTAGACTACCCAGAGCCAGGGGTATGACAATGAACGCCACCACGCTGTAGAAAAGAACTGGGTACGGAACCGTGAGATTGCTGGCCCCGCTGACCAGCAGACCAACAATGGGAACGAACGCAACAAGCATGATAAGGTCATTAATCGCCACCTGAACAAGCGTATATGCAGGGTCACCATCGGTAAGATATGACCACACGAACACCATAGCTGTACATGGTGCCGCAGCCAGTATTATACAACCTGCCAGATATTGGTCAGCTAGGTCCGCCCCTATTATGGGCAGGAAGAGATGTTTGAAGAAAATCCAGCCCAGTAGTGTCATCGAGAGTGGCTTGATGATCCAATTGACAAAAATGGTAATCATCAATCCTTTAGGCCTTTTCCGCACTCCGAGAATACTTGTAAAATCAATCTTCAGCATCATAGGATAGATCATGAGCCAGATCAGAACAGCTATCGGGAGATTAATCTGGCTGTTGCTTCCGAACTCTATGGACCTCACAGACCCTACGAATCCTGGCGCCATCTTGCCGAGGACCACACCAACAACCATGCATACCGCTACCCAAAGCGTAAGATAACGCTCAAAAACATTAGTCAGTTTCCGCTCGCTGGCAGGTGCCATTTCATTACTCACAATGAGACTCCTTTTCTGCTCTTTAACGTGCGTCTGATCTTTAACCCGGCAAACATTCGTTCCTTAGCAAGCTTGAGAATTCGCCTGGTTCTCTTTGCAGCTTGTGAATCAATCATCCACTCTATTAAATCTTTTTACAGGAATCCAACGGATCCCTTAATGTATTATCGTCGTCAGCCACCCCCCGTTGCACCACCACAACCACTACCGCAAGCTTGCAGAGACTTAACCAGTTGATCCTTGGTTGTCGTGCCTTTAAACGTACCTGCTATTCTACCCTGAGGCGTCAGGACTATTGTGACAGCCTCATCTGCTGTCATTGTCACATTGAGTTTCTCTAAGAATGCCTTGTTTTCAGATTTGTCGGGATCAATAAACACCTTATCGAATGTATCCTTGTATGCCTTGTCCGCAAGAAAGGTATTCACTGCTTCTATGACTTGTTCCTTGCCTTTGGTAAATTCTCCCTGGATGCACAACACCACATTTTTACCATCCTGCAGCAATTTCAGACACTGGATGGCTTGCTGTGATAATATCGAGTCAGCCAGTTTTTTCTCATCCGGATCAGTTTCGAATGCTCCTGTCACTACGCCGTTTGGCGCAAAAACTATAAGAAAAGGCATCGGCATTCTTTCCGGATCTATTCTAAGCTTTCTTAATAGACTTTCCGATGTCGAGGCAAGGACATCCGCCATAACAAGCTCCACCTTGTCGGCTTTATTCTGCTTGAGAACGTCCACCGCCTTCTGGAATGAACTTGCCTTGGCATTTGTCTCCTTGTACAAAAGGAGACAAACGTATTTCCCATCCCTCTGTACCTGTTCCATCGCCTTAGCCGCATCAGTAGATGTTACAGCCTCTGCATCAGCCGCAGACACAAATACAGGGACAATCAAGCCTCCAGCCATCAGCCCATACAGAAGAAATGCATACAATCCTGTTCTCAAACGTAGTGATTCAAATAAAGGTCTTTCGTTACTCATACTTTACCCTCCAATGATTGAGGTAATGTTTCAATATAGTTTCTTATTTCATCCCGTACGCGCCGGTAATGCTCAAGGGCTTCTTCTTCCGTCTTGGCTTTTCGCGCCAGCCTGGGCGGATCATCAAAACCCATATGAACTACTTTAGTCTTACTTGGAAAAAGCGGGCAGGATTCGTGCGCGTTGTCACAAACTGTAACAATATAATCAAATTCGAGTCCTTTCAGCTCACTTAAGAGCTTGGATTTCTGTCGCGAGATATCAACCCCAGCCTCCGCCATAACCTTAACCGCGTTCGGGTTAAGCCCATGCTTCTCGATACCAGCGGAATACGCCTTAATAACCTCGCTCTTAATATGCCGCGCCCACCCTTCCGCCATCTGACTCCTGCAGGAATTACCAGTACATAGAAAGAGTAATCTTATTTTACTCATCTTATACCCAATCCATCAGCTGGCAAGTTTCAGCGCCATTTCGGCAATTCTGGCCCCAATTTTCCTGGCTGTATCAATGCCGATATCATCACCTGAGAAATCATCCTTTGTCTGGGTTAAAGTTGCACCCTGGAATGCCGGATGATCAGCACCTACCGGAATCATACCAAAGCACAGCATGGCCGCCTGGATCTCTTTGATGACAAGATCATGCCCACCGTATCGGAATGAACCAACAGCCACAGAAGCCACAGGTTTGTCCTGCAAAATCATCTTCGGTTCACGAAGCGGAGCGCACCGTTCGATGAATGCCTTGCAAACAGAACTGGGCCCACGGTAAAAGCATGGTGATCCAATAACAATACCACCGACGGACGGATCCTGAAGTTTGGGAATTATATCGGTCAAATCATCTTCCGGAGGAGTTTTTGAATAGCCTGAGAATTTTAAGCCGCCAAGATCAATCAATTCCACTTCGATTCTCGGATCCACTCCCCTCGCTGAATCCAGCACAAGCTGCACCGCTTTTGCTGTAGTCATACCCTTGCGATTACTACAAGCAATCCCGAGAATTTTCACTTTCTTCTTTTCGCCAGCGGTTTCAACAGCCGTAACATTTCCGGCAGCTACAGCACCTGCTGCAAGAGCAGCACCTGACGACAAAATAAAACTGCGCCGACCCATTTCCTCTTTCATGCGACCTCTCCCTCCATTGTTTGAATTTCAACCGAAAAAGCGAATCTCATACACATGCGTCAGGCAGTAATAAATACCAGCCAGAATAAACAGCACACCCGCAATAATACGAACCCATTTCTCCACCTGTGTCAGGCGGTTAAACACCTTGCCGACATACTCGGTGGAAAAGGCGACCAGGAATGCAAAACATATCACCGGCACAGCCGTGCCAACGCCGTAAAGGACAGGCAACAGCAGCCGTGATTCAGCCTTTATGGACAAAGGGATCAACCCGGCAAAGAAGAGTCCCGCAGAAACTGGGCAGAATGAAAGCGCAAATAGAATACCCAACAGCACCGACCACAATGCACTGCCACTTGCAACCTTCTTCTGGACACCTTCCCCTGCGAGATTCATCGAGAGGCCAGCCCCTATCCAGCCGAGCAAAACCATCCCCAGCAGGATTAGTACCGGGCCCAGGATTTCGTTAAGGTATTTTTGGAGAAAGCGCGAAACTTCAGCCGTCGCCATCAATCCAGCGGTAATTAAGAAACCTAGCGCTACATAAGCCAGGGTTCTTCCAAGCGTGTAAAGCAAGCCCGACAACAATACGCCTTTCCGATTGCCAACCTGGCGACCTATGAATGAAATTGCCGCAATGTTAGTGGCGAGCGGACAGGGACTGATGGCGGTGAGCAGCCCCAGCCAGATAGCTGATCCGATCATAATCCAGGTCATAAAGCAGCGCCTCCCGCGGGCATGAGATAACCGCGAATTGCATCTCCAACATATTTGTCAAAAGCTTCCCTGTTGTTTATCAAAGTCCAGACCTCATCAAGACGTTTGAAATCGACTTCCTTTCCATCCCGAACATTCGCAACCACAACACAACTGGAGATAACACTGTAACGCTTCGCCAGCTTGTCCTCTTTCTGGAAGTCAGCTTCTTTCCATTCGACCACGCCGCTCTTCAATGCGTCACCGAACTGACGCTTCAGCAGTTCTGCTGTCATTTTCTCAATCGTGTTGCACGTGACACAACGGAACGTAGCATGCAGGTAATAGACCATAACACGGTTAGGCTGCCCCTTTTCAGGCAAAGCGGGCTGAAGCGCAGCCTCAGGCGCAGAATGACGCACCGAACGCAATGTCATCTCCTTGCCAAGAGCAAAGCCTATGGTGACAAGCACAAATGCAGTCAATATATTACGGACAATTTTGACCGCTTTTTCATTCATGCAATCACCTCATGGCAAAGATTCATCACTTCGGACAACACTCGCCAATTTTACAGGCCTTCTTGATTTGCTCTTCCGAAAGAGCCATCTTGTCAGCCAACGCTTTTTGTATGGTTATCATTTCTCCCGTTTCCAGAGGATTTGCTTCCACCCACTTCTTGAGATTTTCGGGTGTGGTAAAAAATCCCTGATGGAAACAGCCTGCCGAAACACGTTTGCCATCAGGCTTGGTACGTTGCCCGAACCAGGCGACCGCGGAAAAAGGCTCAAGCAACGCAAGGTCGCCACCCAGCGTCTTTACAACCACTTTCTCACCCGTCAACCGGTCTTTCTCCCGAATCTCCACATCTTTTCCAGTTCGCGCCACAACCCCCAGGGCACAGTGAGAACAACAACCCCAGGTCTTGACATTTTCAAGCAGAACTTCGGCTACATCTTCAGGATAGACGGCTCGGTCGCAGAACCCGCACTTATTTGCCAGTTCCTTGGATTGCAGCACGGCCAGGTCGATAATATTTCCCCCGCCTGCCTGGCGCTCCTTTTCTGCGGCATCCTTTGATGCAAAAGCCTTTATCGTTGGCCGACCATTCTTGCTGTCCAACCCGTAAACATAAGTTGCTTCTGTTATTGGAATCAACGTGCCTGACGAAGAATCTGCTACCGATACTTTCTGCTCAAAGCCTGTTTTGTCCTCAGTCAGACAGGAATACATCACAAAATAGTGATGCATGCTGCATAGCCGGACATCGCCCTTCTCTGTCTTTACAACAACGAGACTATTCTGCGGAATAGTCCCATCACACATGTAGCAAATGTCAGTCTTGGCCCTTGTGTCGGGTTGAGCTGCCGTCCACCTGCTGAAAGGTTCATTTTCCTTTATTCCGAGATCAACCCCCAATTCTTTCCACTTTGCGAGTATCTCTTCCCTTGAGAAGAATCCCTCGTGACGAAACAACTCTTTTCCCTCCGCATCAAAGAAAATCTGTGTGGGAATTGTACTGATCTTATGCTTATCTCCTGCAGCCGGATTTTCCCTGACATCTATGAATTCAACCGTCATCTTGCCGGCAAACGTCTGCTTGAGATTCTCCAGGATCGGGGCCATCATTTTACATGGAATGCACTGTGTCGCACCCAGATCCACCAGACGTGGCAAAGATTTAGTCTTGTCTGATTGAGAGGCGTTTGCATTTCTCCCCCCTGCTTCGGTCAGCGCCGGCACAGCCGCATCATCAGTTTTCACTGTAGCGGCTTTTTGCCCGGCATTTTTGGCGATCAATAGGCCAACGACAGCCACAGCCAGTATTATCCAGATCCATTTGCCCGTCCCTCCTGAACAACAATCTCCACCACAACTGCATACGGGCCCTTCATTTTTTGTTTCTTTTTCATCTGTCATGTCACAATCTCCTTAATTGTTTCAGCAAACTAATTTGGATGCACCGACCTCTGCAACCTTTGCAACCACTTCAGGAACTGGAGGTGTTTTGCCCTTTTCCATACCAAGATCTGCTACCTGCAAATGTTCAAACTTCTTAAAACCAGCCTGTTCCAAAGTGTTTTTCACACAGTTCAAAGGACAACCATCAATTGCCAGGATCTTCGCGGCACTTTTTGCAGTCTCCATTATCCCAGGCACACGACCGCCTATTCCCGCCAAACAGAACATTTTACCTGCCCCGTCTTTCGTAAGTTTCCGCGCAGCCTGGTCCGCAATTGCCCCAACATCCGCGGCTCCCGAACATGCAAATATCAGTTTCGGAGCCGTTCCACATGCACACGTATTCTTATCATTCATGTTTCAGTTCCTTCGTTGACTCTATTATTTCAAGAATTTCTCAATTTCTTCCGACGACGGCACCTTACCGACAACCTTTACAACGCCATCCACAGCAAGGGCAGGAGTCATCATCACGCCAAAAGCCATTATCTTGGTGATATCGGTGACCTTCTCCATTTCGTACTGGATGCCAGCCTGCTTTGCAGCCGCCTCGGCATTCTCAGCCAGTTTCTTACATTTTGGACAACCTGTTCCAAGAATTTGTATTTTCATAATTTACCTCGTTTGTCACTGCGCTATTATTCCAAAAACATATCCAACCAAAGTTGACATTCCAACAGCAAGCAGACAAAACATGAATGTTTTGCGCCATCCGATTATCTTATTTATCACAAGGATACTGGGAAGCGACAGTGCTGGCCCAGCCAGCAACAGAGCAAGAGCCGGTCCCTTCCCCATTCCGAGGCGCATAAGCATTTCCACAATCGGAATCTCGGTAAGTGTGGCAAAGTACCAGAGCATGCCCGCGAAAGAAGCCACAAAATTAGAAAGAAGCCCGTTACCTCCGACAAAGGCAGCAACATATTTCTCCGGCATCAACGCGCCGATGAAACCAGTCAAGAACACACCGCCAAACAGCAGAGGAACAATCATCAAGCCAAAGTCCCATGTCGCCTGCATCCATTCCTTGACCTCGTCCCTGGAAAACCATCGCCAGACCATGACAAGTAACGCCAAGCCCATGGCTCCCGCCAAATACCACTTCATACCGTGGATCGTCATGGTCAGATTCTGGACCGGTTTGACATCCTTCAAGTCCGCCCTGTTAAACCTGAGCACATCAGGCGAAAGCTTTCCATCTGCTTCGTATTTCTGGATATCAATTGTATCCTGGGTCGAATAACGAATGTTCGCTTCGATAACAGTTCCATCTTTGGCAGTGATGGTGACATCGTTAGTGTTGTACCAGTCACTGAAAACCAGGAACAGAATCAAGCAAAGAAAATAAAGTGATGTTTTCCATAGTGGTCGTGGACTTGGCGGCGGTTCAGGATTCTGCATGGCAATCTCCATACGCTTCTGCTCGCTGCGCTTGAAAATTACCGCCATTATCAGACCGATTATGAAAGCAAAAACGATCGCCCCGACAGCGCGTGTTATACCAATATCCGTTCCCAACACTCTAGCGGACAGGAATATTGCCATCACGTTGATTGCCGGCCCGGAATACAGGAATGCGCTTGCAGGTCCCAACCCCGCCCCCATCGCATAGATCCCGGCAAACATCGGGAGAACGCTACAGGAACAAACAGCAAGAACCATTCCTGAAACCGATGCAACACTGTATGCCATGAAACGGTTCGATTTCGGCCCAAGATACCGCATGACCGAAGCCTGCGATAGGAATGTTGATATGGCACCGGCTATAAACATTGCAGGAACAACACATGCCAATGTATGATTCACGGCATACCATTGAAGCAGACGAAATGCTTCAAGAATGGCATTCGACACTTTGGAATTTCCAAGCGGAATAAAATACGCGACCAGAAATATTCCAACTAGCCAAGCGAACTTTTTAAAATCCTTCATTTACTGTTTTTCCTTGTTTAATATCTTCAATTTTAAGTTTCTCATACAGCTTTCAGGTATGCATTTCTTCTTTTTGCTTCTGTCCTGACGACCTCCACAGCACATTCAAACGCCTGCAGAATGCATGGTGTCTGGAGATGGTAGAAAACCTTCATTCCGTCCCGCCGATCGGTCACAATTCCCACCTTTTTAAGCATCGCCAGATGCCTGGAGATGTTCGACTGATCGATATCCGCCAGTTTATTCAACTCACATACGCATCGGTCCCCATCAGTCAGGGCATCGACAATCATAACTCTTAAAGGATGAGCCAGTGCTTTCAGGATATCTGCTCTAATCTCTGCCTGTTGATAGTTCATACTAATACCTTATGCGCATTAGCACATATGGTCAATAATAAAATTGTAGTATTCACATTTATTCTTTTTGCAGGGAAATGTTAAAAGTAGCGCCATAATACAAGAGTGAAACAAGCACATTACAAGCCATGATCATTCCTGAAAGCAGGAGCAGAAGCGGGATGAACAATTAACCCGGATATTGCTCATAATCTTGCAATATCCGCCCGAAGGGCTTCGGCGCGCCCCGGAATTCTGGGGCTTGCTCAGGATTTACCTTTCGATGCAACGAAGGGGCATCTTGAGCAAA
>MHBM01000165.1 GCA_001804885.1 Lentisphaerae bacterium RIFOXYA12_FULL_48_11
TGGTGATCAATCCCGAGCAGAACGAATCGGCTGGCTGTATAGATATCAAGTACCAGCTTGATGGTTACCGCATGTATGACGGCGTGATTTCCGTCATGGCTGACAAGTCGGCGAAGCAGTGTGTTGATAAATCAACGTTCACCATGACTGCTGACGTGAGATTTGATGACACCAAGCCGGTGGAGATTACGTTCTACCTGGTGTTTGCTGATTCCATGGACGGCAAGGATTACCAGCAAAGATCAGTGCAGCTGAAATCAATGATCAAGGAAAAAGGTTTCAACGGATTGTTTGAAGAACATAAGCAGCAGTGGGCCAAATACTGGGATGAATCTTATGTCCTTATTCCGGAGAAAAAGCTCGAGAAGGCTTATTACACTTCCTCGTATCACCTGAGGGCCAATGCCACGAAATGGTCTTTCCCTGTGGGCATTTTCAATACGCACTGGGCCGGCAAATTCTTTGGCTGGGATGAGATGTTCTGCTACCAGGCGCTGATCAGCAGTAATCATCGTGATATTGCGCGCCGCTGTCCTGAATTTCGGAAGTCCATCCTGAAAAAAGCGCTCTACCGTGCGGCCCATTATGGGAAAGACGGTATTTTCGGGGCGCGTTTTCCATGGGAAGCGCTTGAAGACGGTGAAGAGGGTACGCCGCCCGGTTTCTGGCTGGAGCATATCTTCCACATGTCGAATATAGCCCTGTCGTCGTGGTACCAGTATCTATACACAGATGATGCGGAGTATTTGAAGACGACAGGTTATCCGGTGCTCAAGGAGTGCGCCCGGTATTATCTTGCCAACATGGTTTATGAGAAGGATGACGGAAGCATGTTTATCGGAAAATGTACGGACCTGGAACGGCTCGGGCCGGGCAGGATCAATCCGTTCATGACCACATGCGGTGCAATCTATACATTTGAAGCTGCCGCTCAGGCTGCTTCGATCATGAAAGAGGATGAAAAAGAAGTTGCTACGTGGAAACACGCCGCTGTGAAACTGCGCGAGTCGCTCCCGCACGATGGCGAGAAATATATTCCATATGCCGGCTGCACGGAACGCAGCGTGGCATCGCTGGGAGGGCTGTTCCCTTATCCAATCTTTGATGAGACCAATGTAAAGCAGAAAAATGCTGTTCTCGATTTTGTAACAAAGGGCCGGGCATCGGGAAATATGTACCCGGTGGGCAACTCGGTTTGCGCATGGTACGCGGGATGGATGGCGGCTGCGCTGGCCGCGCTTGGTGAGAAAGTCGAACCGGCGAAATTGCTGATGGAAGCGGCCGATGGGGCAGGTTGTTTCGGGGAGCTGTTTGAAATCAACGAAGAGAAGGTGTCGATGCGTCCGTGGTTCTCGACCGCATCGGGCAATGTTGTGTACGCGTTGAATCAGGTGTTGCTGCAAAGCCGAGGTGATGAGATACGGATTGCGGCAGGTGTGCCAGCAGAGTGGAAGGATTATTCGTTCAAACTGGCATGCCACGGCAACCTTCTGGTGGAAGTCGTGGTGAAGGATGGGCGACTTGTCGGGCTAAGACTTTTGCCGGGTGACAACAATGAAGAATGCCTGCGTACTCTTGTGATTCCTTCATGTCTGGTTGATGAGAAATCACTGAATAAAGAGGTTGTCAAATCGGTCAAGAAACAGGGTGACAACAGGCGAATAGAGATTTGTTTCAAGGGACGGACGGAGCTTATAGAAGATCGCAAGTGAGCTGTGGTTGTCCCGTGAATACAGCAAGGCTTTGCATTTTATTTTGGGAGTTTCTGCTTTTCCGGTGTAATAGCCGCCTGATCAGTACAAAAAATCTGAAATATATTAACCTGCAAAAGAAAGAGAAGCCATGAAACGATTATTCACTAATATAGTCATCTGCCTGATTTTAATGCCGGTCGTGATGACTATGGCACAAAATGATACCAAAGGACCGGTTTGCAAGTTGCATGATCAGGAGATCGAAATTGCCATTGATGGTAAAGGCAATCTTGTCGAATTAAAGAATTTAAAGACCGGTCATGATTATGCCGGTGGAATGCCATTGTGGCGTCTATATTTCGACCGTAAGGATGGTCAGAAAGAAAATGAGGTCTTGTGCCGCGATAATGTCCCGGAGATCCAGCAGGAAAAGAACTGTATTAAATTGAAATATGGGGCGTTGAAGTCGCGTGACGGGGAAGTAAAAATGCGACTTGTCCTGACGGTCAGGCTGGAAAAGGGGCAGATACGGTTCGGGTCCGAGGTGTCGAATAATGAGCCTCACACGATTATTCGCGAATTGCATTATCCACTGGTTACCGGTTGCCAGCTGCCTGCTGACCATAAACTGTTGACTACGTTTGCCGGTGGGCAACTGATCCCGGAACCAATGAAGCGGATTGTTGCGGCTGGTAACAACCCGCCCTACATGGGCCCTTCGCAGTTTTTCCGTCAGATTGATTTGAAGTATCCGAGCCATACGGTTGCGAACTGTTTTGCATTTGTCGGTGAATCGCAGGGTCTTTACTTCGGCGGCCATGACTCGACATTCCAGGATACCTGGCACGGGTTGAGGGTTTATCCCGATGGTAAAGGTGAATTCAATTTACTTGAAGCCGGCCTCTTTAAATATCCGAACTGTCTGGCCGGGAAGGTTTGGACTTGTGACTCCAATGTGATCGTTCCCTATTCCGGCGCTTGGCATCAGACCTCCAGGATTTACCGGGAATGGGCAAACACATGGTGGCACCAGCGCGAGGTACCGCTATGGGTGAAGAAGATGAAGGGCTGGCAGCGTATCATTTTCCGGCACCAGTACGGCGAGACTCTTTTCAAGTATGCAGACCTGGATAACCGCATCAGGAAGGCGGGGGAAAGTGTTTCTGAAGAATCTGTTCTTGCGTTTGCCTGGTGGCAGAGCGGAATGGATAACGGCTACCCTGATTCCTATACCGTAACCGATAAGGAACAGGGTGGTGATAAGGGCTGGGCGGATGCCATCACGGCTTTCAGGCAACATGGTGGGCGGTTGCTGCTTTATTTCAATGGCAAGCTGATAGACAGGGAGAGTGATTTTTACAGAAAAGGTAAAGGGAGAAAGGTTTGTTATCTTGATAATACCGGCGCTGAATATACTGAGCAGTACCGTTTCAAGGGACACGGAACATTTACCGGTCATTACAATGCCAGAACCTTCGTGGTTGCGGATACCACCGAGCCTGCCTGGCGGAAACGCCTGCTGGGAATGGTTGATCGTGCGATCCAGTTCGGTGTAGACAGTATATTCTACGATCAGCTTGGTTACTGTGAGCCGGCCTCCGACTGGGATGTGAGCGGCGAATTCCCGATACCAAATACAAGGGTAATAGCGGACAAAGCCGATACTTTGAAAACAATTCATGATTACCTGGATACGAAAGGCAACAAGGATTTTGCCCTTGGAACCGAGTGTTTCACTGACGTGACGGCGCAGCATGTGGATTACATTCATAATATCACGGGAGCGACATTCCCGCCGGCTTTTACGGAGTGGGTGCGTTTCACATTTCCCGAGGTTGTTCTTTCAGACCGGGAAATCAGGGACGACAATGATATACCGCGCCGTGTTAATCACAATGTGCTGAAGGGGCTGCGAAACGATATTGAGATCTACCGCTGCCGTGACCTGATAGACAAGGCGCCGATCTATCAGGCACACCTTGCGAAGGTCAACAGGCTTGTGGATAAATACTGCGACATACTCCTGCTGGGGACATATCGCGATACGGAAGGGTTTGTGAATAACAACCCGAAAATCAGCGCCCGTTGTTTTGTGAATGGAAACAGCATGGCGGTTGTTGTGACGCAGAGTTCAGAGAAAATGGCCGCAACGTGTATCAAGGTGCCGGGTTTCCTGTACAAAGAATCTGATAGTACAGGAGAAGTGAAAGTTGATACTTCTTCGGGTGACGGGCAGACGGTACAGTTGGGCCGTGACGGCCTTGCGGTTCTTATTTACCAGAAAGAGTAGGTGTAATGTGAGACGTGCAGATATATGGAAATGGTGTGCCGTGGCAATGGTGTCGATTATGGCTGCCGTTGCTGCGAATGCGGCGAATAATCCCTCGGCAGTTTACATCCAGAGGACGATGAAAGCACTGGAGGAATCGATGGCAGAGAAACCTGCGCATGTGCGGGTGCTTTTCTACGGGCAGTCGATCACGGCGCAGGCCTGGACAAAAACCGTACAGAAGAAGCTTGAGGAGCGGTACCCGACAGTCAAGTTCGAGTTCCGTAATGCGGCGATTGGCGGTTATGTGTCCACTGTTCTTATCCGTACGGCTGATCATGACCTTTATCCCTGGTATCCCGATCTGCTGTTCTTTCATGTCTACGGTCCGACTGATAAATACGAGGAGATCGTGAGGCGTGTGCGCGAGCGCACATCGGCGGAGATCGTGCTCTGGACGAGTCACCTCAGTGCCAATGAGAAGGCGGACGAGCTGCTTGCAAAGCTGGATGAGCGCTCTGTAAAGATTCTTGAAGTGGCGGACAAATATCACACTTTGAAGATTAACCTTCGCAAAAAGTGGTGCGACTATCTGGTTGCCAACAACATGGCTGTAACCAACCTGCTGAAAGATTCAGTTCATCTCAAGCCTGAAGGTTGTGATCTGTATGCCTCTTTTGTTTCAGAGGAACTGGTTCGCATTCCGGGATCGAGCGGGGACCCTGCGACGTCTGGCACAATTACAACTGTTCCGATTGATGCGCCTGCAGTGACAAAGGGTTCGGACGGCAGTATTACGTTGAAATTCACCGGCAACCGCGTGGTGGCTGTTTCCGATGGCAAGGGTGTGGCTGGCGCAAAAGCGAAGGTATTGCTGGACGGTCAACCCATGGATGGAATGACAGAGCTGTGGGCAATCACTCGTCCGAGTGTGGGCCCCGCCGGGATCTGGATGCCGGCCATAAACAATATCGCCTTTGACAAACCGCTTGTGGAAGAGGATTGGGTCCTGACATGTCTTCCAGATTCAACACCTGATGGAAAAGCGATTCATTACAAGCTGAAAGGCAGCGTGACTGGCGAGGACGGAGAGGGCTGGAATACGAACCGGTTTGTTTCCATTTCCCAGCGGGCCATCATTGAACCAGATGACTGGCGGGTTGCCTGGACTTTGGGGTACAGGAAAGCAACATTGCCGGAGGGGTTCCAGGTAAAGTGGCGCTCCTATCCAATGTTTACCCGCAGCTATGAGCCGAAACCGGCCGGAGAACGAACTCTGCTCGTTCAGGGTTGTTCAAATGGTACACACACTCTGACGATAATTCCGGAGGGTGGTGCTCCCGGTATTTCAGCATTCGTTGTCCACACCCCGCCGAAATATTGAGGACATGCCTGCTGTACAGATAAATAAAAGCGGTAAGTTTCCCGCCAATGTATATTTATGGTATGCATGGGTACGGATACTCCCAAGCTATTCCTGCCAGCCTTGCCCGCATCGGATCTCGTTTAATGTACGGCAGCAACTCACCAGATAACACAATACCAGCTGATATATCCGACCTTGTTGCAGACGACGGTATTTGTTTACGGGGACGTGAGGCCGGGGACTCAGCGCTCATTCGCCCAAGCCCGGCGGCGGATTTCGCGCGGCGGCAGTCCCTGCATACGGCGTACACAACGCGAGAAATGAAAAGGATTCTGAAAGCCGCACCGGTCGGCGATCTCGGCGATCGAAAGGCCCGTGTCTGTCAGCATCTCCAATCCCTTCTCCGTGCGTATCCGCCACAGATACCGCGCGGGCGATGTGTTCAGCTCGTTCGCGAACTTGTAGTTCAGCGCGGATTTCGAGCAGCCTGCCGCGTACATCGCCTGCGCGAGGCAGTCGGGCTCGCGCAGGTGATCTTCCATGTAGTGCTTCGCGCTGCTGACGCTGGCGTCTCGGCTCGGCGACGTGGCATGGTCCACCATGTGAACAAATTCGGCGAACAGAGCCAGGCCGAGCGTGTCGACGACTTGCCGGGCGCTTGCCGACTGGCCCGTGCGGAAGAGGAAGGCGGCTGAGACGATGCGCATAAAACAATCTGAGGGCGGGAACCCCGCCCCCTCCTGTACGCCGTCAAGACCCCGTTTTAATGCGTCGGGGAAGAAGACGGGAGAAACGGAGCACCAGGAGTGGTGCGATAGCGCGTGCGTGTCGTACAGGAAGTGTTCCCTGTGCCCGGGCCGGAACAGATAGGTGAAACCGATGGCGAGCGAGCGGCTAGCGCCGCCATCTATCCGAACCTCACACGAGCCAGAATGGAGCACGATCAACTCATAATCGCGCTGCACGCGCGGGCCGACATAGCCGCCGGGCAGGTAGCTGATCTGTCCGAATATGACGCGTGGCGAACGTACGCTACGGTCGTCCCAAGCGATGTTCGCACCATCGTATGCGTTGTCTAAAAAGGCCATACTTTTAAAAAAACTGTAGCAGAAGAGAAAACGGATACAAAGCATCTTCTTGGTCTGTCAGATATGTTATTTCGCTTGACGGACATTCCAATAATGATGCCGAGGCTGTTAATATGTGAAACATAACTTAGGGAAAATGGTCTGCAAACGATAGGGGGAAGTGAGATGAAGGCTGTCGATGAAATTGATTTCTGGATCATTGCGACTGGCGTGACGTTGTGGCTGGCGGTGTCAGTGGCATATGCCGCCGATGTGCCGACCACGGCGCCCCGCATGAAATTGGGGGCCTACTATTTCGCGGGCTGGTCGGGGAAGTGCCCGTACGACGACGGCTCGGTCTCGAACGCCTGGGCCAAGGGCATGCCGACGCACTTCACGAAGAAGCTGGCGACGGAGTTTGCGGGGCGGACGCCGGTGTGGGGCTGGCGCGAGGACTCGCCCGGGATCACGGCGCGGCAGATCGACATGGCGGCGGACCACGGGCTCGCGTTCTTTGCCTACTGCTGGTACTTCAAAGACAGCAAGGGTCCCATCAACGTCGAGAAGATCGAGCAGCATCCGCTCCACGAGCCGATGAAGATGTTTATGGCTGCAAAGAACAACGCGCGCATGGAGTTCTGCCTGCTGATCGCCAATCACGGCGGTGCGGAAATCACGGGGACGGAGGCGTGGAAACAGGCTGCTGACTATTGGCTCAAGAACTACTTCGGCCACCCGCGCTATCTGCGGATGGACGGCAAGCCGGTCATCATGATCTTCTCGCCGAAGGGTTCAGACAATGCCGGCCTTGCCTATCTGCAGGAAGCGGCCAAGAAAGCGGGTTTCCCGGGCGTCTGGGTTGCTGGCTGCGGCAATGTGAAGACCGAGGACGGCTATCAGATCGTGACAACGTACAACACCCGGCCGGGGAAAGATGCCAACGGGAAAGCGCTCAATATGGAAGAGAGCTATCCCTTCAAGATGCTGGCAGACTGGAACGTCTCCGTATGGAACGCTACGAACCGCCCGGCCATGCCTTACATCCCGGTGGCAACCCAAGGCTGGGACCGCCGGCCATGGGAAGCTAAGAACGGGGAGGGGTTTGGTAAGGGCTCTACGGTCACGCCGCATTTCGCGCGCGGCACGCCCGAGGAGTTCGAGAACTACCTCAGGCGGATGACGGAGTGGATGGACGCGAATCCGAAGAAGGCGACACCAGACCGACTCGGCCTGATCTACGCATGGAACGAGATCGGCGAGGGCGGCTGGCTGGTGCCGTGTCGGGACGATCCCGACGGGGCTTACCTGAAGGCTATCAGGCGCGTCGTTTTTGGGAAATGAGGAGGGGCGTGTCAAATGAGTGGTTTACAAAAAAACAGTGTGCTGCGGCGTCGTGATTATCGCAAAATCCGGAGTGAGGCTGTGCTGAAACGAATTATCCGGAGAGAAATGTCGTGACAGGATCTCATGTCATGAAATCAGGGAAAGGGTAAGGAAAAAATGCGGTCAAATACGTTTATCATATTAGGGTCGGTATTTTGTTTGGCGCTGGCGGGCCGTGCCTATGCGTCCGATGACACTCTCCGGCAAACGGCCGGTCACGAGAAGGCGTCCATCGCCTTTGACGGCAACCGAAAAGTTTTTTTGCTGCAGACGGACAACTCCAGCTACGCATTCGGACTCGCCTCAAACGGCCTGTTCGTCAACCTCCACTGGGGTGGGAAGTTGAAAGACGTCAACGACGTTCCCGAGCCGTGGGAAACACATCACTTTCATCAGCCGCACGGCTTTACCCACGGCCAGTATGGCCGTTATGAGTATCCCGCGAACACCCGGGGCTTTTTTCTGGAACCTTGTCTGAAGATCGAAAAGCCAGACCAACTGGTTAATCTCAAAATGGCCTATGACTCCCACAAGATCGAAGGCGACCGGCTTGAGGTCGTGTTGAAAGCGGCGAACGAGCCACTCTATGTCACGCTGCACTACCGCGTCTATCCCGAGTTCGATCTGATAGACCGCTGGGTCGAGGTTCAGAACCGCGGTACGGAAAAAGTCGTCATCGAGAATATCAAGTCGGCGGTCTGGTATGTCCCGCACACGCAGAAATACCGCCTCACGCACATGGCCGGAAACTGGGGCGCGGAGTGGCTGGTGCGTCGCGAATTGCTCGAACAGGGCGAAAAGGTTCTGGAGAGCCGAAATGGAATCAGCGGACATCATCACGTTCCGTTCTTCGCACTCGATCAGGACGGGCTCGCCACCGAAAAGAGCGGGACCGTATGGTTCGGCACGCTGCAATGGAGCGGGAACTGGAAAATGATCGTCGAGCAGGATCCGAATGACCAGGTGCACGTCAGCGGCGGTTACAACGACTACGACTTCGCCTTGGAACTTGCGCCGGGCGAAAGCCACGCCACACCGGTTTTTACTGCCGGTTTCACACGCGGCGGGTTCGGCGAAGCCTCGCGTCTGCTGCATCGGTATCAACGGAAACACCTGTATCCGAAAAACAGGCTCGATGTCGAAGTGCCGCTGGTGTTCAACACCTATAGCGCGCTTCCGAACTGGCGGGAGGGCGGGGTGAATGAAGCGAGTGTCATGTCGCTCATCGCACCGGCGGCAGAGGCCGGGTTCGAGGCGTTCATCATCGATGCGGGCTGGCAAACGGCCATTGGTGACTGGACCGTCCACCCGACCAATTTCCCGCGTGGCCTTAAGCCCGTCAGTGACGAGGTGCATCGCAACGGCATGAAGTTCGGGCTTTGGATCGAGCCGGAGCGGATCACGCGCCAAGCCAAGCTTTTCAAGGAGAAGCCGGAATGGCTGTTCTCGAACGATGGCGGATCGGTCATGCTCAATCTTGCGCGGAGCGATGTTTTGGAATACGTCTATCTGGAAATGGCGAAATTGCTGCGCGACCACGGCGTCGACTATCTCAAACTCGACTTCAACCGGTATTTTGGGATCGCCGAGATCCCAGAACGCCGAACGCTGAACACCAAGTATGTGCTGAACTTCTACGAGCTGTTCGACCGGCTCGTGAAAGAATTTCCGAACGTGTTTTTCGAGAACTGCGCCAGCGGCGCCGGACGTCCGGATCTGAAAATGGACACCTATTTCGCGCGTATCAATCGTAGCGACATTCAGAGCCCGCTCGACAGCCTTTTTCTGCACGAGGGATTCACCTATCTGCACCCGACTTATATGGCGGGCGGAGGATCGAACATGGGGGGGCCGGGCCGCAGTGCGCCATTCCAGTTTTCAGCCTTCATCGGTATGATGGGATGGGGTTCCATGGGGCTGCCGATCCACAAAATGAAAGCGGAAGAACTGGCGCAGATCAAGCGGCACGGCGAACTGTTCAAAAGCATCCGGCATGTAACATGCCGCGGTGAAACACACCGTCTCGCCTCTATCCGGGAAAACCCCTATGCGGCCTTCGAATATGTCCTGCCGGACAAGAGCGAGGCGCTGCTCTTTCTTTTCGCGCACGGGCTGCGGCACAACCAGCGCGTGCCGAACATTCTGCTGGAGGCGCTCGATCCCGAAGCGCGCTACGCTGTGACGATTCACGGCGCGCCGGATGACCGGCAGAAGGCCGGCCGCGTAGTCAGCGGCCGCGCTCTGATGGAGGCGGGCGTGCTGGTCGATCTCAGCGGCGATTACGATAGCAGAATCCTTTATTTCACGCGGAGCAAATGAATTGCACAATAAGGGAAAGGAAGCTTATGAAAAAATGTCTG
>MHBM01000166.1 GCA_001804885.1 Lentisphaerae bacterium RIFOXYA12_FULL_48_11
TGGAACATGATGATGCTAACAGGGCGCTTATGGGAGCCAACATGATGAGGCAGGCCGTTCCGCTACTGAAGACGGAATGCCCTTACGTTGCCACCGGCTTGGAGAGTCGTATTGCTCGAGATTCCCGAGTTACTCAGGTTGCGACTGCGCCTGGTAAAGTTGCTTATGTTTCTGCACAGAAGATTGTAATTACTGAAGACGGGAAAATGCCTGCAAAGAAAGCGTCAAAAGAATATGCACAGGAATACATGTTGCAGAAGTTCAGACGTTCAAACGCAGGGACATGTTTTAACCAGAAGCCGATAGTTAAGCTTGGGCAGAAAATTAAGAAGGCAGATATTATTGCGGATGGTCCTGCGACATGTGAGGGTGAGCTTTCTCTTGGTAAAAACCTTCTTGTTGCATTTATGCCATGGTCTGGCTACAACTTTGAAGATGCTATTCTTATAAGTGAGCGCGTTCTGCGCGATGATATCTTTACTTCTATCCATGTGCAGGAGTTTGAGGTTGGTGCACGTGATACGAAGCTTGGTCCTGAGGAAATTACCCGTGATATTCCAAATGTGGGTGAGGAAGCTTTAAAGAATCTTGGTGTCGATGGTGTCATACGTATAGGCGCTGAGGTTCGCCCTGGTGATATACTTGTAGGAAAAATTACACCCAAGAGTGAAACAGAGCTGGCTCCGGAAGAGCGCCTGCTTCGTGCAATTTTCGGGGAAAAGGCCGCCGAAGTCAGGGACACATCTCTGACGGTTCCAAGCGGAACGCGAGGCATTGTAATGGATGTCAAGGTCACTGCTCACAAGGAAGTGAAACGTACCGAGTCTACCCCAAGTGAGAGGCGCCGTCAGGTTAAGGGAATTAATGAAGAGCACAAGCAGAAGAAGCAGGCGCTTACAGATGAATTGACCGAGGCGCTTAGCAATATTCTTCTCGGTGAAAAGATTCCTCTCGATGTTGTGGACTCTGAGGCTGGTGAGACAATTATTCCGGCAAACAGGAAAATTACAAAAACTCTTCTTCGCAAGCTGGCGGCTGCAAGTGATCATATTCAGATTGAAAGCAGTCCGATTCAGATAAAGATAGATGAGATTATCGGGGAGTTCAAACCCAAGTTTGCAGAACTAGATATTGAGCGTGATCGTGCTCTTGACCGGGTTGAGAGCGGTGATGATATCGATCAGGGAATTATCAAGCAGGTCCGGGTTTATGTTGCTGCAAAACAACGTCTTGCGGTTGGTGATAAGTTGGCTGGTCGTCATGGTAATAAGGGCGTAGTGGCCCGTATCATGCCTGACTGTGAAATGCCGTTTCTTCCAGATGGCACGCCGGTTGACATTGTATTAAACCCCCTTGGTGTACCTTCGCGTATGAACCTTGGGCAGGTCTTTGAGACGCATCTTGGCGCAGCGTGCAAGATCTTGGGAATGTATGCAGACACTCCGGTGTTTGATGGTATTTCCGAGAAGGATATCGAGAATCTTCTGTCGAAGGCGCAGTTGTCACGTGATGGCAAGACGGATCTATATGACGGCAGGACTGGACAGGCTTTTGATCAGCGCGTAGTGGTCGGCCAAATCTATATGATGAAGTTGCATCATCTTGTCAGTGATAAAATACATGCCCGAGCAGTTGGTCCTTATTCTCTGGTTACTCAGCAACCTTTGGGTGGTAAAGCCCAGTATGGTGGTCAGAGGCTTGGAGAAATGGAAGTCTGGGCTCTTGAGGCGTATGGAGTCGCTTATGCTCTCCAGGAATTGTTGACCGTCAAGAGTGATGATGTTGCCGGCCGTACCAGAATTTATGAATCGATAGTTAAAGGTGAAAACACCCTTGAAGCAGGAGTGCCCGAGTCGTTCAGTGTGCTTGTTAACGAACTCAGAGGTCTGTGTCTCAATGTGATGATTAGCGGATCCAAGTCGGAGGCGAAGCTGTAATGAGCCAAGTATCAGGAAGTGAAAATTCGAATCAGAACTACGTGGCTAGGGAAATTATGGGTTTGTCTGACTTTGAAAGTTTCGATTCAGTAGGAATCACTCTTGCATCGCCAGAGACAATCCGGTCATGGAGTAGGGGTGAGGTAAAAAATCCAGAAACAATCAACTACAGAACCTATAAGCCTGAAAGAGGCGGCTTGTTCTGTGAACGTATATTTGGACCTACGCGTGACTGGGAGTGCAGTTGCGGTAAGTATAAACGCATCAAGCACAAGGGTGTTATATGCGACAGGTGCGGAGTTGAAGTAACGGTAGCCCGTGTCCGGCGTGAACGGATGGGGCATATTGAACTTGCTGTTCCTGTTTCTCATATATGGTTCTTTAAATGTACTCCAAGCCGTCTTGGCCTTGTTCTGGATATGACCAGTACAAATCTGGAGCGTGTTCTTTACTATGAAGATTATCTGGTTGTTGATCCCGGTGATACGGCACTGAAGGCAAAGCAGCTTTTAAGTGAAATGGAATACCGTGAGGCCCAGGAGAAATATGGTGATAGTTTTGTGGCTAAGATGGGTGCTGAAGCTATCCGCGATCTTCTGCAGAAAGTAAATCTAGACGAACTGATGGTCGATCTTGAAGTCCAGATGGAGAATACCCGCAGCAAGCAGACTCGAAAGAAACTCTCCAAGCGTATGAAGGTGGTTGAAGGTTTCAGAAGCAGCGTGAGTAGGCCTGAATGGATGATTCTTGATGTTCTTCCTGTAATTCCGCCGGATCTTCGTCCTCTGGTGCCTCTTGAAGGTGGTCGTTTTGCGACTTCTGACCTTAATGATTTGTACAGGCGTGTTATAAACAGAAACAACCGGTTGAAAAATCTGCAGCAGTTGAAGACTCCGGATGTAATTATTCGCAACGAAAAGCGAATGTTGCAGGAAGCCGTTGACGCGGTGTTTGATAATGGGCGCCACGGACGTGCTGTTACAGGGGCAGGAAATCGTCCCCTGAAGTCTTTAAGCGATATGCTCAAGGGTAAAGGCGGACGTTTCCGTCAGAATCTCCTCGGTAAGCGCGTTGACTATTCGGGCAGGTCCGTAATTGTTATCGGGCCTGAGCTGAAATTGAATCAGTGCGGTCTGCCGAAAAAAATGGCTCTCGTTCTTTTTGAGCCTTTCATAATAAGGCGTTTGAAGGAGATGGGTGTTGTTCATACCGTCCGTAGCGCGAAGAAGCTGATCGAAAGAGAGTCGGATGAGGTGTGGGATATACTCGAAGAAGTGACGAAGGGTAAGACGGTCATGTTAAACCGTGCGCCCACATTGCACAGATTGAGTATCCAATCTTTTGAGCCGATACTTGTCGAAGGTGAAGCCATCCAGATTCATCCTTTGGTATGTACTGCTTTTAATGCTGACTTTGACGGTGACCAGATGGCTGTTCACGTTCCGCTTTCAGTGGAAGCCCAGTTGGAGTCAAGGTTGTTAATGATGTCGACCAATAGTATTTTCTCGCCTTCGAGCGGCAGGTCGATCATGACGCCCACGCAGGATATTGCCCTTGGAATCTACTATCTGACGTCGCTGAGTCAAAGGGACAAGCAAAAGAGCTTTAAAAAGAAAGAAGAAACTGAGGTTGAGCATTTGCCGATCTTCAGTGATGTGAATGAAGTCAAGCTTGCCTATTATGATGGGGCTGTAAAAACGCATGACAGAATTCGCTTCAAGAATCCCGATTTTGGCCGTGATACG
Source organism: Lentisphaerae bacterium RIFOXYA12_FULL_48_11 (assembly GCA_001804885.1). Lineage (GTDB taxonomy): Bacteria > Verrucomicrobiota > Kiritimatiellia > UBA8416 > YA12-FULL-48-11 > YA12-FULL-48-11. Next base: position 3,683 of record MHBM01000166.1, read on the forward strand.
GTTTTCGGCGACAAGAATAAGAGGGTCCTGGTAACCACGGTTGGCAGAGTGTTTTTCAATGAAATATGGCCGGAAATGATTGGTTTTGTGAATATTCTGGTCAATAAGGAAAAGCTTGGAAATTTGATATGGCACTGTCATCGAAGTGCTGGTCATGCCCGGGCTGTTAAAGTTTTGGATGATTTAAAGAGCCTTGGTTTTGATCAGGCGACGCTTGCCGGTATTTCGATCGGAATGGTCGATCTGATAGTTCCTGAGGACAAGAATCGTCTGGTTGAGTCGGCAAGAGATCAGGTGAAGGAAGTCGACAAGCAGTATAAGCAGGGTGTTATTACTGATGGTGAACGTTACAATAAGATCGTTGACATCTGGACCCAGGCAACCGATTCGATTTCAAATGCCATGTATCGTGCAATCGAGGAGAATGTTGGGAGCAATGAGGCTAACCCGGTATTCATGATGGTTGATTCGAAATCTAGGGGAAGCCGTCAGCAGATACGTCAGCTTGCCGGTATGCGTGGATTGATGGCTAAGCCGTCAGGTGAGATCATTGAGCGTCCTATTGTTGCCAACTTTCGCGAAGGCCTCAGTGTTCTTGAGTACTTCATAAGTACTCATGGTGCACGAAAGGGTCTTGCGGATACAGCTCTGAAAACTGCGGATGCCGGTTATCTTACACGTAAGCTGGTTGACGTTTCGCAGGATGTGATTGTATCTGAACAGGATTGCAATACGGTAAACGGTATCGAGGTGGGCGCGATAGTGGAAGGTGATGAGGAACTCGTGTCTCTCAGAACCAGAATCCTCGGCAGGACTGTATTAAATGATCTTGTCGACCAGATTCGGAAAGAGACCATTGTTAGGGCTGGTGATGAGATTGATGAAGACGCGTGCGACAGAATTGTTGCGGCGGGTATTGAACGAGTGAAAATCAGAAGTGTGCTTACTTGTGAATCCAGGGTTGGGATTTGTGCGCGTTGCTATGGACGTGATCTTGCAACCGGGAAAATGGTTGAAGTTGGAACTGCAACAGGAATCATTGCCGCTCAGTCGATTGGGGAGCCTGGTACGCAGCTCACGATGAGAACGTTCCATATAGGTGGAACTGCGAGTTCTGTGTTTAAACAGCCTGAGATTCTGGTTAAGAATAGCGGTGTTGTTCGTTATCACGAATTGAGAGTTGTTAAAAACAAGGAAGGCGACAACGTTGTCCTGAATAAGAATGGTGTAATTACCGTTCATGATGACGCCGGTGGCGAGTTAGAGAGATATACTCCGGCCATGGGTGCAATTGTTCTCATTGAGGAAGGCGGCAGTATTAAGAAGGGGCAGTGCCTTGCAAAATGGGATCCATACAGTGTGCCTATTCTTGCTGAGCAGGAAGGTATAATCAGTTTTCATGATTTCGTCGAAAACGTGTCGGTGAAAAAGGAGATTGATGAAGCAACGGGTCTCAGGGGGACAGTTGTTCTTGATAACAAAGAAAACCTGCATCCGCAGATCATTATTCGAAATGAAGGCGCCAATGATGTGCTTGGCTTCTACAGTATTCCTGCCGGTGCGCATGTAATCGTCAAGGAGAAGCAGAAGGTTCTACCTGGTGAATTGCTTGCAAAGACGCCGCGAAAGGAATCAAAGACGAGGGATATTACCGGTGGCTTGCCGAGAGTGGCAGAGCTTTTCGAGGCACGGCAGCCTAAGGACGCAGCGGAAATTGCCAAGATTGAAGGTATTGTCGACTTTGCTCCAAATCAACGCGGTAAACGTTGCCTGATCATCAGGGACGAGACAACGGGTGATACTGAGGAGCATCTGATTCCGATGGGTAAACATATTGTGGTGTTCAAGGGAGATCGCGTCAAGAAGGGGCAGCAGCTTACTGAAGGACCGGTTGTTCCGCAGGAAATTCTTGATGTGTGCGGACCTCAGGAACTTCAGGAATACCTGGTTAATGAGGTTCAGGAGGTTTACCGTCTGCAGGGTGTTGAAATCAACGATAAACATATCGAAATTATTGTAAGGCAGATGTTGCGTAAAGTGAGGATTACCAATCCTGGCGACACTGAATTCCTCTGGGGTGAACAGATTTCGAAGCAGAGGTTTATTGAAGTTAATGAGCAGGCTATTGCAGAGGGCAAGCGTCCTGCGGAAGCTACGCCAGCGCTGCTTGGTATTACAAAAGCATCTCTTGAGACAGACAGCTTTATATCGGCTGCTTCATTCCAGGATACGACACGTGTACTTACTGACGCAGCTACTCTTGGGCGCATAGACAACCTCAAGGGTTTTAAAGAAAATGTGATTATGGGGCATCTGGTTCCTGGTGGAACGGGCTTCCATATGCACAGAAATATCAAGCTGGTGCCTCTCGCTGAGCCGGTGCCGGAAGAAGAGCTCCCGGTGCCAGAAGAGTCGGCCGGTAAAAAGTTGCAGGATTTGTTAGGTTGATGCTTGCGGTCTGCTGTAAAGATGTGGTAACGTGCGCGACTCGTTTTCGCGTGAAAAAGGATTTGTGAAATGCCAACGATAAATCAGCTTGTAAGAAAAGGCAGAACAAAAATAAGTAAGAAGAGTAAATCACCTGCGCTCATGGGGTGTGCACAGCGGCGTGGAGTTTGCCTCGCTGTTAAAACTCAGACTCCCAAGAAGCCGAATTCAGCGCTGCGAAAAGTGGCGAGGGTCAGGCTTACGACGGGCTATGAAGTAACTGCATATATTCCCGGTGAGGGACATAATCTTCAGGAACACAGTGTTGTTCTTGTGCGTGGTGGGCGCGTAAAAGATCTGCCAGGTGTCCGGTATCACATTGTGCGAGGGACTCTTGATTCCCTCGGCGCTGCCGGTCCCAGCAATACAAACAAGTTGAGCAGAAATGTAAGTCGTTCCAAGTATGGTGTAAAGAAAGAGCAGAAAGAACAAAAGGCTTAGTGGAGTAAACGATGGCTAGAAGGCACAGAGCGATCAAGAGCAACATGACGACAGACCCTAAGTTCAACAGCGAACTTGTTGCTCGAATAATAAATTGCATTATGAGGCGCGGCAAAAAAACCGTTGCTGAAGGAATTGTTTACGGAGCGCTTGATGAGATTAAGGCTAAGTTGGGTGAGGATCCGCTGGAAGTGCTTATCAAGGCTGTTGACAATGTTAAGCCCAAGGTGGAAGTGAAGTCTCGTCGAGTTGGTGGCGCGACATATCAGGTGCCTGTGGAGGTCAACAGATTGCGAGGCATGGCTCTTGCAATCAGGTGGATGGTTGAACATTCCAGTGGGCGAAAAGGTGTTCCAATGAAGAAAGCCCTGTCTACCGAGATCATGGAAGCGTATAAAGGCCAGGGTGAAGCCATAAAGAAGCGTGATGATACTCACAAAATGGCGCAGGCGAACAGGGCGTTTGCGCATTATGCATGGTAGTGAATAATCTCTTTTTTAGCGATTCGGGCATCTGGATCGCGGGTTAATAACTGAAAATGGAAGCAGTTTTGGAAAAGCGTAAAGACAGTAAAATGACCGGAAAAACCGGAAGCCGTGAGGCTCCGGAAAGACCGCGTCCTCTTGGAATGGTCCGCAATATTGGCATAATTGCACATATTGATGCGGGAAAGACCACCACGACTGAACGCATGCTGTATTACGCTGGGAAAGTTTACAAGATGGGTGAAGTTCATGACGGTACAACCGTTATGGATTATATGATACAGGAAAAAGAGCGTGGCATAACAATCACAAGCGCTGCGACAACATGTTTCTGGCGTGATCACCAGGTGAATATTATTGATACTCCTGGACATGTCGATTTTACCGTTGAAGTTCAGCGTTCGTTGAGGGTGTTGGATGGAGCTGTGGGTATTTTCTGTGGTGTTGGTGGTGTGCAGCCGCAGTCGGAAACAGTCTGGCATCAGGCTGATTCTTATGGTGTACCAAGGATTGCCTTTGTGAACAAGATGGATCGAATGGGCGCGGACTTTGACAGGGTGGTATCGGAAATACGAAAGCGTTTGGGATCAAATGCTGTACCAGTTCAAATTCCATGGGGAAGCGAAGAGAATTTCAGGGGTATTATTGATCTAATTTCCATGAAGGTTCTTACATTTGATGAGGAAAGTCTTGGTTCCAAAATCAACTACGGCCCTATCCCCTCTGATCTTGCCGTTGCTGCGGAGAAAGCACGCGCAGAGTTGATTGAGAAAGTTGCTGAAAACGACGAGGAAGTTCTGGCTGTATATATGGACAACCCCGATGTTCCGGCCGCTGTCCTGAAAGAGGGGATCAGGAGAAAAGTTATTTCCGGTGAACTGATTCCTGTTCTGTGCGGCTCTTCTCTTAAGAACAAGGGTTGCCAGCAGGTGCTTGATGCGGTTGTAGATTATCTACCCTCTCCTTTTGATGTCCCAATGATTAAGGGGCATCATACTGGAACTGGAGCTGAAGTTTCGCGTGAAGCTGATGATTTTGGGCCAACGAGTGCGCTTGCTTTCAAGATTGTTAATGATTCTTATGTTGGCAGGCTTGTCTTTGTGAGAGTTTATTCAGGTCGTCTAAAAAAAGGTCAGAATATATACAATTCCCGTACTAAGAAAAGGGAGAAAATTGGACGATTGCTTCAGCTCCATGCGGATAGTCGGACTGATGTTGAGACCTTATTTTCAGGCGAAATCGGGGCGATTGCCGGTTTAAAGCAGGCAACAACTGGTGACACGCTCTGTGCGGAGAATGCTCCGGTAGAGCTGGAGAGGATTCATTTTCCGGAACCTGTGATGTTCATGGCGATCGAACCTAAGAGCAGAGCTGACAGGGACAAGCTTGCTGAAGCTATGAATGCACTTGCGGCAGAAGATCCGACATGTGTTGTCAGGACTGATCCAGAAACTGGACAGACAATAATCAGTGGTATGGGGGAGCTTCATCTTGAGATCCTCAGGGATCGTATGTTGCGTGAGTTCAGGGTTGAGGCCAATGCCGGTAAACCAATGGTTGCCTATTATGAGACTGTTACCAAGGCCGGACGAGGAGAGTACGTTTTTGACAGGGATATCGGCGGACACAGGCAGTTTGCTCAGCTTACGGTTGAGGTCGCTCCTGGTAAAAGAGGCTCGGGAAATAATATTGAGATAAAGCTTTCTAAGAACATAGTGCCCGAAGAATTCTGGCAATCTATTGAAGAGGGACTTAATGATGGTATTATGACGGGAGTTTTGGGCCGCTGTCCTGTTATTGATATAGCGGTTCGTGTAATTGATGCAAAATTTATTCCTGAGATTTCCACGGAAGTTGCGTTCAGAACTGCAGCAGTAATGGCATTCCGTGAGGCTGTAATGGGTAGTATGCCTGAGTTTCTTGAACCAATCATGGAGCTTGAAATAATTACCCCAGGCGAACATATGGGCGATGTTATTGGCGATTTGAACGGGCGCCGCGGTAAGGTCCGCGAGATGGAAGCACGTGGCATGAGTCAGATTGTTCGTGCCGGTGTACCTCTAGCGGAGTTGTTCGGATATTCGACGGCGATAAGGTCGGTTACGCGTGGTCGTGCAAGTTATACGATGGAACCGGAGCAGTTTGAGATAGTGCCAGAAGCAATTAAGCAGGAATTGTTGAACAGGTGAGAATATAATGGAAGGTCAGCGAATACGAATTAAATTACAGGCCTATGATCACAGTGTTCTGGATCAGGCGGTTAAAGACATAATCGAAACTGCCAAGGGTACTGGAGCCGAGGTCGTGGGGCCCACGCCGCTTCCGACAAGGATAGAGCGGTTCACGGTGAACCGGAGTCCGCATGCGGATAAGAAGTCAATGGATCAGTTTGAAATGCGGACACACAAGCGTTTGCTGGATATTGTTGGACCTACAGCGAAGACAGTTGATGAACTTAAGAAACTGAATCTTCCTGCAGGTGTTGACATAACAATAAAGATTTGAGCGAGAGTATTATGCAGGGATTGATTGGAAAAAAAATAGGTATGACGCAGGTTTTTGACGAGACTGGCTGCAGGGTTGCGGTTACTGTTCTTGAGGTAGGGCCGTGCGTGGTTATTCAGAAGAAAACCGTTGCGAATGACGGCTACGATGCCGTTCAGCTCGGATTTGGTGAACACAAGGAAAAGAACGTAGGGAAGGCTGCGTTGAGCCGTTTTAAGAAGATAGGCTCCACTCCCAAAATGTGGTTGCGTGAGTTTATCCTGGATAAAGGTGAAGAAGTAAAAGAGGGTGACGCGGTTACGGCTTCAATTTTTGAAGGGGTTTCTTATGTTGACGTGACGGGAACAACAAAGGGGCGTGGTTTTCAGGGTGTAATGAAGAGGCATCTGATGCGTGGTGGTCCGATGACTCACGGAGGTCATTCCAAAAGAAGGATTGGATCTAACGGGCAAAATGCATTTCCTGCAAGGGTTTTGAAAGGGAAGCGTATGCCTGGCCATATGGGTAATGTGAGAATGACGCAGCAGAATCTGAAGGTCGTTCAGGTGCGTGCATCAGACAATTTGATTCTGATTAACGGCGCAATTCCTGGTCCAAATGGAAGTGTCCTAGTTGTTAAGAAAGCTCTTAAGAAGACGGCGGTTAAGACGAAATGAAGACTTTGAAGGTGTTAAATGCCAAGGGGGAGTCGATCGGCGATCTGGAAATTGCCGATGATATGCTTGTCCTTGACAAGGGAGTGCAGGCTGTACACGACGTTGTTGTTGCGTACCATAACAGACAGAGATCAGGAACAGCATCGACTTTGAGAAAAGGCGAGGTTGCCGGCAGCAATAAGAAGCCGTGGAGACAGAAAGGTACAGGCCGTGCCCGTGCAGGTCTCAAGCAGTCACCGGTCTGGCGTGGTGGTGGTGTGGCGTTCGGTCCTCATCCGCGAAGCTATGAGACAAAGATCAACAAGAAGGTGGGACAACTGGCCTTCCGCAGAGCTTTAAGTGAGAAGATTGCGGCTGGACAAGTTACGGTTCTAGATGAGTTGATTATAGCTGAGCCAAAGACGAAAATTTTTGCTGGGTTGATGAAAGCAATTGCGGTAAAAGCCCCGGCATTGTTTGTGATGGGCAAACCTGATGCGAAAGTTGTCACTGCGGCTAAGAATATTCCTCTAGTTGAAGTAACAACGGCGGATATGGTTAATGTCTACCAGTTGCTCAGGTATCCTGTCTTGGTTGCGGATAAGGCGGGAATAGAGAAACTGAAGACACGGTTGCAGGTCGGGAAGGAGAGCGGTAAGTGAAAAAGAATTCCCGTTTAATCGTGAAGAAGTTACAGGTGACGGAGAAGAGTGCGCGCCTTGCAGAGAAAGAAAACAAGTATTTTTTTATTGTAAATGCTTCCTCGAATAAGATTGAGATAAAGGGTGCAGTGGAAGAACTCTACAAGGTATCGGTCAGTAAGGTTAATACTGTAAATTACAGTGGTAAACTGAAGCGAGAAAGGACAATGAAGTATGGTCGCAAATCCGATTGGAAACGGGCGATCGTAACTCTCGCTGAGGGGAGCAAGATAGAGCTGACTTAAGTGTCAGTAGTGATTTCCGGAGAAAATAATGGGTATCAAGAAATATAAACCGACGTCTCCAGGCATGAGATTTATAACAGTCTCAACCTTTGAGGAAATAACAAAGGATAGGCCTGAGAGATCGCTGATTGAGATAAGAAAGAAGAATGCTGGACGGAATTTCCAGGGTCGTATTACCACGCGGCACCGCGGTGGTGGTAATAAAAAGCAATACCGTATCATTGATTTTAAGAGGGACAAAATAAATATACCCGCGAAAGTTGCGGCTATAGAGTATGATCCCAATCGATCGGCTAATATAGCGTTGCTGAATTATGCGGATGGAGAGAAACGATATATTCTGGCGCCTTTGGGTTTGCAGGTTGGGACACAACTGATGTCGGGTGCTGATATTGAGCCGATTGTTGGTAATGCATTACCGCTTTCAAAGATTCCTCTTGGGCTCTTTATTCATAATATTGAGATGCAACCAGGTAAGGGCGGGCAGCTTGTCCGAGGAGCGGGAAGCAGTGCGCAGTTGATGTCGCGGGAGGGTGCATTTGCCCATATTAGGCTTCCTTCTGGTGAAACCAGAATGATTGATGTAAGGTGTATGGCCACAGTCGGGCAGGTAGGCAATCTTGATCATGGCAGCGTCAGCTGGGGTAAGGCCGGCAAAACGAGGCATCGTGGAATCAGGCCTACAGTGAGAGGTGTGGCAATGAATCCTGTTGACCATCCTATGGGTGGTGGAGAAGGTCGCAGTTCTGGTGGCGGTCATCCTTCTTCGCCTTGGGGTAAACTGGCCAAGGCCGGCAAGACGAGACACAGGAGAAAGTCAAGTAGCAGGCTTATTTTGAGTCGGAGAAAATAAATTATGGCGCGGTCATTAAAAAAAGGTCCTTTTGTTGATGAAAAGCTATTGAAGAAGGTAGAGGCCATGAATCGGTCTGGTGAAAAACGCCCGATCAAAACATGGTCTAGACGTTCCATGATTGTTCCGGAATTTATCGGGCATACAATGGCTATACATAATGGAAAGCAGCATATTTCCATGTTTATAACGGAGAACATGGTTGGGCATCGATTGGGCGAATTTGCAGCAACACGAATATTCCGTAAGCATGGAGTTCACACTGACAAGGCAATAGCCTTGAAATAAGCGTTGCGCGGGGATGGCGATAATGGAAGTAATTGCAAAGTCAAGATATGTAAAGATGGCTGCGAGTAAGGCCAGAGATCTGGCGTTCCGTATGCGAGGGTTGCCTGTCAGCGAGGCTCTTAAAGTAACGGATTTCAGCGAGCGCAAGGGGGCCTATTACCTTGGTAAGACCTTGAAATCGGCTATAGCCAATGCTGAAAAGAATGCTAAATTGTCCGTGGCGGATTTGAAAGTTAAGGATGCAGTAATTGATGAAGGTCCGATGATGAAACGATACTGGGCCAGACCCAGGGGAACAGTTAGCCCTATTCATCGGAGGACATGCCACATCAAAGTAATTTTAACAGACGGTAAGGATTGATAAATATAAATAAGGAGTCTGGATTTGGGACAAAAGGTAAATCCTATTGGTTTTAGAGTCGCTGTTGATAAGAACTGGCGTTCCCGCTGGTTCAGCAATAAGAAGATGTTTGGTGATCTTCTTGTTGAAGATATGGCGATACGTGCTCTCGTGAGAAAGCGTCTTGATAACGCTGCCGTTTCGGAAATTATAATTGAACGTTATGCGAACCGGGTAAGGGTTAATATTCACACAGCACGACCTGGTATAGTGATTGGCCGCAAGGGGCAGGATATCGAGAAGATCCGCGGAGAGATCACGAAGATGACGGGCAAGGAAGTGTATGTTGAGATCAAAGAAGTGCGTGATCCCGACATGAATGCGCAGCTTATTGCCGAGAATATAGCCTTGCAGGTTTCCAGGAGAGTGTCTTTCCGGCGTGCGATGAAACGATCTATAAAGATAGCAATGGACCTTGGTGCTGAAGGAATAAAGATCAAGGCAAGTGGACGACTTGGAGGCGCAGAGTTGTCTCGAGTGGAATGGTTCAAGGAGGGGAGAATTCCTCTTCACACATTGCGTGCTAATATTGATTATGGTTTTGCCGAAGCAGTAACGACTGCCGGCAGAATAGGAGTTAAAGTTTGGGTATGCAGGAAGACAGAGGACCCCACGCAGGGAGAAAGGAAGATCAAGACCAATGCCGTTAATGCCCAAGAGAGTTAAGCATCGCAAGATGCAGAGAGGGAGCCGTAAGGGCATTGCCTCGGTTGGAACCATGTTGGCTTTTGGGGAATATGGGTTGAAGGCTCTTGGCCGAGGTTGGGTCAAGAATACACAGTTGGAAGCCTGCCGTGTTTCCATCAACCGGTTCATGAAGCAAAAGGGAAAAATGTGGATAAGGGTCTTTCCTGACAAGCCTATTACGAAGAAGCCAATTGAAACGAGAATGGGGAAGGGTAAAGGGGATCCGGAGTCTTGGGTTGCGGTCGTGAGGCCGGGGGCAATTTTATTTGAGATAAGTGGAATTCCCAAGGATATGGCCTGCGAAGCGATGAGAATTGCGGCCGCGAAGCTCGGTGTGCCTACGAAGTTTATTTTCAGACACTAATGGTGATTTATGAAGGCAGCGAAACTTAGAGAACATACTGATGATGAACTGCGACAGTTGATGGATGAGACTGCGCAGCAGGTATTCGATTTGAAAGCCAAGCAGGGCGTTAGTGATTCTGGAGAGCATCCTCTGCGGGTGCGCCTTGTTCGCAGGGAGTTGGCCCGGATAAAGACGATAATCAGAGAACGGGAGCGTAAACGCAATGGTTGAACTCAAGTCAGATGATCGTGGTGTACGTAAACAGCGCAAGGGAGTTGTTGTAAGCAAGAGCGGAGATAAGAGCTTGGTGGTTCTTGTCGAGACAAGGAAGCCGCATGAAGTTTACAGGAAAGTGATGACTCATAAGAAGAAGCTGTATGTACATGATGAGAAGAATGAAGCCGCGGTGGGCGATAAGGTTCTTGTGGTTGAGATTCGGCCAATCAGCCGGATGAAAAGATGGCGTCTGGTTGAGATTATTGAAAAGGCTGCCCAGAAGAAGGTTTAGAGGGTTGAATGATTACTGAAAGTACATATTTGACAGTAGCGGATAACACGGGGGCCAGAATAGCAATGTGTTTCCGCGTAATAGGACAAAACAGGCATACTGCGTATGTTGGTGACATTATCAGGGTTGCAATTAAAGAGGCTCAACCAACGGGTCTTGTAAAGAAGGGGCAGGTTTGCAGGGCTGTTATTGTGAGAACAAGTCATCCGATAAGGCGGTCGGATGGAACATACCTGAGGTTTGATGATAATGCGGCGGTGATTGTTGATGATTCGCTTAATCCAATCGGATCAAGAATTTTTGGTCCGGTGGCGCGTGAACTTCGTGATAAAAATTTCATGAAGATCATATCCCTGGCGCCTGAAGTTGTATAGCAGGTGGATATAAAGAATTTAAGGGGAATTTAAATTGAGTATTCAGAGAATAAAGAAGAATGATGTTGTGATTGCAGTGTCAGGTTCCATAGCTGGAAAGTCCGGAAAGGTTATGCAGATTCTGGCTGATCACAAAAGTGCTATTGTTGAAGGCGTGAACATGGTTAAAAAGTGTTTGCGCAAGTCACAGGATCACCCTCAAGGCGGTATAAGTGAGAAGGAAGCTGCGATTCCAATGTCGAGGATTATGCTTCTATGTCCGACCTGTAAGAAGGGTGTTAGGACAGCAAGGGTCAAACATAATGACCAGATGATCAGGAAATGCAAGAGGTGCGGGTTCTTATTTGAGGGTTCAGTGAAATGATGCCGCGATTAAAACAGAAATATAATAGTGAAGTGATCCCAAAGCTGAAGGATGTGCTTGGGATGACAAATGTGTTGAGGATGCCTCGACTGGTTAAGGTTGTTCTTAATATGGGTATTTCAGCCGCCAAGAAGGATGCTGTAAATAATCTAGTTGCTGATCTTACAAAGATTACTGGTCAGAAGCCCGTTTTGAATAAGGCCCGAAAGAGCGTATCGAATTTTAAGGTTCGAGAGGGGATGATTGTTGGGGCGAAAGTGACGCTCAGGGGCGATAGAATGTATGAGTTTCTAGATCGCATGATGACTGTTGTTCTGCCTAGAATCCGGGACTTCCGCGGAGTGTCTCCAAAGGCTTTTGATGGCCGAGGCAGTTATACTCTGGGTGTGAAGGAGCAGACGGTTTTTCCGGAGATTGATCCGAATACTGTAACAGTGACTCAGGGAATGGATATAACAATTGTAACTACGGCGCGCAAAGATAACGAAGCGCGTGAAATGTTGAAGATGCTTGGGATGCCTTTCTCAGGCAATTAGCAGGAGGAGCTTGATACTTGGCTAAGAAATCACAGATAGCAGAAGCAAAACGCGAGCCGAAGTTCAAGACTCGCAAGTATAATCGTTGCCATCGTTGCGGTCGGCGGCGAGCATTTATGGGTAAGTTCAAGATTTGTCGTCTGTGTTTCAGGGAGCTGGCTGTATCCGGTCAGATTCCGGGCATTGTAAAGGCGAGCTGGTAGCATCGGAGAGAATATGAATTTGACGGATCCAATTTCTGACATGTTGACTCGCATTCGTAACGCACTTGCAGCTGGTCTTGAAACAGTTGAGATGTACCAGTCGAAGGTGAAGGTTGAGGTGGCCCGTATTCTGAAGAAGGAAGGGTATATTAAGGATTATGTGGTTGAAGGTGGAAGCAAGAAGAAATCCTTGAGGATATATCTTAAATATACGGATGACCAAGAACCGGCAATACGGGGTATCAAGAGGAAGAGCAAACCTGGGTTGCGGTTGTACAGTGGGGTAAAGAAAATGCCCAGGGTTATGCATGGGATGGGTACGGTAATCGTAAGTACACCGCTTGGCATCATGACGGGTAAGGACGCTTCGAAACGCGGTGTCGGTGGAGAGATTGTTTGTTTAGTCTGGTAACTTGAAATACGGTCATAAAGACCAAATTGATTTTGGAGTAAAGAATGTCACGAGTAGGACAAAAACCAGTAGAAATACCTTCGGGTGTGACCGTTACAGTAAATGGTGCTGACGTGCGTGTCAAAGGGCCAAAGGAAGAGTTGGCTATGACGATGGCGTCTGGAGTTTCCGCTGTTGTTGACGGGGGGAAGCTCGTTGTTAAGGTTTCCGATGAAGAGAAAGGCAATCTCCACGGACTGACGAGAACCCTCATCGCGAACATGATTGAGGGTGTTACCAAGGGATATAGCAAAGGACTTGAAATCCAGGGTGTAGGCTTTAAAGCTGCGATCCAGGGGCAGAAGCTTCAGATGTGGTTGGGTTTTCCAAAGCCTGTTGAATACACTATACCTGATGGAATAAAAGTTGTAGTTACGGAAGGTACTGCGATGCTTGTCAGCGGAGCTGATAAGCAACTGGTTGGTGACGTATCGGCAAGGATACGTTCATATTTCCCGGCAGAACCTTACAAGGGCAAGGGAATACGATACAAGGGTGAATATGTAAGGCGCAAGGTCGGTAAGACCGTTGCCTGATGCAGGAATAATCATGAAATCTGACAGCAGAAAAGACCGCAGGGTGTTACGACACTTGCGTATAAGGGCGAAAATAAGAGGTACAGCTGAACGGCCAAGGATGGCAATAATGGTTTCAAATAAACACATCCACGTTCAGTTTATTGATGATGATAAGGGTGTTACGATTGTGTCGGTTTCCACTAAGGGACATGAGGACAACAAGAATATGGCATCGGCAACTCTTTTAGGCAAGAGAGCTGTAGATGTTGCCTTGGGAAAAGGTATTAAGCAGGCTGTTGTGGATCGTGGCGGATTCAGATTTACGGGCCGCGTGAAGGCAGTTGTTGATGTGGCAGTTAAGGCAGGGCTGGTGGCGGGCACTGTTGCTACTACGGAGGAAAAGTGAGTTCAATAGTTGAAGAAACAATACTTCCATTCGGGCAGATGGAGCAGGGTCAGTCAGAACTCGAAGAGAGAGTTGTGTTTGTAAACCGTTGCGCCAAAGTTGTTAAAGGCGGAAGGCGTTTCAGTTTTAGTGCGGTTGTTGTTGTGGGTGATCATCATGGCCGTGTTGGATATGGATTTGGCAAGGCTAATGAAGTGACTGATGCTATCCGTAAGGGTGGAGAGTCTGCAAAGAAAATGATGTTCAGGGTTACGATGAAGGATAGAACAATACCACATGAAGTGACAGGTGAATGCGATGGCGGAGTTGTTCTTCTTCGACCTGCAGCGCCAGGAACCGGAGTTATTGCCGGTGGTGGCGTGAGGGCCGTTCTTGATCTTGCTGGTATAAGGGATATTCTGGCTAAGTCATTAGGCAGTTCCAACAGGTTGAATGTTGTAAAGGCGACAGTAGCTGCGCTTAAGCAATTGCGGTCCAAGGAAGAAATCAGCGCAGTTCGTCAAGTTGAGTTGTAAAGGGTATTAACAATGGATCTTACTTCTTTAAAAAATAGTCCTGGTGCGAGACGTAAAAAAATGCGGGTCGGGCGTGGAACAGGGTCGGGTAAAGGAAAGACCTGCGGTCGTGGACATAAGGGACAGTTGGCCAGGAAGGGCCACAAGCACAAGGGCGGTTTTGAAGGTGGTCAGATGAAGTTGATCCGCCGTATTCCAAAGCGCGGATTCAAGAGTATGGATTTGCTTGGGTATTTGGCTGTTAACCTTTCTGATCTTACGCAGTTTGAAGAAGGAACCGAAGTCACTGTGACGCTCCTCAGGGCCAGAGGAATAGCAAAGGGAGTCTACAAAGGGATCAAGATTCTTGGTGACGGAGAGATCAATAAGAAGCTTACTGTTAAAGTACAAGCATTCAGTGCCAGTGCCAAGGCCAAAATAGAGGCTGCTGGTGGTGTTTGTGAGGTCGTAAAAGCCTGATGCTATCCGCCTTTGCAAATTCTCTCAAAATTCCGGAATTAAGGCAGCGTATTTTCTTTACGCTGAGTATGATTTTTGTGTGCCGTTTAGTTGAAACGGTGCCGACGCCAGGAATTGATCCGGGTGCGCTTCAGAGAGTCATTGCCGATATTGAGGGACAGGTTAGCGGTGGATTCCTAAGCTTCATTGATCTTTTCAGTGGAGGTGCTCTCAGTCGTTGTGCTGTTGGTGCCCTTGGTATAATGCCGTATATCAGTGCCTCAATTATCCTGCAGATGATGACGGCAATTGTTCCCACCTTAGAGCGATTGGCGAGGGAAGGCGATGCGGGGCGCCAGAAGCTTTCTCAATATACCAGATATCTTACAATAGTGATTTGCGGTATCCAGGGTTTTGTTCTTGCCCTTACTCTTGAGAGGCCTGGCGCTCTTGGAATTAACGAAGTCCTCGTGCCGATCCAGGGATGGGAATTCAGGATTATGACGGTGCTTACCCAGATAGCTGGGACGATGCTGATGATGTGGATAGGTGAACAGATTACAGAGCGTGGTATTGGCAATGGTATATCGATGGTTATAACTATTAATATAGTAAGCCGTCTTCCTAGTGCACTTTATGCGGCCATCAACATGTTCAAGCCTGTTGAAGGAGTGGCCAGATTTACGATATTCCATCTTATAGGCCTGGTTGTTGGCTTTTTCCTCGTTGTTGCTGCGACCATAGCTTTGACTCAGGCCCAGAGAAAGATACCAATAAATACTACCAAACGTGTGATTGGCCGGAAGGTGTATGGCGGACAAAATACTTACATGCCTTTGAGGGTTAACTATTCGGGTGTCATGCCTATCATCTTTTCCTCGGTAATGCTGGCGTTTCCTGCCGCAATCTTGAGGCAGTTGCCTTGGGATTTTGCCAAGACTATTGGTGTCGCTTTTAATATAGGCGAACCCTTGTATGTAACATGTGATGCCCTGTTAATTCTTTTCTTTTCATATTTCTGGGTTGCAACACAGTTTAATCCGCTGCAGATAGCAGACGATTTGAAGCGAAATGGTGGTTATGTGCCTGGCATCAGGCCGGGTCGTCCAACTGCCGAGTATCTGGATAAGACAATGACGCGTATTACGTTAATTGGTGCAATTTTTCTTACAGCCATTGCCATTTTACCGTCAATTCTGGCCCGCTGGGGATCGGTTCCTTATCTGGTTGCACAATTTTTTGGCGGCACCAGTCTTCTTATTATTGTGGGTGTTGTGCTTGATACCATGCGGCAGGTTGAGTCACATCTTCTTATGAGGAACTACGATGGTTTTCTTAGGAAGGGTAAACTACGAGGCCGCAAGTAAGGAATTCCGAAAGGGATGTCTCTATGAAAGCTATAGTGTTATTCGGTGCGCCTGGATCGGGAAAAGGAACTGTTGCGGAAAAGCTGAAAGTAGCAACTGGCTATATCCATATTTCTACCGGTGATATGTTGCGTGAGGCTGTAAAAAAAGCGACATCTGTTGGGCTGGAAGCCGAGGCCTACATGAAACGTGGAGCACTTGTGCCGGATGAAGTCATTATCAAGCTTGTTGAGGAAAGACTGGATAAAGGGTCTCCAGGCGATTTGTACATGTTCGATGGTTTTCCAAGAACCATACCGCAGGCTGAATTGCTCGAAAAAAGTCTTGGTAGCCGAGGGGGTAAGGTTGATTTTGTAATATTTCTTGATACTCCGAGGGATGTACTGCTCCAGAGGTTGACGGGACGGCGTACTTGTCGAAAGTGTGGGTGGAATTGCCATATTATCAATCTTCCGCCGAAGAAAGCCGGAGTTTGTGACGTTTGTGGCGGTGAATTGTACCAGAGGCCTGATGATCAGGAAGCTACAATAGTCAATAGGCTGGAAGTCTACAACAAGCAGACAGAAAGTCTGATTGCAAGATATCAGACTCAGAAGGTTCTTGTGAAAGTAAATTCGAATCAAAAAATTGAAAATCTTATCAGTGAGATCCGGCAGATACTAAAGTGAGGATGCCTTGCGATACGTTCCTGTAATTATGCCGGTTCTGTGGTTGAAGAGAAATGATTGTCATAAAGAGCGCAGCCGAACTTGAACGGATGAAAGTTAGTGGGCATCTGGCTGCAGTTGTCAGGGATAGTGTTGCCGGTAAGGTGAGTCCGGGGGTGAAGACGATAGAGTTGTCTGACTATGCCGGAGAGGTGATAAAAAGTCTTGGCGCTGAAAGCGCGTTTAAAGGTTACCGGGGGTACCCTGGTAATATATGTATCTCGGTGAATGATGCGGTTGTGCACGGGATACCCGGCTCAAGAAGGATTGATCTAGGGGATATCGTCAGTATAGACGTTGGGGTTAAATACGACGGTTTTATAGGTGATACGGCTTTGACTGTGATGGTTGGTGTAACGGAACCTGATGTTCTAAGTCTGGTCAAGGTGACGGAAAAGTCGCTGGAAGCCGGTATAGCGATGGCGCGTGCGGGTAATAGAGTGTCTGATATTTCGCATGCTGTTGAGAAAGTTGTGCAGGCTAATGGGTTTTCAGTTGTAAGAGATTTTGTGGGGCATGGGATTGGACGGCAAATGCACGAAGATCCGCAAATCCCTAATTTTGGCTCCCCGGGGAGGGGGGCAGTGTTGAAGCCGGGTATGACCTTGGCTATTGAGCCGATGGTTAACCAAGGGGCGGCGTCAGTAGACGTGCAGGCTGATGGCTGGACGGTATTGACAAGGGATGGGAAGTTATCTGCCCATTTTGAGCATACTGTAGCGGTTACAGAAGGAGCTGCAGAGATATTAACTATTTGAGCGGAAGGTTGATTTTTTTGTGGACTTTGTGTTGGTGTAGTATTAAAGTTTCGCTCTTTTGCGTACCAGTGGGGACAAAAAGTGAAAGTAAGAAGTTCTGTAAGAAGAATATGTGAGCGGTGCAAAATAGTGCGCCGTAAGGGTATTGTGCGGGTAATTTGTACAAATCCGCGTCATAAACAGAGCCAAGGTTAAGGTCTGTTTCTGCAGGGAGAAGGAATTATGCCGAGGTTGGTAGGAGTTGATATTCCGGGAAAGAAGCGAATAGACATCGCACTGCGTTACATTTATGGGATCGGTCCCGCAAGGGCAACGCAGATAATCATAGAATCGAAGATTGATCCGGCTAAGAAGGCGGATGATCTTACGCCTGATGAATTGAGGATATTAATTGGAATTATTCAGTCGGGATACCGTGTTGAAGGTGATTTAAGGCGTGAAGTTACACAGAACATCAGGCGTTTAATCAGCATCGGCAGTTATAGGGGTGTTCGCCATCGTCGAGGACTTCCTGTCCGTGGACAGCGGACGAGTACAAACGCAAGGACGCGAAAAGGTCCGCGTCGTACTGTCGGTGCGGTTCGAAATAAAGATGTACGTTCGGCAATGAAATCCGATAAAGATTAGCAGTTAAGAGAGGTTCTGGCTAGATATGGCAGAAGAAGAAAAAAAAGAAGTAGCAGGTGAAAAACCAGCGAAGGCAGCGGCAGCTACAGGCGTAGAAGGTGCGGCAGCTACGGTAGTTGACGGAGCAGTGCCACCAGATGAACAGCGTGCAGTAAGGCAGCATAAAGCACGCGGTTTGAAGAGTGTGCCGGTTGGGATCGCATATATCAAGGCGACCTTCAATAATACAATTGTATCAATAACAGATCCCCACGGAGCAGTGATTGCGTGGAGCAGCGCTGGCAGGGCGGGGTTTAAGGGCTCGAGGAAAAGCACGGCTTTTGCTGCAACGCTTGTAGGACAGGAAACAGCGCGACAGGCGGCGGGTCGTGGAATGCGTGAAGTTGAAGTAAGGATACAAGGTGCCGGGGCTGGAAGAGAGTCAGCTGTTCGCGCTTTGCAAGCCGGTGGTTTAAGCATAGCTGTCATAAAAGATGTTACGCCGATACCGCACAACGGGTGTAGGGCCAGGAAGAGAAGGAGAGTCTAATGGGTAGGTACACAGGTCCTCTATGCCGACGTTGTCGTGCTGAAGGTATGAAATTATTCTTAAAAGGGGCACGTTGCAGTATGGCTAAATGTCCTATTGAAACCGGTCGCCCGGCTCCTGGTGTGCATGGCCAGCACCGCAGTAAAAAGCTTTCTGACTATGGCAAGCAGCTCAGGGAAAAGCAGCGTTTGCGCAGTCAGTTCGGAATGCGTGAAGGTCAGTTTCGCCTTTTCTTCAAACGTGCATTAAAGGGCAGGACCGTGACTGGCGATGTTCTTCTGCAGTTGCTGGAGGCGCGTCTTGACAATCTGGTGTATCGGCTTGGATTTGCCTCATCGAGATCTGCCGCAAGGCAGTTTGTGACGCATAACCATGTGACCGTAAACGGTCGTAGGGCTGCTGTTCCGTCAATGGTTTTAAAAGCCGGTTCAATTATTGAAGTTAGAAACAGGCCAAAGAGCAGGGAGCAGGCCAAGAAGAGCCTTGAATCTGTTACCGGAAGGGATATGCCTTCATGGTTACGTCTGGATGCAAATAATTTTTCAGGTGAATTGGTTAGGATTCCATCACGTGAAGAAATTGCTCCGATTGTTAATGAACAGCTTATCGTAGAACTTTATTCGAAATAGAAGTGTGGTTATTGTGGCCGTCGTTGTACGGCTTTTCCAGTTGAGGAAAGGATAGAGAAGATGCCAATTAGACTTAGCAGATTCGAAATGCCCAAGAGGGCTGTCAAAGACGAGAGTACGGCTACGGACACGTACGCAAAGTTTGTTGCCGAACCGTTCGAAGTCGGATATGGCAGGACGATAGGGAATTC
The DNA here is from genome assembly GCA_001804885.1 of Lentisphaerae bacterium RIFOXYA12_FULL_48_11. GTDB lineage: Bacteria > Verrucomicrobiota > Kiritimatiellia > UBA8416 > YA12-FULL-48-11 > YA12-FULL-48-11. The sequence goes on from MHBM01000166.1 coordinate 22,877, forward strand.
GTTGCGGCGTGTTCTTCTTTCTTCCATAGAAGGTGCTGCTATTACATCCGTCAGAATAACAGGAGCAGAACATGAATTTTGTTCTGTTTCGGGTGTGGTTGAGGATGTAACTGATATTATATTGAATCTTAAGAAAGTTCTCCTTAAGACTTACGTGCGAGAGCCCAGGACTTTGACGGTAAATGTAAAAGGGCCTGGTGAGGTTACGGCAGGCGATATCCAGACTGATGGTACAATCGAGATTTTGAACCCTGATGCGCATATTGCGACACTGTCTGAGGATGGCAAGCTGGAAATGAAGCTAGAGGTGCGTATCGGGAGAGGGTTCTGTCCGGCCGAGTGGAATAAAAAGCCCGATCAGGAAATAGGGCGGATTCCAATAGATTCTATTTTCTCTCCAGTTAGCAGAGTTAATTTCTATACTGAAAATACGCGCGTCGGACAAAAAACCGACTATGATAAACTGGTCATAGAGGTTTGGACTGATGGCAGGGTAACACCTGACGATGCACTTACAATGTCAGCGGCTATCCTTCGTCATCATCTAGATGTGTTTGTTAACTACGATAAGGATATTGTCGAGTTTGAGGAAAGCGAGAAGCAGATCGACGCCGAGCGTGAAGAATTGAGGCGCAAGCTTAATATGAGCGTCAACGAAATTGAGTTGAGCGTCAGGGCTGCTAACTGCCTTAATAATGCGAATATAACAACGGTTGGCCAGCTGGGCCAGAAGACGGAAGCCGACATGCTTAAGTACCGGAACTTCGGCAAGAAGTCTCTAAACGAGATTAAGGGTAAATTGTCAGAGCTGGGCTTATCTCTCGGCATGACATTTGAGGCTGGGCTTTTGGAAGAAAAGAAAGAAATATAATAGCAGGTTTTAGAAATGCGTCACAGGTTACAAAGTTCAAAGCTTGGAAGAAGTCCTGAGCACCGTGCGGCAGCAATTGCTTCCCTTGTTTGTGCTCTTGTTGAGCGTAAGAGAATTGAGACAACATTGGCGAAAGCTAAGCAGGCCAGAAGCCTTGCCGAAAAAATGGTTACAGTTGGTAAGCAGGGCACGCTTACAGCGAGAAGAAGAGCCTTGTCGATATTGCGCCGTGAGAATTGTGTCGATATGCTGTTGAAAGATATAGCTCCGCAATTCAGCAACAGGCACGGTGGATATACCAGAATTCTTAAGCTCGGCAAGCGCAGGAGTGACAGTTCGGAGATGGTGCTTCTGGAGTGGATTGGTATTGCCCCTCCGGAACGAAAGAAAAAACCCGAAGACAAGAAGCAGCCGAAGCCCTAATTCAATAATGTGGCTTAACTCCTTGGATCTTTAGTTGTTCGTATAGTGTTCTGTACTCCAAGGTTTTGACGCGCCCTGTTTGGGTATAATTCTTGATTTATTTTCTGCTGTATTGCCTTTACTAAGATACTACTGCCTTATTGCAACTCCGGACTTTTGAACTCGAGGAGAATCAGTAAGTTTTGCTTGTTAAAACCGACAAGATTTTCGACTGTATGCTTTAATTCTTGTTGAGACTAATTATTAATTCCGAGGAAATGGAGGGCGTGATGAAGTGTCAAAGGAGTATTTTCAGTTATCAGAAATTATTTATTATTACCGCTGTATTCATTTTATGCCTGTCTCTTAACGCTAACGCTTCTGACCAGTCGCCACTAATAGAAGTCCGCAAGATCTGGGACGCGGGGAAACATAATGCATTTACAGATCTTATCAGGTGGCATGATGCCTGGTGGTGTGTTTTCAGGGAGGCGGATGGCCATGTGGGTGGTGATGGAAGCATACGTATTATTAACTCGGTCGATGGTCGGGAATGGCAATCTGCCGCGCTTGTGTCTGAAAAAGATATAGACCTGCGTGACCCTAAATTTTCTGTGACACCTGATGATAGCCTTATGGTTGTCTGCGGTGGCTCTGTGTATCTTGGTACAGCCAAGATTAAAGGGCGTCAGCCGCGTGTGATGTTTTCCAAGAATGGTTCAATATGGAGTGAGCCTAGGAAGGTTCTGGGTGAATGGGATTGGTTGTGGCGTGTTACATGGAGCAATGGTAAGGCGTACGGGGTTTCCTATAATACTTCTAGTGACAAACAGCAGAAATGGGTCCTTGATCTGTGCTGCAGTAGCGATGGACTACAATGGGATTTAATTTCCAAGCTGGAGGTCACAGGAAGGCCAAATGAAACAACACTTCGCTTCCTTGAAAATGGTGATTTGATGGCAATGGTTCGTAGAGAAGCTGACAACCAGAAGGGGTGGATTGGCATCGCGAAGCCTCCTTATAAAGAATGGAAATGGATGGAGAATAGTTACCAGTTTGGAGGGCCGAATTTCATACAGCTGCCAGATGGGTCTTTTGTTGCAGGTACTCGTGATTATACCGGCAAGCCAAAGTGTACAACGCTAATAGCCAAAATGACTCCTGAAACTCTTCAACCTGTTGTTACTTTACCAAGTGGCGGTGATACCAGTTATCCAGGGCTGGTGTGGCGTGACGGTATTCTATGGGTAAGTTATTACAGTTCGCATGAAGGTAAGACTAGTATCTATCTTGCAAAGATCAAAATGCCAGTCGGGAATGTACGGTAAAGGCTCTCAAACAATCCTAGGTTAGTTTGGTCTATCCGCGGAAAAAGATCTCGATGTATCAGCTTAATTGATTTAATAGAATGTTTTATCTTTGTTTATTGCTGTGCTCCAAATAATTACGCATTATTCAAGAAATGGCGTCAAATCGTTTTACTTTTAACGAATTGATTGTTATATTGCCGCCTCTTATTTCCCAGATGTATTCGAGATTGTGCAGCGATAATTGTAACATGAGGTGAATTAATGAAGTTTAATATAGTCGTTCTTGTCAAGCAGGTGCCTGACACCAAGAACGTTACCGGCCAAGCCATGAAAGAGGATGGCACGGTCAACAGGGCAGCATTGCCTGCCATTTTCAATCCTGAGGATATGAATGCCTTGGAAGCTGCATTGATGGTGAAGGATCAACACTTTGGGTCCAAAGTGACGGTTTTGACGATGGGGCCACCGGCCGCCATACAGGTCTTAAAAGAATCTCTTTATCGGGGTGCGGATGAAGTGGCGCTTATTTCTGATAAGCGTTTTGCTGCTGCAGATACTCTCGCTACGTCGTATGCGCTTCGGTGTGCAATCATCAACAAGGTGAAGGATTATGACCTTGTCTTCTGCGGGAGACAGGCGATTGATGGTGATACCGCGCAGGTTGGTCCTCAAACTGCAGAAAAGCTAGGTGTAAACCAGATTACATGTGTTTCCGAAATTCAGGAGTTGACTGCTAAAGAGATCACCTGTCGGCGAACAATCGAGGGTGGATTTGAGGTGGTGCGTTGCAAGTTGCCGGTCCTTTGTACATTTACGGATGAGAATTTTAAACCCAGGCCTGCATCAGCAAAGCTGGTCATGGCTCACAAGAATGCGGCTCTCGAGTTTGAGGATAAGTATGACGAGTCGTATATTGAATCTGCAAGAAGCCTTGGCAAGACCGTCAAGATTGATCTTTGGAATGTTGAGACAATTGGTGCCGATCCTGCGTCGTGCGGATTATCTGGTTCGCCAACCAAAGTTAAGAAGATAGACAGTGTTGTCCTCAAAGGTGCACAGGTGAAGCAGGTGTCTAATACCGATGAAGGCATTGCTGGAATGATGCAGGAACTTATTGTTGACCATACCTTAGGCTGAAGGAGAGATATAATGGCTGATAAGAACAATGTGTGGGTATTTGTACAGCAGGATGATGGCAGGATCGTCGATGTCAGCCTGGAGCTAGTCTGCAAGGCGCGTGAATTGGCTAACCGCCTGAAGGTTGGGGTTAATGCTGTTCTGATGGGTGAGAGTATGAAGGATGAGGCGGCTAAGTTGTTGCCGTACCGGTGCGATGAGGTTTTTGTTGTTGAAGATCCACGATTGAAGAATTACCAGCCTGTTCCGTATACGAAGGTGATGGTGGATCTGATTAAGAAATATGAACCGCAAATTGTTCTTTACGGGGCTACTATAGTTGGACGTGATCTTGGTCCGCGTGTGGCGTCCAATCTGAAGGTCGGATTGACTGCTGATTGTACGGACCTGCAGATTGGTGATCATGTCATCAAGGATAAAACCTGGACGAACATTCTCTACCAGATCAGGCCGGCGTTCGGTGGTAACATTATTGCCACCATAGTGTCTCCGGAGAAGAAGCCGCAGATGGCCACCGTGCGAGAAGGCGTAATGAAGCTTGCGCCTCTGGCCAAGGATGCCAAGGGTAAGGTAACGCAGATTGAGTTCAATCTTTGCAGTGAAGATTTTCCTACAGAGATATTGAAGCGTGTCCGCGAGATGAAACGTGTGAACCTAAAGGGTGCACGAATCATTGTTTCCGGTGGAATGGGGGTGGGTACGAGGGAAAACTTCAAGTTGATTGCCGATCTGGCGCATGTTTTGGGTGGCGAGGTTGGGGCATCCCGTGCAGCTGTTGATGCCGGATTTATTCCAAAGGACCACCAGGTGGGCCAGACAGGAACAACGGTACGGCCAAATCTTTACATTGCATGTGGAATCTCGGGTTCCATCCAGCACCGTGCAGGTATGGCGGAGTCCGGCAAGATAATCGCCATTAATACGGATCCGGATGCGCCGATTTTTCAGATTGCGCATTACGGTATAGTCGGAGAAATAGCTGACGTTATTCCCAAGATTATAAAGGCTTTCAAAGCCAAGATATAAAAAGGGGACCTTAAATGGAAAACTTCTTCAGAGATAACGACGATATCCTGTTTCATTTTAAGAATATGAACATGGATGAACTCATCCGACTCCGTGAGGACGGGTTTGTTGACAAGGACAAGTTTGCTTACGCACCCTCCTCGGTTGAAGATACCAAGGATAGTTACGAGCGTGTCCTGGATATCATGGGTGGCCTTGCGGCCGAATACCTCGCCCCGTATGCTGCCGAGGTCGATGCCGTGGAATGCCAGTTTGAGAACGGCGTTGTTACATATCCAGCATCTATCAACCGTGCCGTGAAAATGTTTGCCAAGGCCGACCTCATGGGCCTGGTATTGCCTCGGAAGTATGGCGGGCTTAATATGCCGGCAGTTGTCGTTGCTGTGGCTGCCGAGGTATTGTCCCGTGCTGATGGTTCGTTTCTTAGTTATGGTCTGCATCAGGATAATGGAGCCACGATCAATAAATTTGCATCGGAAGAAATAAAAAATAGTTTCCTGCCGCGGTTTTGTACCGGTGAATTCGAGTCCTCGATGGTGCTGACTGAGCCAGAGGCTGGTTCTGATCTTCAGGCTGTGGCACTCAAGGCTACGCAAGGTGTGGACGGAAAATGGTATCTGAATGGAGTTAAGCGGTTTATCACAAATGGTTGTGCGCAGATTGCTCTGGTGCTGGCCAGGTCTGAGGAGGGATCCAAAGGTGGTCGCGGATTGTCTTTCTTCCTGTACGAGAGGGACGAGCATATGAAGGTACGCCGTATTGAGCATAAGCTGGGTATCCGCGGGTCGGCTACGTGCGAGCTTCAGTTCAATAATGCGCCTGCTTTACTGGTGGGGGAAAGGCGCTATGGTCTGGCAAAATATACAATGTGGCTGATGAATCAGGCTAGGCTTGGTATTGCTGGTCAGGCGCTGGGTATAGCCGAGTCAGCTTACCGGGAGGCTGATAAATACGCTAAAGAGCGCATGCAGTTCGGGAAGAAGATCAGGGAAATCACGCCGGTAATGGAGATGCTCGCTGAAATGAAGATCGCCATAGAGGCTGCAAGGACTCTTTACTATGAAACGGCAAAAGTTGTTGATCTCAAGGAAGGCTATGAGGAGGCCGAAGAAAAACATCCAGAGAAAGCGGCAGAGTACAAGGAGAAGATAAAACTGTATGCCAAGTATGCTGCACTCCTGACTCCGATTACCAAGGCATGCTGTACGGAGCTGGCTAACAAGATTGCATATGATGCAATCCAGATCCATGGTGGACCTGGGTATATGCGGGAATTCAATGTTGAACGTCATTATCGTGATGCCAGGATCACGAACATCTATGAAGGTACCACACAGCTGCAGATTGTCGCGGCGATTGGAGGAGTGGTGTCAGGTGCGGCAAAGCAGAAGCTTGACGAACTGGATAAGCTCGATTTTGGCCACTCTGATTACCTTCTTAAGCGTCTGCGTGAATTAAAGAGAATTTTCGAAGACACAATTAATTTTGTTGTCGGTAAGAATGATGCCAGGTTTCAGGAGTATCACTCCAGGAGAATGGTCGAAATGGCAACTGACCTTTTGCAGGGCTATTTACTGATGAGGGATGGAAAATATTCCGATAGAAAGAAGATCGTGGCGGAGACATTTATCGACAAGATGGGGGCGCGTGTCGAAATGAACAGCAGGTTTATTATAAAGGGCGATGCATCTCTGCTTCGGAATTTCCCGGCGATTATTGGATAGGTTGGCAAGTTCTAAAGTTCCATATACGTTCCGGTGTCTGTCGGATGGTTGATTGGTTTTTTTGGATTTTTCTGTCGTTACGGCGATAGCCTTCAGCAAAGACAAGCGCCCTGCGCTTGTCGTGGATATTCGAGTTAATTTCAAAAAAATTTTACCTTTTTTATCTGACAAGCAGCTGCTTTCAAGGCAATATCTCGCCGCATAGTTGTTTCTTGGAGGAACTTGTGAGATTTGTTCTCAAATCACATCCACTCTTTTTCGTTATAGCATTTTCTTTATCCGGTTGTGTAAGTGCAGAGCTCTGTACTAGCCTGGAAAACGACATCGTTATTGAAACTGCGGCTATAAAGGCTGTTTTGGGGCCTGACGCTGTTTGGAAATCACTGGTTCATAAGTGTACGGGGAGAGACCTGATCATTGGCAAAACAAAGTTTGCCGCGGCTACTTTTGGGCAGATGTCTATGGGCCATCGTGCTGGAATCGATGACAATGTGATACATCAACAGAGGGTGATTACTGATGCCGCCACAAAGAAAAGAATTGAAGCGTCCCGGGCCTGTCTGAAAGACGGCAGGCTGATCGTAGGGTTTAATGAGTTTGGTTGTGATCTGTCCTATGATGTTTCAGAGTGCATGGATGGTATAATTTTCAAATTGAACAGTATATCAGGGCAGCGTCCCCATGAATTGGAACTTGTGAGGATTGCTGTGACTCCTGTTGAACATGTCGGACGACGTCTGGCTGCAGGTTGGGATTCGACAATAGCTGTAGGACTGACAGCTGTTAACCTTCAGGTTCAGGCTTATGCACAACATAAAAAAGGGCAAACGTTTATTTCGGCATCAACGCAGGATTACCCTGGGCCTCGGCTTGAAGGAGCCGGTGTTGCTCTTATAGCAGCACCACCTCCCGAGTACCGTGCCACTCTCTGCCGTCTGTCTGCTGAACTAAACCTTGTCTGTAACCTCGGAGGTGGCGTACCATCAAAGGAGCTTCCTGTTGCCAAGGAGTCGTACTGGTTTCTTAACTTTGGTGAGGCTGATGTAGATAAGGTTATTGAGTGCTGCAAGCAGAGCGGATTTCGGCAGGTGCTTCTCTCCAGCAGCTCGTGGTGTACATCGCCAGGTCATTATGTCTTTAATACAAAGATGTTTCCTGAAGGACAGGCGAGCCTGAGGCGGACTGTTACGAAGCTGCACAAGGCAGGAATCAAGGTGGGTATGCACGGTTTCGCCTCTAAGATCGCAAAGATAGATCCTTATGTTACGCCAGTCCCAGACAAGCGTTTTTGGGTGGATCGGGAAAATTCGATTGCCTCAGATATTGATGCATTCGTCACAGAAATCCGTGTGAAGACAGATCTTAGGGAATGGCCCGGGAGTTCGATCGCCTCACAGAAGATGTGGGAGGGTGGTGTTGAGAAACACCGTGAAGTTATTGTTGATAATGAGATAATACAGTACAAGAGTATTGGCCCCGAGGGAAAGTGGAATACGTTTCAGGATTGCAGGCGTGGAGCTTTTAAGACATTGGCTGTTGGACATAAAGCCGGATCATTCGGTCGTCACTTTGGTGTTGATGGTTGTATCGATGGATATATCATTGACCAGGAAACAGGATTACTGGATGAGGTAACAACCCGCCTGGCTGGTATTTTCAATGACTGTGATTTCGATATGTTTTATTTTGATGGTGGCGAAGATGTAGATCGACGTCGGTTTGCATATTACGTTTCCAAGTTCCAGTTGGAATCAATTAGAAAATTTACCAAGCGTCCGATTATTCACATGGGTACGATCATGACGCACAATCTCTGGCATTCATTCTCGCGCAGTGGGACTGTGGATACATATATGAATACTCTGAATGGACATATCATCGCGGGCGGTAAGGCTGAAACATGGCCCACCGTACGTCAGCACATAGATAAATCAGTGGAATACATGCTTAGTATTAGTGAAGACATGATGCCAGGGGAGTTGGGGTGGTTTGGTATCTGGCCGAAAAGTAAAAATACTGATGGTTTGCAACTTGATGAAATTGAATATCTTATGACAAAGTCCATGGCATATGATGTTCCTGTCAGCCTACAAACAAGTTTCGGCCAGATGGACAAGCATCCTTTTACACCTGGTATTTTGGAGATAGTGAAAGTGTATGAGGACGCGAGGATGATGGGGGTAATTCCTGTGTCGGAGACCGCAAAGTTACGGCAAAAGGGCGTGGACTTTGCAATTATTCGTAATGGAAATGAATGGCAATTTGTACGGCTGGATGCTCCTTCGAGAATTGGAGGGGTGAAAGTGTCTGTTGGTGCATATGGACAAGGATCCGTGGTGGTTGTGTGGGGGTGTGAACAGGATTCGAAATTGATTCTACCTGTTGGCAGGGAATCTCTGAATATCAGTTATATTCGTGGTGAAGAAGTAGAAGTTGATAGTGTTGAGGGACAGACTGAAATCAATCTGGGACCACGGCGGATTACAATTATTGCTCCGCAACTGACAGTTGCCAAAATGAAGGAATTGATCGGGAATGGATATGTAAAAGGCTTGTAGTTAAGTCGGGAACAACACGTGTCGACGGTAGTGTTTTTGGATTATGGGTTTCTGACTAACATGACATTTGCTGGAATCGGTTGGATAGGGTCAGGTTTAAGTTTACAAAAAAATAATACTAATTAACCAAGGAGTTCAAGTTGTGAAATTCAAACGTTTGTATGTGTTGCCAATCGCCGGCATGTTGTGTATTTCCGTTCTTGCCGCAGAACGTGATGTCCAGCTTTCCTCCGATAATGCACCTGTAAGTTTTCCTGTGATACCGCCAAAGGGAAGGATAATAATGTGGGGCGCTGATTCTGTAAGATGCTGTAAGCCAACTACATACCAAATTTCTTACTTGGCGGATCCAGCTGTCGCTGGTAAATCCATGCAGATGGCTGTCAAATGTGCAATTCAGGTTGAGAAAGAGCAGAAGAATAATAAAACCGGAAAAATTGAGAAGAAGAAAGTAGATGAGTTTTCGTTCAAATACTTTCCTATTATTCCGAGAAAGCAGGCGGTGGAGACAATAATTTTGCCTGAATTTGATAAGGAACACCAGGTGGAATTGTTTTTTACTGATAATACTGAGAAACCTGAACCGTTGAGCAATACTATCAAACTGAAGAAGAAAGGTGACATTTTTATGTTGCCCGAGGCAGAGGAAATTATCAAGGTGGTAGAGAATCTGCCCGTGAAAGCAACGGTACAGCCGGTTAAATCTCGTAAAGTTCTGGTTTATACGAAGACTCTAGGTTTTCCTCACAGCTCGATTCCTCTTGGTGCTAGGACGATACTCCTTATGGGGCAGAAGACAGGTGCCTGGCAGGCCCTGATAAGTGACGATCGGTATATGTTTGAGCCGCAAGTCTTGGCGCAGTTTGATGCGATTATGATGATGGAAAATACCGGTTCTCTATTCGGGGATCCGGACAAGGCTGTCAATGAGCGGCTTAGGATAAGTCTGCTCGATTTCGTGAGAAATGGCCGTGGATTGGCTGGAAGCCATGCGGCAACTGACTGTTCGTATGATTGGAAAGACTATGGTGAAATGATCGGCGGTTATTTCGCTGGGCATCCATTCTACAAGATTAGAGTACGGAATGATGATCCGAAGAACCCTATTAATGCTGTATTCAAAGGGGAAGGGTTTGACATACAGGACGAGATGTATACGTTCAGGGAACCTTACTCGCGTGAGAAACAAAGAGTGTTGCTTAGTATTGATATTTCAACTCAGCCGGATGACCCCGCAAAGCCAGGCTTTAAAAAAGGCGAGAATCGGCAAGACCATGATTATGCCATTAGCTGGATTCGAGAGGAGGGCAAGGGAAGAGTTTTTTACTGTTCGTTCGGTCATCAGCACCAGGTTTGGTGGAATCCGGTCATTTTGCAGCATTATCTAGATGGTTTGCAGTATTCCCTTGGCGATCTCAAAGCTGATTCCATGCCCAGTGTAAAGAAATAATATCAATGTAGGTTTCAAATTGCAGTACTTCTGTCAAAAACGATTTATTGTTGCATGTGTGTTTCGTGCCGATGCTTTAAATTATTTGAAGTGGCGGACAGGCTAGCCTTCTCTTGACCAGAGTGATTTTAGGGTATAATTTGCGCAGGTATGGTGGCAAAGGTGATCAACGAAATCTCAATAGGTGTGTATTCCGGCATTATTGGCGAGGGTTATAATGACCCTGCTTTTTTGAAACAGCTGGAGGGAATTAAGCATTTGATTGCAGGCAGGGATGCCGAGATTATCACTGCGGGTCGTAATCAAAATGCCAAGATCATTCTTCCAGTGCACGGGAGCCTGGTTGAAATAGCCGTTAAATCTTTTGGGCAGCAATCTGCCATTAAAGACCTGATAGATGGATATCGGGGTTCAAAAGCAAAGCGTACATGGATTGCCTCCTCATATCTGGTCAGCAAGAGTATTGAGACCCCATCTCCGATAGGTTTTCTTGACCGTCGACAGGATGGGCGACTTATCGAGAGCTATTTTCTTGCAACGTATGTGCCTGATATTACCACATTTAAAGACGAGCTTATTCGCCTGTTTAGGTATGAGCCTCAGTGTGAAAAGTTTATGGCCCTGATGCAGCGCGTTGCAGATGCTGTGAGGAAAATGCACGATTCTGGTTTTTTGCATAATGATCTCGGGAATCAGAATATCCTGTTATATAGAACAGGTGATGCGATAAGGGGTAATGTGCAGTTCATCGATTTGAATCGTGCCAGGATAAGGACTCGGATGACTGACCGTGAAAGGGCCCGCGACATTTCTCGGATATATCTTCCTTCTGACTTGATGCGTGTTTTTAAGGAAATGTATTTCGCTCCTGCTGTACCGTCGGCAGATTTTATGAAGTGGGAGAAGATCTATAGAAAGTTATACGCAGTCCACTCCGGGACCCGCTGGTTGCGACATCCTCTTAGGACGCGCCGGAACAGTAAGTTGGAACAAAATAAGACGGGTTACCCATCAGAAAAGAATATGTGGATTTGGGACGAAAGATCCGGACAGCCAATAAGTGTAATGAGGCCAGCAGATCGTTCAAGGTACTATGGTTTGGAACGCCACCTTCAAATTACAGGCTCAACACTACTTGGAATTATACCTGTTTGGGCTGAGTACTCAGAGCTCCTCAAATCTTGTTATAAAAAAACTGTGAATTTAAAAGATAGGATTGGTCTCACAATCAGTCCGAGGGCAGAAACGTCTGACAAGGCTATGATGTTGCTCGAGCACATTGGGGCCGTTCCAGTCATGGTACGGTTCTATGCACATGAAAGTGAAAAGGAGTGGGGGTTTCTCTCTCACATTGTTAAAACGCTGCATAACGAGGGACACTCTGTGTCCGTAGCGTTGGTCCAGGATCGTGCGTCGGTGGTTGACCCAAGAAAATGGGCGCTTTTCGTTGCGTATGTGCTGGAACGTGTCAGTGGACATGTTGAGTATGTAGAAACTGGTCATGCTGTCAACAGGGTCAAATGGGGGATATGGAACTTTGATGAACACAGGCGTTTGCTTGAGGCCGTTGCCGCAATTGCAGACAAGTATCCGGAAGTAAAGTTTATAGGGCCAGCTGTTATTGATTTTGAATATCATTTTCTTATGGCAGCGTTAAGAAACATCCCTGAAAAACTGCATTTTGCATCATTGTCACACCATCTTTATGTTGACAGGAGGGGAGCCCCGGAGAATAGGCAGGTTTCTTTTACTGCGTTGGAGAAATTTGCATTAGCACGGGCAATAGCTTATCGCTCTTCAAAGTGTGATGATAGCCTGATCGTGTCAGAAGTAAACTGGCCACTTAAGGGAACCGGTGTATATTCACCCGTAGGTTCACCTTATAACTCGCCAGGGCCAAGATTTAATGATCCAAGTGTTTCGGAAGATGAATATGCTGATTATATGATCCGCTACATAGTAATAGCTGTCTGTTCAGGCATGGTAGACCGGGTGTACTGGTGGCGACTCGTAGCTAAGGGGTATGGCCTCGTTGATGATTCTGATGACTCAGGCTGGAGGAAAAGGCCGGCTTATCTTATGCTGCAATATTTTCTCTCGCTGCTTGGTGAAAGTGAGTTCTATGAGAAGCCTGTGTCAGGCGTCGAAGGTATTCATCTTTACATGTTCCGGCAAGTGACTGGACAGAAGATTTGTCTGGCTTATTCATCTATTGGTGAGATCAAATATAAACTGGCGTTTGAATGTTCCAGTGTTCGGGACGCGTGTGGCAATAATGTTGATATTCGATTACGGGAAATTGTTCTTTCTGGCCGGCCTATTTACATATCTTTCGAATAGCTTCATTTTCATCGCCTTTTAATTTCCTTGAGCTTGTACTGTGCAAAGACGAAACCGTTAGTGTTAAGGAGGTAAAAAGGGTTTGGCAATTGATGCTTGTATATATCGTAATCATTCACTTCTGTAATCAGTGTCACAGGATCTTTTGTTATATCGCTGAAATAGCGAAAATCGGCAAACATGATGTGCCGGTGTTTTGCTTCAGTATATTTTAATCCGTATGAAAACTCACCACCCTTGTCTAGAATATATACGTCTTTACGTTTGTAAGCCCAGCAGACAGCTGGTGCCAGGTAACTGTCTGAAACAATAATAGAATCCAGCTTAATCCGATCTTGCTGGCTTTGAATCATTCTGATGGGGTCCATGCATTCCCTTGCGAGAAATCTGAAGTTCTGGGGCACTGCAAAGTGTACTGAGAAAAATAGAAACAGGGGGGCAACAGCATAGAGTGTTATTTGTCGGTATATACCGGTACTGTTTGATGAGAACATTGAAAATATGCTGAATATCGCGAATCCTGCTGCGAGAATACGCCATTTCCAGGCCTCATGATCCCAGTAAACACGGAGGTGTTCCATACAATCAAATCTCTGGCTGGTGACAAGAAACAGGGATGCTGCTGCCATGAATACTGCGGTAAGAATAGCTGAACAGAAGAATACCTTGCTATGACTGTCTTCCAGTTGTTTCAGAAGGCCGCTGATGAATAGGATCAATAATGGTGGGAAACACGGCAAAATGTAAGTGGCAAGTTTTCCTGATGAGGCTGATAAGAAAAGTAGAAAAAACAGGAACCAGCATATAGTGAATTTGGTGAGGGGATCTTGAACCCCAACTTTTCGCAAGCCGGCCGCTGCCGTTGGCAATAACATTGTCCATGGGAAAATGCCTCCTACAATAAATGGTACGAAGTACCAGATAGGCGCAGGATGCTGTGCCTCGTCTGCAGAAGCAAAGAAACGTTGGATGTGTTCGACCCAGAAGAAATAATGCCAGAAATCATTTTCCTGAATATGAATGGTGATGGCCCATGGAAGAATTAGAATGAGCGCACTGATAGCAGGAATCCATGCCAGGTGCAAAATGTCCTTAAATCTTCGTTCCCAGATCAGGAATGGAATAATACCGACGACTGGGAGGGCAAAACCAAGGAATCCTTTTGTTAGGAACGCACAACCGCAGGACGTACCTGCAAGAATCAGGTAGAATATCCTTCTTTTTTGAGCAATCTCCTGCGTTGCCATGAAAAAAGATACCATGGTTCCGGTTATAAACATTGAGAGAAGACTGTCGAGGACACAAAACACCCCGATGCCAAACACCTCGGCACATGTTAAAAATGCGGCAGATGAGAGTATTCCTTTTCTTGTATCACCCGAGAACTTTCTGACAAGCAGGAAAATGAATAATGCGGTGATTAGCGTTGATATAGCTGAAGGAAGGCGAATGGCGAAATTATTCTCGCCAAAAGCCAATATAGACAGTGCATTTATCCAATATCCCATTGCTGGCTTCTCGAAATACCGTAAGCCGTTGAGATACGGGACTACCCAGTTACCTGCAGTAATCATTTCTCTGGGAATTTCTGCATAACGGGATTCGTCTGGTACTGACATTGGTCGAGAATTGAGCGGTACTATGTAAACGATAATTGCCGCCAAGAGAAGGGCCAGAAAAGATTTCATATGGTTTGCATCAATTTTCATTTCCTTGGACTGCAATCCAGCCTTCACGACCGGGGATATTTCTCTTTATTACCGGTACTTTCCTTGGAATGCTGTCTCTGGGAATAAGTTTTTCCAAAGGGAGGAAAATACCACTTTTCTGATTTAATTTGCCAATAAAATCACTGAATAGGTGTCTTTTGGTGATGCCTTCAACTTCGGCGTGGATTGCTAATACATTTAAGCTATCAGGTTTTAACAGTGAAAGAATGTGGTCATTATAATTACTGTCTGATATGTCGTTTCGACCAATTATTTCATCGTATGTCGGCAGAGTTACAGGTATTTGGATTTGGTTGAGGGGCTGGTTTCCCACTACCGGTATGAAAATATCCGTACCACGGCAGTCGCTATTATATTTGAATGGAAATTTACTTTTTTCGATGAGTGTGGTGTCGTTACATTTCCATCCAGGGGTTGCTGAGGTTGAGGGTGGTTTGCCGGTTATTTCTGTCATCATATTTACACCCAGCGTAATGGAGTTATTTATATTTCCGGAGTCCATAGTGTCGATGTTGGTTTGCCATGCATGATGATCCCATGCATGAAGCCCTATGTCGTGACCTTCTTCTGCGGTTGCTCTTATAATTTGAGCAAGTTCTTTTCCAATTATCGGTCCGGGACAGAACGTACCCCTGATAAGAATATCCCACCCATACAATCCTGGCGCGTTTGAACGCAGCATCTTTAGAAGAAAAGCCGGCTTGAACAGGCGCCAGAGATGGCGCCCCATATTGTCGGGCCCAATGCTGAAATAGAAGGTTGCCTTGATTGAATGTTCTGCCAGAAGTTTGCAGAGATTGGGAACCCCAATTCTGGTTCCCCTGAATGTGTCCACGTCAATCCTTAGTCCGACTCTCATGAGATATCAAACTCGTTGGAACGGACTGCTTCACGCAAGAAGAAGTCCAGCGTATTGGCGACTGATTTCTCTATTGGTATCTTTGGTGTCCAACTCACGAGGCGTTTTGCGTTACGGATGCTTGGTTTACGGTGCTGCATGTCCTGGTAGCCTGAACCGTAATAGGAGTCACTTTCCACTTCCAAATAGCCGGCAAATGGGGGGAATTTCCTTCGCAGAGGATGCTTTTCAAATCTCTTTACCAGCATTTCAGCCAATCCTTTGATGCTGGCTTCGTTATCAGGATTACCAATGTTGATTATCTGTCCATCGCATTTAGCGTCCTTATTCTCTATTATTCTGTACAGACATTCTATTCCATCAGATACATCTGTAAAACATCGCTTTTGGTTGCCACCATCAATCAATTGGATGGGGGTTCCCTCTACAAGGTTAAGAATAAGCTGCGTTATTGCTCTTGAACTGCCGATACGAGCTGAAGTCAGGCTGTCCAGTCTCGGTCCAATCCAGTTGAAAGGTCTGAACAGTGTGAATTTCAAACTCTGCTGCTGGCCATATGCCCAGATAACCCTGTCGAGAAGCTGTTTGATGCAGGAATAAATCCATCTCTGCATGCGAATCGGGCCGAGAACAAGATTTGAGTTATCTTCATCGAATTCCGGTTCGTTGCACATCCCGTATACTTCCGATGTGGATGGGAAAATGATGCGTTTCTTGTATTTCGCACAATAGCGTACGACGCGAAGGTTTTCTTCGAAATCGAGTTCGAATACATTGAGGGGATTCCTTGTGTATTCGATCGGTGTGGCGATTGCAACCAGGGGGATAACGATATCACATTTTCTCACATGGTATTCAATCCACTCCCTGTGGATGGCGATGTCGCATTCGTTGAAGAAGAATCCAGGTTTGTTCAGGAGACGTTCAATGTGATTTGATCTTATGTCCATGCCATGTACTTCAAATCTCCCGCTCTTTAGAAGTCTTTCAACAAGTGCATTTCCAATAAAACCGTTTACGCCGAGGATCAACACGCTTCTTTTCCTGGTTGTTTCGGCTCGCATACCGGCGTGTGGTCCGAAGCGCATTCCCTCTAGAAGGCTGAGTTCCTTTGCGAGTTGTGCTCCGCTAATGTAGACGCCGTCTTCAGGTTGTGCAAAATCTACGCGGATGGCATCTTTTCCGCAGGCGATTACCAGGGGATTTGAAGATAGAATTATTCCTGGTTTTGATTTTCTGTCTGTATTCTTAATTTCTGTTGCTTCCCAGAAAAAACATTTCTTGGCCCCTGCATAAGAGAAAGCACCTGGATAGGGGCGGGTAACAGCCCTGATTAGGTTTCTTATCTCGGCGGAACTCTTGCTCCATTCGATTTCTCCATCTGTTGGTTTTCGCCCACCAAAATAAGTTGCCCTGGATTGATTTTGTTTAGTGCGCGGTATGGTAGTTCTTTTCAGTTTAGGCAGAATCTCGTCCAGAAGTTTTTTTCCGGTCGTAACCGTTTTATCGAAAAGTGTTTTTGCCGTGTCATTCTTTGTGATTGGTATTTTCCTCTGGGCAATAATATCGCCATCATCCGGTTTTGATGTCATGTAATGGAGCGTTACACCTGTTTCTCTTTCTCCGTGGATCAGGACCCAGTTGATAGGGCATCTGCCACGGTATTTGGGTAACAGCGATCCATGAAGATTCAGACTGCCTTTGGGTGGAATAGCCAAGATGGCTGGTTTAATCATGTCCCTGTAATAAAAGGAGAATATTATGTCTGGCTGGAGCTTCCTGATTTTGTTAACCCATATCGGGTTATTGACATTTGCTGGGGCGAAAACTGGTATGTTGTTTGAGGCGGCCAGCTCTGCAACAGAGTCAAACCAGATGTTTTCAACTGTTGAGTCCTTGTGAGTGAAGACTGCTGACACTTCGAATCCATTACGAAGCAATGACTCGATCCCGGCGCAGCCAACATTGTGATATGCGAAAACAACAGCTTTCATTTCATGTCATTTCTTCAGTACGCCCGACAATTTGCCGGACAAGATAACGGGGGCGTGCTCTAACATCCAGAAAAATTCTCCCGATATATTCACCCAGTAGACCCATCCCGACAAACTGTGCCCCTATAAAAATAAACAGGATCGCAAACAGGGTGAATACTCCGCTAACAGCCCATTCGGAGCCGTGAACAAGGCGCATGACGAAAAGAAATATACCGAACCCCATGCCCAGCGCGGCAACAATTCCGCCAATAATGGTTAAGAGTCGCAAAGGGAATGTAGTCATGCTGGTAATCAGATCGAACTGGAGGTTGATTAACTTCCAGGTGCTATATTTTGAGTCACCTGCAGTACGTGCTGAATGCTGTACTTCTATCTCTGTCGCGTGACGGGCAAAACTGTTTGCAAGGATTGGGATGAATGTGCTTCTTTCATGGCATTTAAGCATGGCTTCCACTATTTCGTGCCTGTATCCCCTTAACATACAGCCGTAATCGTGCATCATTACGCCTGTAGTTCTTTGGACCATCTTGTTGGTCAGATATGAGCATACCTTCCTGAACAGGGGGTCATGACGTGGCGTTCTGATAGTCCCGACGACATCGGCACCTTCCTGTAGTTGCTTGAGCACTCTTGGAATTTCTTCTGGTGGATTCTGGAGGTCAGCGTCCAGAGTTACAATGAATTGGCCCTTTGATTCTGCGAAAGCAGCCATAATTGCAACATGCTGGCCATAATTCCTGTTTAGGATAATAGTGATAATACAGTTCGGATTATTCGTTGATGCCTCTGTTAGGATTTGGTGTGATTTATCTGTACTCCCGTCATCAATAAAGATGATTTCAAAGGGGTTTCCAGTGCTTTTACATGCATTGAGAGTCCTGGTGATCAGTTGGTTGAGGTTTTGCTCTTCGTTGTACACTGGAACAACAACCGATAATATTGGGGCACTTTGCATTGCTTTTCCTCAGCCTTTTTTTAAGACTTCCTTGATTGCATTAACAACATCATTAACATCGTCAGGTGTCATGTCAGGGAAGAGGGGTAACGAGCAGATCCTGTCGGAATTCCATTCGGTGTCCGGCAGCATTCCGCGGCGCATTTCCATGCTATTCATGTAATATTTGTGGAGATGTACTGCTCGGAAATGAAGGCCGGTGCCGATGTTCTTTTCCTTAAGCCGGATCATAAAATCATCGCGGCTCATTCCTGTTTTGTCGGTGTCAACCCTGACAATGAAAAGGTGCCAAGCGTGCTTTATTGAGTAGGGTGGGTCGTGAAGAGGATTTATTTCAGGTATTTCTGTTAAGAGCTTCCTGTATAACATCGCCAATTCAGTACGCTTAAGGATAAATGCATTGATGCGCACAAGCTGGCTGATTCCCAGTGCTGCAGAGATGTCCGTGAGATTGTACTTATAACCAGGCTCTAGAACCTCGGCGTTGGGATCGCGGCCCTGAATCTTGCGATCGAAAGCATTAACACCAAGCCCATGAAATCTCAGTCTTCGGGCACAGTCAAGCAGTGTGCGGTCATCGGAGCATATCATTCCACCTTCGCCGGTAGTTATGTTTTTGATAGGATGAAACGAATAGATCGAAGTGCCTCGTTGTCCGACATGTTTGCCTTTATACTGTGTACCAAGGGCGTGTGCCGAGTCTTCCACAATAGCAATGTTTTTCTTTGAGGCAATTTCCATTATCG
>MHBM01000167.1:0-22785 GCA_001804885.1 Lentisphaerae bacterium RIFOXYA12_FULL_48_11
AACAACATGAGTAAATACAAGAGTGCAAAGGCGCGGGAAATGATGCCCTTGAAACAACGAGCAGGCGAACTTATAGAAGAGATTCTGAAGCAGGAAAAAGGACCGATACCTTTTACTGTACAATGGCCATTGGTTGTTCGTTCTGAGATTCAGACATCAATTGGTAATCATGATTACGCATTGCAACTTATCCAAGAACACCTCCGGCAATATCCAGACAAAGAGCCGTGTCGATCTTTCGTAATTATGGCCGAAGCCCAGTATGGCAAAGGAGATCTCTCAAGTGCAACCCAAACACTGGGTAGGATCAAGAATATGCCTGGCAAATCTGGTGCCATGCGGAATTTATATGACGCATATGAAACGCCGAGAATTGAATCATTATCCGCTGCAATCGAATCTGGCTATGAAAAGCCTATCACCACCGGGATATCAAAGGAACAATTCCTTGCAATTCAAAGTAAAGTTGAAAAGACAAAAGATCATGTATTACTTCCAGATTGGGATGCTTATCTCTCCAATCTCCTGAAATTTAAACAGCCGAACGAAGCCTTGGCAGATCTGGAATCCACCGACAAGAAGGCGGTTTTCAGCCGTTGCGGAGATGAGCACGCATGTATAACTTTCACAGCAATGGCCAAATGCCTGCTTAATCTGAACAAGAAAGAAGATGCAGTTCGGAACTGTAAAACAGCCTTACGCCTGACACCCGCAAAGATTTCATACCCCCCAACAAAGAAATGGCTTTCAGAAGCATCAAATATCGTTATTACTACAGAATCAGAAATCGGCAAGATTCCCGAACTATGGAAAACATTAGCAGAAACACGACAAACCCCGGTCAATCGCAAGATATATTTATTACCAGTTGGCAATTACGATAAAACACTTCTTCTCGGTGAAAGCAGGAAGATCGGAGACTTTCTGAAAACAGAAGTTGTTATATTACCCAGCATCACCTTGTCAGAACAACTCATGCAACAAAGAAAGCTTGAAAGAGATCCAGCCAGCTTGTCCACACAATCAAAAACGCTATGCCATATGGCTGATGCGTTATGGACTGATATTTCTAACAAAGCCGCTATTCCTGCCGACGCACTGTTTGTAGCCTTCATTACATCTGAATCATTCAAAGATAAATTATTTCCAAACAAACCATTTAGTCGAAGTAATGGAAACCCCGTATTGCTCCCCACCGACAAAACAGCATTAGGTACAATTCTATCCTTACACTACACATATGCGCAAAAGAATGATCAGAAGCAAGCTATTGCTTATATCACGACCGGTCTTCTTAATGCAAAATTATGCCAATATCCATGTTTGTTCTCTATCCGTCCTGATTACTTTGCTGTCAAGACAGGTGTATTCGGAATCTGCCCCGCCTGCCAGGAGGAATACAAGAAAGTTGATTTCGACAAGATTCACAACGATCTCATGGATTATCTCAAGAAGGCCGGGGCAAAGATTGTGAAACCGAGTGAGGTGAAATTCACGGAGTTGGAACTGCCCCAACAAAAACCGCAATAAAATAGCCCAAGAACCAATCAACCCTTCGGGCGGATATTACAAAATACTGGTGCAATATCCGTGTCAAATTGGTATTGTAAGAAATAATGAAGAAAAGGGCGGAAATAATCAAATTACTGAGGATGCATAAGGCAGCATTGCAATCAAAATACAAGGTAGGGAGCCTGGCCTTGTTTGGTTCTTATGCGCGGGGCGACCAGAAACCAGGGAGCGATGTTGACCTCCTTGTCGAGGTCGACCCATCTATCGGCCTTAAGTTCGTTTCACTAGCCGAAGAAATAGAGAATCTAATCGGCATTCACGTGGACCTGGTCTCAACCCGCGCGGTTAAGCCCGCAAAAATGAAGTTCATCAAGCCGGAGCTTATCCATGTCTAAGCGGCCTGTCGAATTGCTTCTTCAAGACATTTTGGATGCAGTCAATAAGATCGAACGTTACACCAAGCGAATATCAGAAGGCACATTCATCAAGGATGAGATGAGAATCGATGCCGTTGCAAGAAATCTGGAAATTATTGGTGAGGCCGCCAATCAACTGCCGGAAGATTTCAGGGCATCACATCCCGAAATCGAATGGAACAAGATCGTCGGTTTACGACATAGGATTATACACGCATATTTCGGCATAGATCTGAAGATTATCTGGCAAATCCTCAAAAGCGACATGCCTCTCTTCAAAAAAAATATTAAGCGCTTTTGCGGAAAAAGAAGGTAGGCATGGCCAACCTTTCTCCTGTTACCCCTGAATTTCAGGACTCCTTTTGCCGCAATAACCAAAGAATCAGTAACATTGTCACTGTAACAGGACATTAGAGTATATAATGGGGCAGAAAAGACTTCTCTCCATAAGCTGTTATCTATTGCAAGAGAGAAGACAAAAAGTGTAAAAAGGCCTCTTATTTGCGGCCGGAGTGGCCGCTGAAACAGCGTGAACGCAGAAAAGAGCTTATGGCTGAAGGCGAAGGCATAACTTATTATCTGAAACCTGAGGAACGTCATAAACTTGGACGCCTCGTACTGCTCTCACGTTACGTTGTTGAAGGGAACCTGGCCGGTGCGCACAGAAGCCCGCTAAAGGGCGCAAGTTCAGAATTCGCCGACCATAAATCATACGGCCTGGGCGACGATGTAAAGAAGATAGACTGGAAAGTCTTCGGGCGTACAGACCGCTATTACATCAAGAGATACGAAGACGAAACAAACCTGCGTGTCTACATGGTGATAGACCGCAGCGGTTCCATGGGGTACGGCAACAGCGATATTTCAAAGTACCAGTACGCATGTCATCTTGCGGCTGCTATAGGGTTCGTCGTGGTAAAAGCCCGTGACTCAATCGGTCTTTTCGTCCATTCCAACAAGATCGATTACCAGGTAAGCGCAAGCAACTCGATCAACCATCTCAATAACCTGCTCAAGGGTCTGCAGGGCCTGAAAACCGGAGAAACAACGCTTGTAGCAGACACCTTGAACCAGATTGCGGAAAGCGTCCGCAAACGCGCGCTTATTGTTATCTTCTCAGACCTGTTCGATGAACCCGAAAAGGTAAACCTTGCCCTCGCCCATTTCCGCAAACAACATCACGATGTGATCGTTTTCCATACGCTTGACCCGACGGAAATAGATCTTTCATTCAAGCGCGGGTGCGAATTTGAGGATATGGAAACAGGCGAGACTGTAATCTGTGACCCAAAGTCCATGGCAGCGGATTATCAGTCCGTTTTCCAGGAATTCATGGAAAAATACAGAAGCGCCTGCCAGGCAATGAATATAGATTACAGGCTTGTCAGGACCGACCAGGACGTTGGAACATTTGTACGCGCATATCTCGAGGAACGAAGAAGATTGTCGCGGTAAGTTTTGAGTAAAGAAAGAGCTTTGCTTAGTCATGTTTGATTTTCTGAACCCTATGTTTTTGTGGGCAGGTGCAGCGGCAACCATTCCGCTGGCGCTGCATATGATGCAGTCTTCAAAAAAGGTGCGAATGCCTTTCAGCACCGTCCGATTCCTGAAAATGGCAGAGAAGAAATCATCCCGCCGCATCAAGATGGAGAACTTTATACTCTGGATATTGAGAACCATCATAATGGCTGTCATCTCGCTGGCATTCGCAATGCCAATGCTCCGAACCAAGAGTTTTGGCAAGGTTCTCGGCCGGACACAGAGAGATATCGCCATAGTCCTGGATGGCTCATTCAGCATGGAATACAATATGGGCAAGGATACGGCATGGAGCCGGGCAATCGATGCCGCCGCCAACATGATTGAAGGCCTGGAAGAAGGCGACCAGGTCTGTCTATACGTAGCAGGGACCGACGTGACTCCAGTAGTGGGACAGCTGAATGTCCAGAGGGAGTTCGTGCTGAGCCAGCTCAAGGGGCTAAAATGCGGCACAACTGGTTCGCAGCTAGCTCCCGCAGTAATAGCTGCAAACGACGCGCTCAAACTCGAAACTCGCCGCAGGGAAAGGGAAATCCATATTTTCACAGACGGTCAGGCCCTGCCGTGGAACAGTTTTGCAATAACGGATACAAATGCCAATAGCCAGGCTCTAGAGGTCATACCTGATAAATCGGCAAAGAAAAAAGAAGAAAAGCCGGCCAAGAAGACTGATGAAAAGACCTCAAAGAAGGATAGCAAGGGGAAACCCGGCGAGGGAGAGGTGGCCAAAAGCTCCAGCATAGATGTCTGGCAACCATCAAAAATTGATAAAAAAACCGCTTTCTTCGTAACACTCGTCGGAGTAACAGCCCCGGAAAACACCGCACCAATCGACATAGATCTCCAGCCCCAGCTCATAATGTCCGATACCACTGCAAAGGTAAAAGTCAAGCTGGCCCGCACTGGCCCGGCACAAAACAGCACCATTACCGCGTATGTCGATGACCAGGAAATTGGAACGCGTGCCATAGTTTTCACAGACAATTCGGAAGCCGAGGAGTTATTTGCACTCCCGCAGCTCAAGCCCGGCAAACATTCCGCAAGGATCCAGTCTCCTTCCGACAATCTGCCGGCTGACAATAACTTCTACTTTACCATCAAGGTCAAAGAGCAACTCCCTACGCTGTGTGTCGGAACCCAGAATGACGCATTTTTTGTAATGAAGGCGCTCAACCCGACAGGCGATTCAAATGCCACAATGAACGTCAAACATGTTACCCCTGACCAACTTCCAAGCGAAACCTTTTCAGCTTATTCGTGCATATTTCTCTGTAATGCCATACCGATTGCCGGACAGGATCTTGTTGTGATTGAACAGTATGTTCGCAGCGGCGGACTGCTCGTCATTTTCCCTGGCGACAAAGCAACAATTGAAGATTACAAGGCATGGAGCGTTATGCCCGGCAAGCCCTCTTCAGTTATCGACGTACAGATGGAGGAGAAGAAACGCATGCTCAGATGGGAGAAGCCACAGCATCCACTCCTCAGGACTCTACAACTCCCGCCCGGCAGCGCACCGGTCGTTACTATTTCCCGCCAGCTGAGATGGCCAAAAGAAGGTCTGAACGAGGGAGAGGAATCAATTATTTCTGCCGGCGCCACAGATACATTCCTGATGCACCGGAACGTCGGTAATGGCGCAACCATCCTCTTTTCCGTTGCCGCAAATCGTGACTGGAGCAGTTTCCCTCTTTCACCTTTCTTCCTGCCGCTGATGCACCAGGTTGTGCAGTATGGCGCAGGTATACGGGGCGAATCACCCTACATCTGGAGCGGAAAGAATCTTTCACTGGTCGATGTGCTCCCCGAGGCTATTCAGACATCCACCATTCAGAACCCCAACAAGGAAAATGTCCCTATCCGAAGCGCCGTTACCGACAACAAGACATCCTTGTACGTGGAAAACATGCTTATACCAGGCATCTACACGCTGACACAACAGACGGGTGACCCGACACCAGGCCTGGCTGTTAACATCGATCGCAAAGAGTCATACCTCGCAACAATCAAGCGGGAAGAAATTCCGAAAAAGATCGGCACAAAAATGGTCAATACGGCCGAAAACAAGGAAGAGCTCCTGAAGCAGCTTAAAGATTACAGGGTGGGCCAGACAATGGGAGAACAGTTCCTGTGGCTGCTGCTCATCCTTTCAATTGCAGAAGTTTTTTATGCAAACAGGTTGGCAAGGGCAACACCGAAGCTATCCGAACAGCTCGGAATTGAAGCATCAGGAAAAGTAACAGACCAGGGCGCCTGAAAGAAATAGAATGATTATTTTGGAACATACGATACCTCTGGCAATAATTGCCATGGGCATAGCTATTGCCATAGCGGTTGGTCTTTTCAGTGCCTGGCGGTACTTGAAAATTGAATTATTCAACATCCTGATCATGTCCGTCCGACTGTTATTCATTGCCCTTCTAGCCTGGTGTATGCTCCAGCCAAGTTTCAAACAGTCAGTAACCCACCTGCTGAAACCACGATTTATCGTAATAGTCGATACTTCGAAAAGTATGTTACTCGGCCCTCCCGTTGAGGGAGCAACCAACAGATGGACCGAGGCCAAAAACGCCTTGGATCAGCCATGGAAAAGCGTGGTCGCCGCCGAGTGCGATATTGACACTTATTACTTCGCCGCCGAACTTGGCTCCAGGATTGAAATCAATGCGGTTGACACGGTCGAGGTGAATGGATCGTCCACGCTTATACGTGATTCACTCAGAAACCTGGGAGACCGATACAAGGGACAGAACGTTACAGGTATACTGCTGTTGTCTGATGCAATAGATACACGGGAAGCGGACGACGGCTGGGCAAACGAAAAGTGGCCAATCCCCATCTATTCAGTGCGACTTGAACCGAAAGCCGCATGGGAAATTGAACCAGACATCCGCGTTGATACAGTCAATACGCCGCGTCGTGTAACTGTCGGATGGAACACAGAACTCAAGGTTGTAATATCAGGCCAGGGGACAAAAGGACAACCGGTTAATGTGCAGCTGTTCAAAAACGGTGCATTGCAGAATGAAGCACCCACCCAGATACCCGATGGCGGCGGTGCCAGAGAGGTTTCCTTCCAACTGCAGAATCCGGAAATAGGAGTATATAATTACAGGGTATTCCTGCCACCTCTCCAGGGCGAGACACACACCAACGACAATGAATATGTCATGAACGTTCAGGTCATCGACACCAAGAACCGCCTGCTTTATGTTGAAGGTCCGCCAAGGTGGGAATCCAAATACCTGACCCATGTGCTTAAATCAATCAAGCAAGTCACTCCGCTGTGCTTTATCCGCGGAGCAAAAGGAAAATTCCTCGTCACGGCAGGTACCCAGGGAAGCATGACGGCCGACATGACTGAATCTCAATTGTCTTTCTTCAAGATCCTTATACTTGGGAACCTCAATGCCGAAGAACTCGGCGATCAGCGTGCACTAAACTTGATCAAGTTTGTAGACGATGGCGGCAGCCTTATCCTGCTTGGAGGAACGAGAGCCTGGGGTGCAAACGGCATACAGAATACGCCTCTACGAAAGATACTTCCCGTTAAAAGTTTCGGGTCCATGATCGAAGGAAAGTATCCTGTCGCACTGACAGCAGAAGGCAAGGTTCATCCCGCCTTTTCAGGCGAACAGAAATACTGGGAAGATGTTCCGCCCGTACTCTCCATTTTCCCTGATGCGGCATTGTCCGCAGGAGCCGAATCGCTGATCACGGCAAATACAGACAAAGGCCCTACCCCTATGATTGTCTCCCAGAGATACGGGCAGGGAAAGGTTGTGGCGCTTTATACCGATTCCCTGTGGAGATGGCAGCTCGACCCAAGGGCAAATGAGAATCAACAATACCAGAGGTTCTGGGAACAGCTCATGGTATGGTTGTCGCCTTCAGAGAAAGAAGGGCCCACCCAGAAACTGGACATATTCTCCGACAAGGAACAGATGTATCTTGGCGAACAGATGGAAATAAGCGCAAGGTTCAGCGACAGCAAGGGCGAAAGCATTCAGAATGCAACCATGAACTGCGAGATCACAACACCTGACAAGCGTACTATTCCGTTCGTCATGGCCAAGCAGCAGGTTATCGCTTCAGGCAAATCATTCTCGGGATTTGCAACAAAGTTCACAGCCGAGATTGCCGGCATTCATCAGGCAGTAGCAGTGGCCGAAATCGAGGGCAAGAAAGTTACATCAGATCCAATCTCGTTCTTCATCAAGGCCTTTACTCCTGAATCTGTGCCAAGACCGGCAAAAACAGAGGTTCTGGAGGCAATCGCCCAGAATAGCGGTGGAAAGTTCTTTGAAAGCGTCAAAGACATGAATGAAGCTCTATCTTCGCTCAGTTTCACGAAACGAGAGGAAGAAACCGTGAAATATTCGTCTTTATGGCAGAATTTCATAATAATCTCGTGTTTGATAACGTTACTGACAATAGAATGGTCCATTAGAAAATGGCGCAATATGCCGTAAGATTATCCCAAAAGAATAATGGGAAAATGGCTGTATTATGTAACTTTTTGTATTTTTGGAACATTTATAATAAAGAGAGGAGTGAATGGTGAAAAGGATCCTTATTTCGATGATATTTCTGTTTTTGTGCGGTTTTCTTGCAGTTTCAGTTTCTGCAGCTGAAGAAAAAGGGAAGAATTTAATGATAAACGGAAACTGCGAGGATCCGGAAAACCCATGGAAATACTGGACTTATGATTATACCCCTGGCCAGAACGGAAATTATGCCAACAACACGAAGTATGTTACGATGCTTCCTCAATTTAATAGCAAAAAAAATGTAATTAGAATGATAATCAACGAGGATAAAGGTTATCAGGGCCAACCTCTATGGTGGACCGGCGTGCAGGTTGATAGCCCTCTGATTCCTTTTGAACAGGGTTGCCGTTACAGATTCTCCATATACGTTCAAGGTACTGCCCCCTATCACGCTTATCCAATTGGTTATCAGTTCAAACCCGGCCTGGCGCCTTACGAGAACCCCAGCCTCTTCGATATGCAGAAAAGATGGAAGGGATCATGGAACACAATAGACGACAAGGGCGTAAATCCAAAAAGTTGGACAAGGATTCATCGCGATTTCCCAGAGCCCAAACTGTCCAATAACGGAATGAGAATTATCAAAACAGTCCGTTATATGTCCTTTCACTTTATTGGCATAACGGGCCAGGGAGAACTTTACATAAAAGACCTCCATGTTGAAAAGCTTCCAGGCGGCTACACAGGTGGTAAAATAAATGCAGACGATAACGAAAGCGAGCAGACGCCCAGGAAGCCGGCAGCCGGCAAGACCAGCAAATAGGATTTAATGGTTTATTGAAGAAAATACCGTCGGGATAAAGATGTCGACAGAAGCTTAGTTGACGACTACAGAAAAAATGAAATGAGAAGGAGGGACACCAATGCCCCCAGGAGCTCTTGCATCGGAACTTGAACGGATCGGACATTTGATTTCAAGATGGCGCGCAGAAATCAAATTCTTTTTTTGGATCGTCATAACCCTTGCCGTCCTTTGGTTATCTGGAGTTTTCGATATCCTGGTGCAGTTCGACCGGCCAGGACGTATTTTCTTCTGGCTGGTTGTTACTTCTCTGTTCGGAATCGCCATCTGGCGAACAAAGAAAGTCTTGTCCCAGCGATACACGATTCAGGCAGTTGCATCAATAGTCGAAAGCCATTTCCCCCAGTTGGACAACCGCCTGATAAACTTCCTGCAATTCTCCAACGACACAACCAAGGACCCGTTCAAGGAAGCCTATGTCAAACGCGGCATCCCCGAATGGAACAATGTGGACGTCGAGAAAATGCGCAACAAGAAAGCGCTCAAATGGTCAATGATAGGTATGGGCATTGCAGTCACCCTGCTCGCCATTCCCTGCACCATACAGGGAAAAGCATGGGTTGTTGCTATTTGGCGAATTGTGAATCCTTTCTCCAACGTTCAACCTATCAGCATGACCAGTATCGTCAATGTTGATCCAGGAAACACAACGGTTCTCCAGGGAAACCCAATGCTCCTCAAGTGCAACGTTAAAGGAAAGAAGGGGCACTACGTCAGCCTGGACATCAAGCCCTCTGACAATAACAAGACAACTTACGTACTGGGCCGGGTCGATGGTGGAGACGTCAAGGAGTGGCCTTACCGGATTCCGAAAGTCACCACAGACCTTGAATACAGGTTCAGGGCCGGCGACGCACCATCCCCGAAATGGTTTAAAGTCAAAACAAGACCGCCGCTGGCTTTTGTCAAAGTAACACTGAACATAAAGCCGCCGGAATATCTTGGGATTGCACCAAAAGCTTTCGACGGCATGGGTGAACCTGTCCAGGTTTTCCAGGGCTCAGAAGTCGAAGTAACAGTCAAATGCAACACTTCAGCCTCATCTGTAGCTCTTTCAACCAAGGGATCTGAACCGGTTACTCTTCTCCAGGGCGAAGACGACAAAACCTGGTTCGGAAAACTGAGCATTAAGGATGGCAACACATTAAAGGTTGCCGCAGTAGATACTTACAAGGAAACAGCCGAGGCAACCATTAACTACGAGATGCTCGCAGACAAGCCCCCGGTTATCCAGATAACAAAACCCAAGGGCCGTGTAATCCTTGGCCCCGACGGATTGCCCAACATCGAGTTCACGGTTGTTGACGATTATGGTGTATCAGACGTTACAATCGAACGGGTTCCTACCGGTACCGCGAAACTCAAGGAAGCCATCGGCATTCCTGTTAAGAACTGGCAGAACGTTAATGAAAAAATGTTTGCGGAAGAATGGAAAGGCCTTGCAGAACACAGGCCCTTGAAAACAGAGCCGGCCGCATTCCGTGTTGTAGTAAAGGACAACTTCCCGATGGACGGCGGGCACATTATTCAATCTTCAATGATTTTCTTTGATTTTGGCGGATCCATCGCCGACATGGAAAAGAAGAAGGAAGATCCGCGAGCGGCCAAAGTAGTTGATACGCTCGGCAAGATCATCGACCTCCAGAGATCAAACCTGGCAACCACCAGAAAGCTATACGACGCCATAGCGGTTGCCACACCAGAGCAGTGTAATGCGGCACAGGAACAGCAGAAAAATATACGCCAGATGGCAGGCGAGATTCTCAAAAACCCGATGAAGCCGCTCGGCCCCATGACCATGTCATTCAAGGAGCTTTACGAGAAAGAAATGCTCGAGGTAATTTCAACTCTTAGCCGTGTTGCAGATACAAAAGAAACAGCCGCCAACAAGACCATATACTGTCTGAAAAGTGTGGCAATGGAAGAGAAGATCCTTCGCCAGCTGACAAACGCCGAGGCAATTGCCGACAAGACGCAGCGTACAAAGAAGATTTCAGGGCTATTGGTAATGATGGAGGCCCTGATCAACGGACAGACAAAAATCCTGACAGCAACAAAAGACTATCTGGCTAAAAATGCACCTGTCGGCAAGACCCTGGTTGACCAGCAGGACTCGCTGGCAGCAGACATGGCTGAGTTTGGCAAATCATGTCAGCGCGAAGCAGCCACCCTTATGGAGAATGACAAGAACTTTGCAGAATCACTCACAAAAGTGGCGGAAGAATGCGAAAACAAGAAGGTCCGACCCGACATGCTCAAGGCAGCGGAAGAGCTGGACGCAAACAATCCCAAAGCCGCCGAGCCAATAGAAACAACTGCACTGATCAAGCTCAAGGAACTGCAGGCAATGCTCAGGGAAGGCCAGCTGGCAGAAGCCCAGGCTGATGCAGCCAAGGCAACTGAAGAACTGCACCTGGTAAAGGAAAAGCTCAACAAGCTGGCTCAGCTTGAAGCCAAAATCGTTGAATCCATGAAGGCCATGGAAGCCCAGAAGGATATGTCCGCAGAAGAGCGTGACGAAATGGAAGAAGACATCAAGGCACTTAAATTGAACATGGAACAAGCTCTCCTCCAAGTCCCTACCGACCTGAATATATTCAAAGAGCTCCAAGTCGGTAATGAAGCAGTGGAAGATGTTTTTGAAATTTTCGAGGAAGTCCGCATAACAAAAGAACAGGAAGAAAATTTAAAGAACGCTGTAAACAATGAGATCGCCAGCATGAAAGATGACGGACTCCTGGAAGCCTTACAGAAAGCTGCCGGCCGGCTGGATGACCTTGAAACATGGCTAAAACAAACAAACCAGGAAGAAAAAGACAAGTTCGTTACCGAAAACTTTGATAAAGAGGAAATGAAATTCCAGGCTCTGGGCGCCCTCGGCACACAGGCAGAAGATATCATCGGTGACCTTGTAAAACAGAGTGAAGAAGCCGCGAAGAAGGCAGAAGACAGCGCCACAAACCAGGTAATACCTGACCTTCCCATGGGTTGGGATGTAATGGAAGGTCGAAACTCTTCCTTCCTTGCCAAGGGTAAATCAGGCAACCAGGCTCCTGACCACAAGGAACAAGACGGCCGCGGCAATATTGGACGGCAGGGTATGGCTGATGGTGAATCAGCCTCATCCGGCGGTACGGTCGGAGAAGGTGACAATAATATTGAAGAACGCCGGACTCCTGAACCGCTCCAGAGTGGCCAGGTACAACTTGATGGCAAGGCAGATACGAAAGCAACCGGCGGAGGTAAACAGGCCTCCGGAAGCGCTGATGGTGTAGGACAGGCAGGGAATGGCTCGAGCCGCAGGATGGACTCTACCGCGCAGGGATCCATGGAAGGATTAAAATCCCTCATGGAAAAAACGGAAGCCATGCACGTTAAAGCCTCCCTTATGAACCTGAGAACAACCGAAATAGGGTCAGCCATGCATCATATCCGACAAGCTGACGATGCCATCAACAGAGGAATGCCCATAAGCGAGGTTAAAGAATTGTTGAAGAGAACAACCTCGGACCTGAAAAGAGCATCAACCGACTTAAGTGCTGATGTTGCCGATTCCATTGACTCAGGCGCAACCGTTTCGAAACTCGATGATGTTGTGGAAGGCGGGACAGACTTGGCACCCAAAGCTTACAAGGATTTGGTTGCAGAATATTACAAGGCATTAACTGAACAGAAATAAGCGTAGTGGGGCATGACAAACCGGCTACTTGATGTAAGGTTTTGCCGGATTATCAGAGGTTTGTGGGTATATAGCGCACTGATACCCATGCCTGTTAGGTCATCCAGAAGAAATCGGCAGGAAACTGGACTCGATGGAAATTGATTTTCCCTTGAGTAAAATCCCGGCCAATTATATTGTAGCTACTGGCTTGCCTTTGATTTTAGAGGAAGCTTTAGGTCTTGTTACGGATATGTATTAAGAGAGGCCATCATGAAACGTAATGCCATAGTATGGACATCGGTAATCGCCTTATCATCAATTACAGCCATGGTTGTGTACGCAGCCACGCTTGCAGAACTGGATGAGGCTAAATTCGCGAAGATGTACACAGGTAAATCTTTGTATACCAACCCCGACCTATCCCTGACTGGAGGCATGCGCGGAGAGATCATTAAACCCAACGATGTACCTATTGTAGGCGTGTTCGCACTTCCTCCTCACGAACCTAAGTTCGTTTACAGGGCCAACCTCGGTGGCGCAGACCTCCGTTCTTTCGAATTCGTGGGCCTGCCTCCAGCAAAGTACGACCTGTTTGTCGCATTTGAACACGAGGTTTGGGAAGGCCTGACCCTCAATCGCTACAAGGATACTCTTACCGACGCCGACCGCAAATCAATCGAATACATTGTAAATAAGTCTGATCCTTTCTTTGAAAAGAAAGTTATTCACCGTGTAACGGGCCTGACCGGCAAGAAAAAAGGATATGCGCGCGCAATCGTAAGCATGATACGACTTGGTCCTGTCACGGACATGGCTAACAACGTTTATCACGGCGCAAAGAAAAGAAACTACAAGATGATGTTCCTTGAAGACGTCGGCCCGGGCTTTCAGGTTTCAAGAAGCAGGGATATTGTTTCCAAATTCGTTGACCCAGGAAAAGAGGTTCCCAGGTGGAACTACAGGCCTTACCTGTCCAGCATCAGAATAACGGATAAAATGAAAGAACTTGGTAAACTCGATCTGAGCATTGTTGGAGAAATGCCGGAACTTCCGGATCCAGTTGATGAAATTGATCCGGGCGCCGAGATACCCGTAGATGAAAAATAAACGATAATAAAGACCCAGAAGAGGAGTCATAAAGCAATGGCTGAAATAATATTTACAGCAGGTCCATATACAGGTCATAAGTTGGAAGTCCCTGAAACCGGAATGATCTTTGGTAGAGCGGAAGATTGCACCCTTGTTCTGGACGATGGTGGCATATCGAGCAAGCACGCGCAGATCGGCATACAGGATGGAGCATGGTGCATATATGATCTGCAAAGCTCCAACGGCACCTTGGTCAATGGTCAACCAATTCAAGCTGTTGTCTTAAACAATGGAGATCTTATTGCCTTAGGCGATACACAGTTCACTTTTAATATCACCGGCGCCACTATAGCACGTCTGAAATTGCCACAAACACCTCCCGCCGAACCCCCTCCTGGAACACTGCAACCCGAGCCTCCTTCCGTCGCACCTGTCGCAGAACAGACGCCGGCTACGCCGCCTGCAGTCACCGCAGAACCGCCTCCGGCACAGCCAAAACCGGCAGCCAAGGAAGTTGCAGCACCTAACGTCGTAACACAAAGCAAGTCGGGCAAAGATGAATCATCTCTCTCCACGGGCCCAAAAACCACAGAAGAGGATGTAAAAATAGTCCAGCAGATGGCAGAAAGAACGGACGCCATCCGGAAGGAAGTCGGCAAGGTAATCGTAGGACAGCGAGAGGTTCTTGACCAGGTTCTGATGTGCATGATAGCAGGAGGCCATGCCCTTCTGATCGGCTTGCCAGGTATGGCAAAAACACTGACGGTGTTCACCATTGCCAAAGTACTTGATATGCAATTCAAGCGCGTTCAGTTCACTCCCGACTTGATGCCTTCTGACATCGTCGGAGCAGACGTGCTCGAAACGAATAAGGAGACGAACGAAAAGGAGTTCCGATTCATCAAGGGACCAATCTTCTGCAACCTGCTTCTTGCTGACGAAATTAACCGTACACCGCCCAAAACCCAGGCCGCCCTACTCGAGGCCATGCAGGAAAAACGCGTCACAGCAGGTAATACCACCTACACACTGGACAAGCCTTTTTTTGTGCTTGCGACCCAAAACCCGATCGAACAGGAAGGTACATACCCCCTCCCGGAAGCTCAGCTCGACCGATTCATGTTCAACATCTGGGTTGACTATCCGCTGCAGGATGAAGAAGAGAAGGTCATTGGGGCCACGACAACCGGTGGCCTTGCCGAACCACAGAGAATTCTCAACAGGGAAGAAGTTATCCAGCTTCAGAACGTGGTAAAGAAGATTCCTGTTTCTGATCACGTCATCAAATACATCATCCGCCTCGTTCGCGCAACACGTCCACAGTATGACGAGACGCCAAAGGTGACCAAGCAGTACGTATCAACCGGAGCGGGCCCCCGCGCCGGCCAGAACCTTGTTCTTGCCGCAAAAGCCAGAGCGGTTCTTGAAGGACGCATACACGTAAGCTGTAACGATATCCGCAAGGCGGCAATACCTGTGCTGCGGCATCGTCTGCAGACCAACTTCTCCGCCGACTCAGAAGGTCTCACAACAGTTGATATCGTTAATAAAATTCTTGACGAGGTCAAGGAACCGGGCGAGGAAACCTATAATGCCACGGCCGGTGGAGCAAAGAAAGCTGCAGCGGCTCCCGCAAAGGCTGCTGCTGCGCCGGCTGCTGATGCCAAGAAGAAAAAATGAAGATTCCCTCGGTTCTCAGCAACTCTGCAGATTACCTTGGAACTATAGAATCTTCTGGCTTCACAAACGAAACCCTGACCGGCAATTCCATAAGAGAGGCTTTTTTCAATCCAATCTGGCCCGACGGGTCCAGACAAACCATATTCGACATTATCAGACCAGGGGGGTCAGTCTGCGTTGTCGTCTCTGACCACACACGCCAGACGGCAACCAGCACAATTCTCCCTTTTATTCTAGAAGGCCTTATCGCAAAAGGATGCTCGCTAAAAGACATCTTCTTCCTTATCGCCTCAGGTATACACAGACCACCAAACACTGCAGAAACACAGAAGATACTTGGGCAATCAATCTTCAATCAGTTTGAAGGCCGGATTTTCAGGCACAATGCTGACGACGAGGCCAACCTGGTTTATGTCGGCACTACAAAAAGAGGACATAATGTTCGTGTAAACCGGCAGGCAATTGAAGCAGACAGGTTGATCCTTGTCGGAACGGTTGGTTATCATTACCATGCCGGTTTTGGAGGAGGCAGAAAATCGCTGGTCCCTGGCCTTGCCTCACGGGACACAATAGCCTACAACCACAGCCTCACACTGGATCCAGTGCAGGATCGAATCCACCCCATGGTTGACCCTGGCATCCTTGATGGAAATCCGGTTGCTGAAGAAATGCTGGAGGGTGCCAGGATGTGTAATCCTGACATAATAATCAACACAGTCCTCACACCTTCAGGCAAGCTGGCCGGCGTCTTTTCCGGAGAACTTGACCTTGCACACCGGGCCGCATGCAGAATGGCAGAAAGAGTATCACGCGTGGATATTAACAGGCCGGCGGACCTGGTCATTGCGTCAGCCGGCTCAGCGTTGAACTGGATACAGAGCCACAAAGCGCTTGTTAATGCCCACAGGGCCGTTAAAGAAAATGGGCTTATCATTCTCATCGCGCCATGTCCTGAGGGCCTGGGTGACGAGCGTTTCCGCTACTGGGTTAAGAAGAATGATATTGCCGAAATCTATTCCGAACTGCGGCGTTCCGCTGAGGTTCTGGGGCAAACCGCGCTATCTTCAAAAACACGCGGTAGAAATGCAATACTGATGACAGAAATGAACAGCATGGACATCTCCGATCTCGGTATCCGGACAGCACCGGATCTTGAATCAGCCGTCAAGACTGCCATGGATGATTTGAAGCAGAACAATACAGAGAAGCCTTCGTACTTCCTTATGCCGGAAGCCAGACATTCAGTACCATTTTTGCCAGGAACGGATAAGATTTCTTAAAGTCCTATATAAAGAGTCAGCGCGCTATCAAGCATAAGCCAGAGCCGGTTGCCTGATGCGCATTTTCTTTGCTCCACTCTTCTGGTGCGTTCTGACACTTATATTCACATCCAGTTTGAGATCCCTCTCGATAACATGTATCAATTACACCAGGTTTTCCATTGTAGGGTTGCCGCCGGAACCAAGCATTCGATGCAGGGATTTTTCGTCTAATCCTGTTTGTTCCGCCAGTTTGCTAAATGAAATGTGAGCATGAACAAGATCCCTCAAGATGGACAGCACCGTACCTTTATCACCTTCTATCATGGACGAAATTGCCTCCGCATACAGTGCCACAGTAAATTGCGGATCTTTCCTGATCCTTTCGACAACAGTCTCGCGGTATTCTCTTGTCAGTGCCATGGTTTATTTCCCGCCTTTCTTATAATTCTCCCATCGCCTGATGGCTTGAGCAATCTCATATGATTGCCGCTTTTTGTCACTGCCACCAAGCAAAATTACCAGCGTGTTGCCTCCTTGCCGTAATACACTCGATATCCAGGACCAAAATCCATCCGTAATTCCTGGACTCCAAAGCCCACACCCTTCGAATCGCCGAAATTGCCACACGCCATTCGGCGGATGTATTTATCCTATAGTCGGCAGTTTACTGGGGCAAGTTCTCGGAATTGCCCGTCATTATTGACGAATCTGAATTTCTGCTTTGTACCTATTTGGTGCGAAACGTAACGGTGCACCATATACTCCCTGGAATCGCAAAACACCAGGGAGAAGACATGGACGACACCGTTACGTCTGTAGAAAAGCATGGCACAAAGAGCGTGGCCGATCAAGCTGATGTCTGCAAGCTCCTGGCCAAGGCCTGCGACGAACGCTTCGAAGTGCAATGGGATAACACAGCAAAGGTCAAACCACGAAAGTGCAACAGCAGATACCATTCTCTTGGCTTGGATCTCTTGAAATAAACCTTCCCAATACTGATGAGTAATACCGGTAATTGAACTGATACAGCCCTACTTCATCATCCCAGTACTTGGTTGAAAACCTGAACTTATTATTTTCTGCCTCTGTACCTGTGGATGAAATTATATTTCCGTAGGGGTCAAATTCGTAGTGTGCCGCAGAACTTCCATCGGGATTTACCAGGTCTGTTACGTTGCCATTTGCGTCATAATAATAATAGACGGTTTTTACATCGGCATCAGAACCTTTCGAAAAGCTGTATTGGATATGGTTCACTAACGTATTCCCGCCGCAGGTAATTCCTTCTTAACGCCTTCATCGATCGGCATTTTATCGGGTAGACCATTGGTTGTTCTGACCAGATCTTCAAGCTGTTTCTTCAGTTGTCCAAGCATGGTCTGGCTTGCCGGATCGTCAATCAGGTTTTTCAGTTCATTCGGGTCGTTCTGCAAGTCGTAGAGTTCAGCCTTGTGGCGGTCAGGCCCGTTATCACCATGCGGGTAATGAACATATTTCCAACGCTCCGTCCTGATCCCGCGTACATTCGGCGTGTAAGGGAACTGTTTCTCGTAGTTATATTCGTAATACCAGGCTGTACGCCAGCCTTTCACATCGCCGCATACAAGGCTCTTCCAGCTCATGCCGTGAATATTTGACAGTGACTTCGCACCACATATCTCCAGAATACTTGGCGCCATATCGATATTCAGAACCATCTCGTCTATCCGCGTACCAGCCCTGATACATTTCGGA
Source organism: Lentisphaerae bacterium RIFOXYA12_FULL_48_11 (assembly GCA_001804885.1). Lineage (GTDB taxonomy): Bacteria > Verrucomicrobiota > Kiritimatiellia > UBA8416 > YA12-FULL-48-11 > YA12-FULL-48-11. The sequence continues at coordinate 18,246 of MHBM01000167.1, forward strand.
TACCTGGCAACCATGGGCACGCGGATACTCTCCTCATGCATAGTCCGTTTGTCGGTCATCCCATGCTCACCAAGAAACATTCCATTGTCTCCCGCAAAAACAAACAGCGTGTTGTCCAGTTGCCCGATATCCTTTAAAGCCTGGTAAACACGCCCGACACTGTCATCCACACTCCTGATTGTGGCCGTGTAATCCCGCACAAAGCGGGCAAAGTCTTTCACACTTTCCGGCCTGGTATCCGGAAACTTCTCGCGGAACCCATAGAGCGGACCGTATATTCCGTGCCACGTATCAATCCTCTGCTTGACCCACTCTGGCTTATCTTCCAGTGCAAATGCCGACTTCGGATAGTCTATCTTAATGTCATCATATATATGCGCATATTTCGGCTCCGGCGTAAACGGCGTGTGAGGAGCCTTGTGACCCAGAATCATAACAAAAGGTTTGGTGCGTGGTTTCCTGATCCAGTCAACCGCCAGATCAGTCACCCGTTCCGTATAATAACCTTTCAATACCTGTTGTTGTCCATTTACGTTGAACGTACTATCAAAATAATTCCCCTGCCCCTTGTGACTTGCCCAGTAATCAAAACCGGGCCGCGTCGAATCATCCCCCTCATTCATGTGCCACTTGCCTATGTAGGCTGTCTCATACCCTTCTTCCCGCAAACGCATCGGGAAACTTGTCATTTTTGCCGGATAATCAGTGAAGTTATCCACAACACCATGGCTGTGCGCATACAGACCGGACAGGAATGAAGCCCTGCTGGGTGAGCAGAGCGAACTGGTTACAAAAGCGTTCAGGAACATTACCCCCTCTGCGGCAATTCGGTCGATGTGCGGAGTCTTGAGAAAAGGATGCCCGGCACAACTCAGATGATCCCATCGCTGGTCATCGGTCAGGATAAAGACCACATTTGGACGCCTGACGGATCCCGTTATTGACTGACAGCCGGAAACAACAGCTGCCGTACTAATACCTATTGTTTTAAGAAAATCTCGTCTTCTCATAGCTTTTCCTCTTTAAAAAGAAAATTCAAACACGTTTATACTGAAAGCTGGAACCTTGAGTATTCCGTCAAAACTTACCGGTTTCTTCAGAACATCCAGCCGCGTTTTGGCGGACTCGTCGTTGAATGCCATTGGATCTGTTCCGGCTATTGTCCAGACGCAACCTCTCTCTGCCAGCTTCAATTCCTTCACTATCACCGGCACCTCGACTGGCTGGGCGAGCGGATTTACAATACCAATCGTAATCTTCTTCCCGTCGGCACTCAATGCAGCCATGACATCGATATCTTTTACCTCACCTGTTATTTCCAACGGCAGTGTGCCGAAGTGCCTGCGGTATAGCATCAGAGGTAGTGCAGTGGAATCTAAAAAAGCCTCCGTCTTCGTTGTCTTGATGCAGCCTATTACGTTGACCGTCTGAGCATAGAAAGCCGCATCGATGATATCTGTGCAGCGGAAATATTCATGGAGTCCCGCAGCAATACCCAGCGCGTCTTTCAGAAAATACCGTGTGCCCAGCTCGCCGTATAGATGCGGACCATACCAGTAGTTCCACTCATCCATCGAAATGCGTACATCCTTCCCGGCAAGCGACGGTAACTTCCCTCGCAGATTGCGATGCCCCTCCGCAATGCGATGGATGTTGTCCGGAATCAGCCGGACATGCGTCGGAACATCATCCTTCTTCTGGCAGTAAAAATGTTCCGATATCCAGTCCATCGAATCCGCACATTGCTCCATCATACCCGTGGTCCAGTCGCGTTTCTCACCTGGAAAATGTTTTTCAATCTTGAAGTCAATAGCACCGACACCAACAACCTTGATTGACGGATCAATCGTTCTCATCCGCATCACCGTCTCTTGGTGCTTGAGTATGTAGTGGTTTAGCGTCATGAACCCGAGCTGCCATGGACCATACATCTCGTTACCAATTCCCCACCACCGCACCGCGTATGACTTTGAGCGCCCGTTGGCGGCGCGAACCGTACCCATGGGTGTTGATGCCGCGCCATTCACATACTCGACCCACTGACCAGCCTCGTAAGGTCCGCCAAGACCCGTGTTGACAACAATCAACGGTTCCGTTTTGATCTCACTGCAGAAATCCAGGAACTCATCCGTTCCGAAATCGTTGTGCTCAACGCCGGTCCAGGCCGGATTCTTTCTCGGAGGACGTCGATCCCTGTCGCCGATGCCATCTCGCCATTCGTAACCACTGGTAAAATTACCGCCCGGCCAGCGGTATATGGGGGAATCAAGTTCGCGTAACTTCGCCAGCGTGTCAGCACGCATGCCGCGGATATTGTCCCCTGGCATCAGCGAAACGGTTCCAATGAGACATGCAGCGCAATTTACCGCAATTTCCAACTCACCCTTGTCTGTTGACTCTGTAGCCTTAAAGCAAAATTCGTATTTCCTGTATTTATCCCCCACTTTGCGGATCAATGCCTTCCCCTCGCCGCCCTTGAGTGTAACAGCAACCTCGCCCTTCCCCTTCGGTGCACGCAGCCAGATATAACCCTTGTATTCTTTTCCATTTACCAGGCCGAGATCCTTCTGCCTGATACCACTGCCAGCATTAACCAGCGGAGTATGCACGCCGACAAAAGGATCATTGGTTTCCATCTTCACAGATCCGGCAGGCCCCATCACCTGCCAGGGTGAACTCCCCACCACGGGAAAAGGCTGGTCAGTCAGTTTTGTGTAAGGTTTGTACTCATCTGTCACCGGGAAATAAAATTTGCGATCCTCAAGCATTTCGGCCCAGATACCTCCGTAGATACAGCGCCCGAGATGCTCGATAAACTGGCCGTAGATGTAAGGGGAAACAGGCGGCCGTTTCTTTGACGCATCGATCTCAACCGCGGCGGGAACAAACACTCCCAGGCTCAGCCAGATACTGCATATAAGAACAAACATTCCTGTCTTCTCTTTCATCATGTTCTCCTGTGTGTCTCAGACATTACTTTTCAAACACTGACATATCCCATGCGTCGCGCCACGTTATTGTAAAACGGTCCTGCTCAAAGGAAATTGGCAACCACACGTAGACTCCTTTGATCGCATCTTTCGGACACCAGATGTCAAACATGGCAATGAACGCATCTTTCCTGCCGGCCACCGGCAGGATACAGGTACTCTGCCCGCCAAAGGTCAGTTCCGGGCCAAGCTTGTTGTGCGGATTAAGCCCGACACATGGATTGCCAAGCTCTTTCCATGGCCCCCATATGGAATCTGCCACGGACGAACGGGCTGCATTCGGATTCCAGCCGGTGCAGTCGGAAGTTATCATCCAGTACCGCCCTTTGTATTTGCAGAGCGCCGGCGCTTCGTGCCAGCGATGTTCAAACAGGCGCACATACTTTCCCGCGCGTGACTGGTAATCATCGCTCAGGAGCGAAATGTGCAGCGTGCTATTCTCTTCCGAAGCAAAAATATGATAGGCCTTGCCGTCATCGTCGACGAACAGGTTCATGTCCCGCGCCATTTGTCCGTCTGTAAAATCCCTGGCCAGGATCGGGTATTTCGGAGTTTCAGAATTCGGCCCACCGCTGAACGATTTTCCTTTCAGCTTGTCGATATCCTTGAGTGCGGCCTTTTGTTCCTCTGTAACATTTACAGGCCAGACTCCCGCATCCGGTCGCAATGAACGCAGGAATTTATAGGGACCAGCCGGGCTATCCGAAAGAGCCACACCGCTGCGCGCCGCATTGTAGCCCATGCTCTTCAGCTCAAGGTGAAACCACATGACGAATTTCTTCGTCTTCTTATTATATATCACCTTCGGCCGTTCGAGTATGCAGCCCTTGGTAATGTCACTGGCCGGATCTTCTGATACCGCAAGAGCAACACCGGCATCTTTCCAGTTATAGAGGTCCGTCGATGTATAGCAATGTACACCCACGTGTGCATTATTACCGGCTTCACCCGCAATCTTGTGTTCGCCGAACCAGTAATAGACTCCCTCGTGCAGCATCACGCCGCCGCCATGGGCATTGATGTGCACACCCTTGTTATCCGGCCATACCTGGCCGGGCAGAAACTGGGCGCGCTGTTCATGGGCAGCCATCAAGCATAGGGGCGTAAGAACGGCAGAAAACAGTACGAAAATATTTGCATTGATTTTCATATTATCACCACACTTAAGAATTCTGCCTCAGGCATTCAGCCACAGTCAATTGCAAACAGGCACTTTGCCTGTTTGTAATTGTAATTCAGCAATGTTGGTCAATTCTCCATTTTCCACGTCCGCGCAGAATGGAAACTGCAGGAAGCCGAAGCTTCGGCTCGAATGGGTCGGAGAAACTGTTATTCAAGAAAAGATTCTTATCCTTTGCCGCCTACTTCAATGACTCTTATTCAAGCAGACGTGCTTCGATGGTCGCAATCTCCCGATTGGCGAACTCTTCTGTGAGCAACCACTCTTGATAGAGGCGTTCTATCTGTCTCAAATACCAGCTCACCTCTGTCTTTCGCAACGTTCTCTTCTGATCTTTCGGCCTGTCCTCATCACGGATCGGCGGGCGAAT
>MHBM01000167.1:22795-41985 GCA_001804885.1 Lentisphaerae bacterium RIFOXYA12_FULL_48_11
GGTTCTTTGTAGGATGGATCGTAGACCAAGGCCGGCAGGGTATCCGCAGGCAACAGATGGCGCCAGAGGAAAGCCTGCATTCTGTCTTCAGCAGGCACCGCCTCGCGGACAATAGTCTGGTTCCCGTTGGTTGCAGTGCCCTCTATCGTTAAGTTAACCGGTTTTTCCATACCTGTCAGACTGGTCTTTAAAGACAGCCCCACGACCTCCTGTGTTGCCTTCAGTGTGGCGCCAGCCGATTCAAACCCCTGCGGCAAGTCTTTGAAGCTCAGCTTGATCGGTCCATTGAATCCGTCCTTCCGCATGGCATAGACGGTCACCGCAGCGGATCGATTGCTGGGAATACAGATTCGGGAAGGAACGAAACGCAACACGAAATCGGGCTGCGGCTGGCTTATCCGAATCCGGTAGCCATACTCCTTTCCCGCCTGTCGTCTCGTATCACCGAGATGAACAAAGTATTTTCCATCAGCGGGCAGCTTCACCATAAGGTAGGAATCGGCGTGGTCGGTGTTCAGCCCCGATGCTGCGTCGTAATGGTCGTCGTTTAACGCGATGATCTTGCCATCCGCGCCGGTGACCTTGACAAAGGAATCGAACGGGGAACCGAGGCGGCGCGCGTGTACTTCCGCAACTATGGTCTCTCCGGCTTTTCCCTCCACCTCAAAGACATCCCAGTCGCCCGGGCGATCAGACCGCCCGTTGACAATGATTGGAAGATTCACTTTCTGCGCTTTGGATGGCTCGTCGTTGGGTTCCGTGTCCAGACATTCGGGCAGCGTGTCCAGGGCAAACGGCATGTAATTGGAGAAAAGCTTTCCGTCGGTGGCAGCAATCAGATGGTGTCCCGGTTTTGCATCTTTTGATGGAGGTGTCATAGTGGTTTTTTCCAGGTTCCAGCCGTTCATCTCGATTTTGACCGGCTCGCCCACACGCGCCCCCAACGGAAAGATACTGGTCACAAAGGGCAATTCGCTCACGGTAATGCGATACACAAAGCTCTCGCGGCCGCGGAAAAGAGCCTCGTTGATTGACAGCAGATACTCGCCATCCTCTGGCACTTCGAAATAGATCAGTGGATCGGGGTTGGAGCGGAAATCATCGTTGTATGCCAACTCCCTGCCATTGGCATCTCGAAGTCTCAGGACAGCCTGAAACCAGCCTGGAACACCGTCGGGAACGTATGGGACCAACTCCCTAGCTTTGGCGGAAATAATCAGGCGCTGCCCTTTGTTCGCTTGGAAACGATACCGGTTTATCTCACCTGCTGCAATCTGGCCATTCATAGTGCACGGTACTGTAACAAGCATCTCCTCTTCTGCACGCGGTCTTTTGCGCTGGGCCAGATACTCCTTCCCAAGCACTGGAAGCTTCATGGTCTTCATCGGCTTGCGCGCAACCTCGGGGACTTGATCAACGAAGAAGGGAAGTGGATTCGAAATACCGCGTTTGGTGATTACCCTGATCTCCCTCCTGCCAGGTTTTGCATCGGGCGCTATCGTGACCTCGGCAAATACTAACTCGGTTTGGGAACGAACGGCAGGGTCGCGCTCGTCATCCGCAAACCTTCTTTCGAGCACCTCTATCATTTTTTCCTTGGCCAGTTCCTTCGCGGTCTTTGGAGATGCGTTCTTAGCGTCCTGTTCGCCCGGTTTCGGGTCCTTTGGTTTCTCCAATTTTATGTTACATTTGCTGCAGACGCTGGCATCGATCGGGTTGGCAGTACCGCATACCGGGCAAATCAGGGAGGGAGTGGCGTTCAGTCCGGTATCCGGCCCGATGGCTCCGGGAAACTCAAGAGAGGCCATCTTCTCGACCACTGCATCGCTTACCGTAGTTTCTTTCTTTTTCAAATCCCGCAGTTGCTGGCTAACCAATCCAAGTTCCTGGTTATCCAGTACACGGTAGTAATCAACCAAACGAACGGAAACCCCTTCCCCTGTTACAATCACATCAGAAACATGGAGGAGCCCCTGTCCGCCCAACCTGATCGGAAAGGTGGCGTCCTGCTGACCTCCGGCGGGATAGACAAAACCGATGTACTGGTTCTGCGCCCTGAGGAAGGATGCAAAAGCAACAGAAATGGAGAACAAAAGGATCAGAAACTTGCTACGTCTACTCATGAACTCCTCCAATTACTGCCATTTCGACAGCGTAAAAGATATATGCAAACCTTGCAGTCAGGCACAAAGACACAAACGCCTTAAGCTACCGAGAATCTATATCGATGGTTACATGAGTTCCTCAAGCATACCGGCCGATTTCATGCCCTCGTTCTCAGTGTCTAACACATAGGCATCCAGTCCCCAGGGATGGGGTAGCTTAGCCGTAGCGTCAATGCCAGCCAACAAATAGATGCTACCCAGCAAATCCGACGGATAGACGGGTCTATCCTTGACAAATTCACCTTTTTCATCGGACGAGCCGACTACACGGCCACCCTTGAAACCGCCGCCGGCAACCAGCACGGTGAAGACATTTCCATAGTGATGGCGACCGCCGTTCCAGGGCGGTTCCCACGAGATCTTCGGTGTTCTGCCAAACTCGCCGGTACACCAAACAAGGGTACTATCCAACAAGCCCTTCTCGCTCAAATCCGCAAGCAGCGTTGCCAGCCCCTGGTCCAACGGGGGACACTGCCGCCGCATCGTCGGGAAATGACCTCCATGCGTATCCCATCCACCGGGGAAGCTGATCGTAATGTAGGGTACCCCAGCCTCAACCATGCGCCGCGCCGCCAGACATTCCTGACCGAATGTGTTTCGTCCGTAGCGATCCCTGAGTGCCGCAGGTTCGTTCTCCAGATTGAATACTTCCTTGCCGCTGCCGAGGATCAACCCGTAGGCTTTCTGCTTGGTTGTCTCTGCAACAGTCATCTCTGGAACGTCCGAAAGGCCGTATCCCATGTGATTGATTTTATCTACCAATTCACGGCGAGCCTTCTGCCGTCCGTCGTCGATCCCCCTGTTGACGATTCCCTGCACCTCGAAACGGGCCGCGTTTGGATCTCCGCCAGTTGCAAAGGGTTTGTACGCAGGCCCCAAAAAACCCTCCTCGGAAAACCGGCCGGCCGCCTCGAGCATCACAACGTAAGGAGGAATCAACCCTTTGTACTGATCTTTCTTAAAGAAGGTGAATATGGCCCCCACACTGGGATAGGCCAACCGCCCACCCGGCAGATGACCAGTCTGCATTAGATAAGCCGCCGTCTCGTGACCGTTATTGCCATGGGTCATGCTGCGGATCAGGGAATACTTATCTGCCTGTTGGGCCAGTTTAGGGAACAGCGAGCCGAGTTGAATCCCGTTCACGTTGGTTGGAATTACTTTGTCAAACTCAGCCATAAAGTCGTAACCCGTACCCGGCTTCGGATCCCAGGTGTCGTTGTGCGACATTCCTCCCCACAAAAATATCTGGATGACCGATTTGATCTGGCCTTTCTTGGCCTTCGCTTTTGCCGCCGTGTCCCGAGTTGCCTTTTCCTCGGCAGTCTTCTGCTGGGCCGTTTTGTCAGCCGCGGCCGCAAAGACGCTGGAACTGAAACCGCCGGTTGCAATCACACCAGCCGCGCCCAAAGCACACCGTCTCATAGCCTCTCGCCTGGATACCTGCTTTTGATTGTGGTTTGTACTCATGACTTCCACTCTCCTTTTACTTCCACTTTAATTTTCGCGTTATGTCTCACCGCGCCGGCAAAAATCAATGCCGCATAAGAAACTCGGGGCTATTGATCAACGCCCATGCAAGGTCAATCCAGACGTTATTCCCCTTTGTCACTCCGCTTTTGGCATATTCTTCTGCAGCCCTGATGTCGGCATCCGTCGGGAAACGTGATAAGATTGTCAGGTAAAGTCTCTCGGCGATTTCATTCGGTTTGCCGCCTGCGGAAAATAGCGATGCAAGCTTCTGGCCGCTCTGGAGCTTGTTCTGTATTGTCGTCGAATTCAGCATACACAGCCACTGTGTCGAGTCGAGTTCGTTGATTCGCTCGCTTTCCATTCCTGTGGCACGCGCGGAACGTCCGAACAACGTCAGAAAGGAACTACTGATGCTGCCATCGGCCAGTTCTACCGCAGACATGTCCTGGGGAATATAGGTGAAAGGCTCAGGAACGGCGCTGGTGTAAAGATCAGATCCACCGGTAATGCTGTTCAGGGCATCGATCAGCACCTCGCCTTCCACTCTACGCAAGGGATAGCTGGCAAAGTTGGCTCCAGCTTCCGGCGATTTGCTCCTCGGGATCGAAGAGAACTGGTACACGGTTGAGGTCAGAATCAGCCTCTTCAGATGCTTCAGGTTGTAACCGCTTGAGACCAGCTCCTTTTCCAGGCAGGCCAGGACTTCAGCATTACTGGGCGGGTTGCCATCCCGAATATCATCCGGCTCGTGAATAATACCGCGGCCTATCATCCATGCCCAGGTACGATTGACAATCGCCCTGGCGAACCAGGGATTTTCCGGTCGAATCAGCCAATCAGCAAAAACCTCTCTCGGATCGCGATTCGGCGAAATCGTGGTCTTGGTTCCATCAGGAAAGACTGCCGCCAATGGCCCGTTTTCGGTCAGCGCGTTGGTCAATGCCTGTGGAATCTGGTCGGTGACGGTCACCGCCTTGGCGACGGAATCTATCCCCGGCGCAGTACTGTTCGGCACAGCAACCGAGTTCAGGGGATCCCAGAAAACAATTTCTTCTTTCCACTCACTGGTGGGTTTGTACCCGATCTGCGTGAAAAAGGCTTTCATACCAGTACGACGGTCTTCAGGCCATAAGTGGATTCGAGTGCCCATCAATGCCAATCCGACGGCAGCGGCGATACCCTCTGGTGTCTTATTCTGGATGGCGCGGTAGAAGTTAACAGAGCCGACACGGAAATTGCTCCCGCTGGAGGTTAGCAGTTCCCGGGCAAACTGATCGTAACGCTTATTCTGGTTGATCGATTCCCAAATCCAACGGTGGTAGGCCTGTGCCGCATTGGGCCAAACCTTGACGGGAAACTCAGCCTTGACTTTCAGGATATCACTCCATCTCATGGCCCAATAATTAACATGTGCCGGATGATCGAGAAGACGGTCGGCCAAGGCAACGCGCTTGTTCTTATCCGTACTTAAAATGAAAGCTTTGGCCTCCTCCGCTGACGGCAGCGTGCCGGTCATATCCAAATAAGCGCGACGGATAAATACCGCGTCGGAACAGAGCACCGGCTGAATGCCCAACGCCTTCAACTTTGCAAATACGATTTCATCAATCCTGTTCGCAGGCTTCGGTGGTTCAGGACTATCCATAAGGCTTCCCACCTGTCCGGAAGCAACCAGCCGGTACAACTTGGCCTTGGCCTGCTCGACCAGAGCACGCTTGTCATCGGCTATCTTCACGGCTTCCGAATATGCCACGCGGGTCTTTTCCGCGGCTTCCTTCAACGGCGCGGCCGCGGCTTCAGCCGTCTGGGCAGCCTGTTCGTCCGCCTGGTGTGTCTGCTTGGCAGCGGCAATCCGCTCTTTAAGCTTCACCAATCCCTCTTCGACCAATTTCTTCCGCGCTTCGGCCCTCTCCAGGTTCTGAGCGGCATTGCCGGCCTGAATCGAAGCTTGATCCAGCTTCGCCTGTACTGGGTCCAGAACTGCCTTGGCCTCATTGGCCGCCTTGCGTTTGGCAGCTGCATCGGCGCTGGCCTGCTTACTTGCCATATCAAGTCGTACGATTTCCCCTCCCGCATCCTGGGCTGCCTTATACGCGGGCATGGCGGCGGTCACTGGGAGCTTGGCATTCGCCAGGACCACGTCGGCGGCTTTCTTCTGCGCCTCCACTTCCGCCAGCTTCTTCGCGGCGGTCGCAGCTTGAGCCTGTGCCGCCTGCTCGTTCTGTTGCGCCTGAACAAGAACAGTCTTGGCCATGTCGGCCGCCAGACGCGCGACAGCAGCCTCAGCCTCCCTGGCTACCTTCTCGGTTACCACCGAAGTCGTAGTGGCTGCAGCCATCTGGTTCTTGGCACCGACCAAGGCATCGTCAGCTGTTTTCTTCCTCGTCGTCGCATCGGTCAGCGCTTTTGCGGCAGCATTGGCCTTATCCTGGGCCTGCTGTTCCACCTGCTGCGCCTGGGCCAATGCCTCTGCAGCATCAATAACCGCTATGCGTTTACGTGAGCGACGGGCGTTTAAAGCCAAATCTGAATGTAGATTACTGGTATAGGCGGCCTGACTTCTTACCGCATCGAGTTGGATGAGATCCTTTGCTGCTTTCTCGGCTGCCTGATTCGCGGCAGCGGCGGCGGTTCTTTGTTTCGTGGCGTTCGCCAGAACAATATCGGCATCCTTCTTTTGCGTCTCCGCTTCCGCCAGCTTCTGAGAGGCGGTCACGGCTTGAGCCTGTGCCGCCTGCTCGTTCTGCTGCGCCTGAACAAGAGCAACCTTGGCCGCATCAGCCGCCTTGCGCCTGGCGGGAGCTTCGCCTGCTGCCTTCTTTTTATCTTCCGGGGATGTGATAACATTCCCTGAAATCGCCTTGACCGCAGACGCTGCCTCCTGGGCAGTCTTCTCGGCTGTCGCTAAAGTCGTGCTGGCTGCAGCCACCTGGTTTTTGATGTTTGCCAAGGCATCGTCGGATGCTTTCTTCTGCGCCGTCGCATCGGTCAGCGCTTTTGCGGCAGCATTGGCCTTATCCTGGGCTTGCTGTTCCACCTGCTGCGCCTGGGCTAAAATTGCCCAGGTTTCTGCCGCCGCTTTGCGTTTAGAGGCGGCTTCTGCTGCCGCCTGACTTTTCTCCTCTGCCAGTTTAGTCGCTGCAACGGTTGCTTGCTCAGCAACCTGGCAGGCAGCCGTTGCAGCAGTTATCTGGTTCCTGGCATCAACCATTCCATCTTCGGCTGCCTTCTTCTGCGCCATCGCCCGATTCAGTTTTTGCGTTGCAACGTTCGCCAGCTTTTCAAAGTTTTGATGGGTTAACTGCGCTCGGGCCATGGCAGCCTTGGCCTCATTAGCTGCCTTGCGCTTGGCCGCCGCTTCGGCCGCCAAATGCGTCTTCTGTTCCTCAGACCGGCCTGCACGCTCAGCTATAACCTTGGCTACTGCCTCTGCTTCCTGGGCTGCTTTCTCAGATGCCTGATAGGCACCGTTCGCGACGGCCACCTGGTTCTTGGCTTTGGCCAAGGCATCATCGGCTGTCTTCTTCTGCACAGGTGCATCGGCCAGATTCTTCGCTGCGGCATCGGCCTTCACCTTCGCCTGCTGTTCATTTTGTTGTGCCTGCGCCAGTGCGGCCTTTGCTGCGTCAGATGCCCTACGCTTGGCAACCGCTTCGTCCGCAGCTTTCTTCTTTTCATCAGGTGTTCTGGCAACATTCTCGGCCATCGACTTGGACGTGGCCTCTGCCCCTTGGGCAGCCTTTTCGGCTGCCTGAGAAGAACCGTTAGCGGCAGCCACCTGGTTCCTGGCACTTGCCAAGGCATCATCAACTGCCTTCTTCTGTACAGGTGCATCGGCCAGCTTTTGGGTGGCCGCAGTTGACTTGGCCTGTAATTGTTGTTCATTCTGCTGCGCCTGGGTCAAGGTGGTTCTGGCTGCGTCGGCTAACTTGCGCTTGGTGGCCGCTTCGTCTGTGGCCTGTTTCTTCTCGGCTTCAGAAACCAGCTTGGCGTTCGTCTCCGCAGTCAAAGCGGCCGTCTCGGCTGCATGATAAGCTGTCATGGCAGAAGCCAGCTGGGTCTTGGCCGCGGCCAGGTCTGCGTCGGCCGTTTTTTTCTGCATCTCAGCTTCGGCAATCTTCTTAGGAGCAACTTCGGCTTGGTTCTGGAAACTCTGCTCGCTTTTATGAGCTCGAGCCAGTGCGGCCTTTGCAGAATCAGCCGCCCTGCGCCTGGCAGCCGCTTGGTTCGTGGCCTTCTTGGCTTCATCATCAAGTTTGTTGGCCGCGTCTAAGGCGATTTTCACCATCGCTTCAGCCTCCTTGGCTGCCTTCTCTGCCGCATCGTAAGCTTGCTTCAGAGGGAACACTGCAGCCTTGGCATCGGCCAGCGCTTTATCCAGGGGTGGCTTGGCATTCGTCGCATCGGTCAGAGTCTTGATGGCAACAGGCACGTCATCCTCGGCCTGTTTCAAATCTTTTACGCCCTGCTCACCAGACAAATTTTTTGCATCAGTTGCCTGCTGACGCTTCGTATCAGCCGCTTTTTTCGCGTCGGCATATACCTTGTCGGCCTTTTGCATGGCGTCTTTCAAGGGTTTAGCCGCAGCCTCTGCCTCCCTGGCAGACTTCTCAGTCGCATCATAGTCAGCCTTCGCCTTGGTCTCGACAGCCACCTCCGCTGCTGCCAGAAACGAGCCAATTGATGCCAGCATTAACACAATAAGCGCAATCGTTCTTATCTTCATTACGAGTCACCCCAGACCTAAGCCGAGTTCGAAACTAGTTCCATATATTTCCAATCATTTCCCAAGGACCACGCCTTCTCAATTCTTTGGGAAAGAAAAAACATTTTCAGGTATCGCCTTCACATAAAGCGGAAACAACGGACCAACCCTGTTGCAAATGAATACTGCTGAGGGCAAAAAGAAAGACAGACTAAACTCCGGTTTCATCAGAACTTACCTTGCTTCCAGGGTTTACGCAGTTACCTTCTATTTAACCGCAAACTCCCTCTATAGGCTGCCCTGATTCAAATCATTATTAATCACAGCGACTTCACTGTCAAGACTTCTGCATCAGTACTTGCATACCCGGAACACTTGCTCCCGAAACAGGCCTTCATGGCATATATATGGCATTATGAATAAATACTAAGATATTCTCACTTTTCCATCAGATTCTGCTCCAAAAACTCACTTTTGGTCAACTTAAACAATGTCTCAATCCTTTTTCTGCTGCTTCAATTATAGATGAATTAACATTTCCGGCTCTATTATTTACCGGCAATAATAAGATCGAGGCGGTCATTAAACTCCTTGTACGAAAGACCACCATCCTCGATTGTCAGCCAGCCATTATATCCCACATCATCCAGCGCCTGGCGGACAGCAGGCCAGTTGATACTTCCATCGCGCGGATGCACAAATTTACCGCCATGATTATCCGGATTGAGCTTGAAATCCTTTATGTGTACCTTCGCAACCAGCGGGCCGAACTCGCGGATCCACACTTCCGGTGGAGTCAGGTACTTTACATGATTGCCAACATCAAAGTATGCCTTAACCCAGGGACTCTTAAACGATGTCACCATCCACTTGAAGATGGCAGGCTTGACACAGAAGTTATTCCATACATTCTCAAGGGCAATCACAACCTTTGTTTCCTCGGCAACGGGAATGAGTTTCTTCACACTCTCCCGCGCTGAATCCATTGAACTGTTATGGGCCTCCATGTAAGCCTTGAATTTCCCGTTATCGCCTTTGACCACGCGTGTGAGATAACCGCTGGACTCATCGAACTCGATATCATACTCCCACGGTTCAGGCATCACGAGCTTCCCGTCAACGCGTGCCGGGACATAAAGGACAGCATCAGCACCGAAAGCAGCGGCAATACGCAGACCGTTTTCGCTCCCGCCCCCCATGAGTGATTGGATACGAATACCTATCTTGTCAGCCTTTTTCCGGAAATCTACCGCCTGTTCAATCGTAAGCTTACCCGGACGTAATTCCACGCCTTCGAAGCCGGCATCCTTAAGATCTTGAAGTGTTTCCTCTTTCGGCTCCCCTCCGATGTAAATGGACTTGCGCAGAGTGGTCTTGAACTGAACGGCACCAGCCCAACCATCACCCATTATACCCAGACCCGCTGCGACTGACGTCGCAATGAATTCCCTGCGGTTGATTTTATTCATATTAGTATTCCTCCAGCCTCACTACCACCTGAAACAAGACACTTCCTTCCATGTACAGACAACATAACTCCGGTGAACCAGCCATCGCGCCGTGAAAATGGTCAAGGTAGAGATCAACCGTCAGCACATTGTTGATACCAATATCCAAGCCTAAACATTATCAATTCAAATTCATCCTGACAGAAAATGAGAACGTCACTCCTGTACCATACTTTACATTGGCAGTCATGATAAAGGCAGAAAGCAGACCAGAATATTGACAAAACAGTTCATCTTGTCACAGCACGTTTTAATTCTGCATCAGAAACTCAGCCGGAGTCAACGGTAAACAGGATTTACCCCCCCCCAAAAAAGAGGGGGGTGTAAATCAAGAATGTTGGTTAATTCCTCTCCCACCCCAGTTCTTAGCTACACTCTCAACTTGCTGGCAGAGATAACAATATCTATGATAACAAAATGAAAACAGATGAACAGTCCGTTCCGGGCCAGAAGAAAAATCATTTCCGTCCGGAAATAATTATACTTGCCATGCTTGCGCTTTTCGCTTTCTCATTATTCCGCGTCGATCCTTACGTAGCATCCAACTTGAGCATTACTCCCGACTCAGAAGAATACGCTATTGCAGCAAGTCATATCGTATCAGATCACAGTTACTTTATAACTGTTGACGGAAAGAAGCTCCCGCCCCGTTATCCACCATGGTTCTCACTCCTGTTCCTGGCACCCGGTTATCTGATCTTTGGAAATGAGATTGGAAACGCCATCTATCCGGTGACGTTCCTGGCTATCCTTGGCGTGCTTATGGCTTTCCTCATAGGTCAACGTATATCCGGCATCTGGGGTGGCTTATTGTCCGGCGTTGCTCTGGCAGTATTTCCACTTTACAGGGCTTATGCGGGAGAGATCATGACTGAGATACCGAGTTCCGCACTTGTTTTAGCGGCATGTTGGATTTATATGCGAATCGCATCCTCGGAAAGCAGTAAACGGTATCTCTTCCTTCTGGCCGGCATTACATGCGGGTTGTGCGGGGCAATAAGGCCGGTATTGATGAGCACAATTATTCCATTTCTTCTGCTCTGCCTGACTCACGCACAGAAAGAAGGACGCATCATCAAACTGGCCAACCTCTCCATCCCATCTGCAGTGCTCATTTGCGCAACCCTGGCTTACAACAGCACGGTATTCGGCTCACCTTTCCGAAACGGATATAATTACTGGTGCGCTGTTCCTTTCGATTACAGCTCATTATGTTTTTCGACCAGTTACCTCGCATTGAATTGTAAAGCTCTGTTCCTGAGCCCATTCTCATCGCTTGTCTCAGCCGGACTACTGATATATCTTCTGAACAAAAGATTCCCGCAAATAGCCCCGACAAAGCCTGGAAACGATTCAGCGCTTAGACGGCTTGCCGAATTCACCGTTGTTTCATCACTTCCTGTCATGGCTGTTCACCTTCTATACTTCTTTCAAACGTCACGTTTTTATATTCCCGCCATGTGCCTTCTCGTGGTAATCGCCGTATCGATGGCCGGCAAATGGTTTGAGAATATTCCTTCAACCTTCGCGGTCGTCTTGCTTGGCGTATTAACAACTGCAGCAGTAATCATGGCCTTTAATGCGCCACCCCTGAAACCATCCTGCCGGATACTTGTCGATCAGCTTGCAGACAACACCGCATCTAACGCCATAATCATCTCGTCGATCGACCCAGTTTATCTTGAACATTTCGTGAAAAAATCCACACAGCGCAGGATCATCCCGCTTTCACGAAATGTCGAATACGCATCAAAGGTCATATGCCCAGACAGGGTTGACAACCCTTCGCCATTCCCCGCATCATGTTTTGACCACAGGTGCAAGGGCCTGCTCAACGGGGGTGCAAAAGAAGCAGTCGCTATAACTGCGGACGAAGGCATCGATATGCTCACTAAAGAACTGAGAAAAGGAATACCTGTTGTACTAGAAGCAAGCCTGGTGATAACAAACGATATTCGTGTTATCAGCCTTCTCCAGGAACGATTCAGCGTCATTTCCCGCGGCGGTTGCTTCTACCAGCTTGGCCTCAAATAAACAGCATTACTTGCGCGGCCTGGAATCCGAGCCCTTTATGGAGTCGGTAACTTTTTTTAAATCTTCCTTCGTAACAAGATCCTTTTTCGCATCGAAAACATTATCCATAAGAAATTCCGCCGGCATATCCCTGGCACTCGTGTAAGTGCCTTTTTTAATTCCATAGCGAATTATCCCCAGTTTCCTCAGCCAATCCATAAGTGTCATATAATTTTCCTTTCTTACCCAATACATCCTAGTCTCAAAGAGTCAATGCTTACGATCTTTTTCTCATAAGAACCTATCTCAAAATTGGATTGGCTAAATGAAATTATGAAATAGGTTCTATACAAAAAAATCGAATTCTGAAACCATATTACAGCGCTGTTCAAGGAACTGGTTATAAGGAAATAATACCATGAATAAATACTGGCTCGGGATATTGGGGTGTCTTTGCGCGTGCCGTGTAATGGCCGCCCAGGTGGAGTTGACCTATATATTCAACGACAAGCACGAGGAAAAGAAAACAATTACAGTCGAACCCGACGCCAGAGGCATCATGACGGTAATAATTAAACGGCAGGAAATTCCTCATGGCGTTGAGCATGTCTCAGTCCTTCCGGATTTCGCGCGCGCGAATGTCGGCGAGGATGGTTACTACGTCACACCGGATGGTTTCATGGGCACCTTCCGCCTTCAGAAAGGGTCGTGTACCATAAACGGGCCTAGTGGATTCTACGGGAGAAATTTCATGCCGATTTTCGGCATGAAAAATCCAAGGACAACATTCGTAGGGATCGTTGCAACCATGCGGTTCGAATATGATTTGCACGTTCTGGCAAAGGAAGGCATTTATACAATTGCACCCCGCTTCCTGGTGTCAGGATTTGTTCCACCGGATGACATCGTGATCCATTACCACATGCTTTCCGGCAAAGATGCGGATTATTCCGGCATGGCGCGCACATACAGGAATTACCAGCTCGCGCGGGGGGTCTGCAAGCCAATCAAGGAACGCATGAAGACGCAACCGGAACTGGCCTACGCCGCGAATAGCATGGAAGTCCGGATCAGACAGGGTTGGAAACCGGCACCCAGCCCGGTACTGGAACAGACACTGGAAACCGAGCCGCCGATGAAGGCGGTCGTTACCTTCGAGCGCGTTGGTGATATCCTGGATGCTTTCAAAAAGACCGGAATCAAACGTGCCGAAATCTGCCTGGTGGGCTGGAATCAAAAGGGACATGACGGCCGCTGGCCACAGATCTTCCCGGTAGAGGAGGCCCTCGGCGGAGAGGCAAAGCTCCGTACACTCATCAAGAAGGCAAAGCGAATGGGTTACAAGATTGTCGGGCACACCAACAGTTCGGACGGATACAGTATCGCGGAAGGCTGGGACTGGGACCTGGCCGTCAAAAGGGCAGATGGCAAACCTTTCTCAAACGCGGTCTGGAGCGGCGGCCAGACGTATGCTCTCTGTCCGCAGCGTTCATTCGAGCGTTTCTACCCACATGATATCCAGAAGGTGGCCGATCTGGGTTTTCGCGGCCTTCACTACATCGACGTTATCACCATCCTGCAACCGCCCCGCTGCCAGGACCCAAACCACCCATGCACGTCCAAGGAAAGCGCGGCCTGGTTCGATAGAATACTGCAGTCGTGCAAAGATCACATAGGCGGAGTCTCATCGGAGGGCGCGTTTGATTTCGCATGCGGTAACCTGGATTATGTGCTCTACGTCTATTTCGGAGGGCTTTCCGGCAAGATGAATCCCATGCACGACCGTTTAATTCCGATCTGGCAGCTCGTTTACAACGGCATCATTCTCAGTAACCCTTTCACCGAGACTGTCAACTCTTCGGCCAAAGATCAGCAGACACGGCTGAAGCTGGTCGAGTTCAATGGCCGCCCGGTCTATTACTTCTATTCGCGCTTCAAGGCAGACAACAAGAATTGGATGGGCGACACTGATATGGTGTGCGCAACAGATGAGGAATTGAAACAATCGGTCGGATTCGTCAGGAAAGGCTACGACGAATTTGAGAAGCTGACAAACCTCCAGCTCGAATTCATGGAACAGCACGAGATGCTTTCGCCCGACGTATTCCGAACGGCTTTTTCTGACGGCTCGGAGATCATCACCAATTACGGAACCGAAGCATACCCGTACAAGGGTAAGACGGTTGAATCACTCCAGTATCGACTGTTCCGGTGAAACAATTCTGCCCCCGGAAAACTCAGGCAGCGTTCCAGACCGACTGCAGCATACACTGCCCTCAGAGTATCCCCCTTTCGACCTCCTGTATTTTATAGTATAAAAATAGATTTTATATTGACATACTATAGTCATGCAAATAACTTAGAAATCAGTCAAAGATAGATAACCATACTTGCAACCAGGAGAGTCACCATGAATACACGAGAATCATTCAAGACAACCGGCATTGTTGTGCTGTTGCTGATGTGTTGCATTACCCTGCATTCTAAAGCGGCTGACGATTCGGGTGCAGTTTCATTTGGTAACGACAAACTACTGATGGATTTGCGACAGACCGACTGGGAGTATCTCGAGAAAGACCCGTCATGGACGAATAAAGTTGCAGGATTTGGTCGCAGTGCTGCCGATATGAAACGGGACGCGGAATCTGCAAAGGTTGAATGCGAAACTGTGAGCAAGGCTGAAGGATGGAAACCAATCCGCGTAGGACGTCGCTGGGAGAATCTTGGCCATCCCGAACTTAACGACAAGGTTACCTGGCTCAAGCTGAAGTTCCATGTGCCAGCAGAGATGAAGAGTTATCGCCTTGGATTCTTCTGTACGGCGGTGGATGATGCAGCTGATTTTTACCTCAATGGTACGCATCTGGTCAGGAAAATGTATGTCTGGGGTGCCCGTGTTCCTGAACCTGTAAATATTGACCTGACGTCACAGCTTCATTTTGGCGGTGAAAACCTGCTGATGATACGCGTAAATGATTCAGCTCAGGCGCGCGGCGGCGGAATATTGGGAAATGTTCTCCTGTATCGCACCCTCCCCTTCGAGCGGACTTCCCGTGGCGGTATTACACTGGCCAGCGGACCAACAGGAGCTTTCTCTGTCGTACTTCATTTAGGTGATGCTTTGCTGACAAAGGGACAGCAAAGCGCATTTACAGGTACAGAGCTGAGTTCGATGGAAGTTCCCCCTTATATTCTCCGTGATGACGAACTGGTTCTTGTTTTCCCATCAGAAATCGCGGGAAAGGCGGCTGGTTCACATCGTGTTCAACTCGACGAAGTTTGCCCTACTCGAGACGAACGGCCGCTTGCTGTACGTTGCGACAAATTACCAACCCGAGTGGAACAGTTCGAACTGCTGACAATACCTGTTGAACTGGCTGCGGCTTATGACAACGCATTCGATCCACGGCAGATCAACGTACAGGCGGTACTGGAAACGCCTTCCGGAAAAACAGAGAAGGTGGCAGCATTCTTCTGGCAGGATTTTACATCGGTTGCGATCGGTGAAGATGAGGAAATTCTGTTACCCAGGAAGTGCAATCCCTGGCGTCTGTATTACCGCCCGCGGGAAACAGGGATCCACAAGTTCCATATTCTCGCCCAGGATAAGACCGGTGTAAGCCGAACACCCGATCAGAAATTCGAAGTGACCACCTCCAACCGGAAAGGTTTCCTGCGTGTCAGCAGGAACGATCCGCGTTTCTTCGAATTCGACAATGGTGAATCGTATTTCGGCATTGGTCCAAGCGGCTGGTTCCGGGACGCCAATTACATCTTCGGCGGTAACCCGCGTCACGTTTCCACGCGCCGACTTGACGAATATTACCGTCGCAAAGCCGAAGCCGGTTCCAACTATGATTACTGCCTGGCGGAGTTTTTCGGCCGGCTTTACACGCAGGGTGGTTACATTGATCAGCACGTTGCCTGGAAATGTGAACACCGGTTGCGTTTACTGGAGGAACTCGGCATTTACTGGGTAACATGTTATGACGACCTGTGCCGGTCAACCTGTTATGGACTGGATACGATGCCTTACTCTGCGGCACAGGGTGGCCCGTGCCGAAGCATAGCGGAACTTTATGTCAATGAACGGGCACTCGAGATGCAGAGGGATCACCTGCGTTACTTCGTGGGCAGGATGAGTGACAGCCCTGCCCTGCTGGTTTGGTCTATTGGCGATGAGGGTCAGGCGGGTTCCGGTTTCTCGCACTTGATGGTTCGCTCATGGATCAAGGAACTGCAAAATTATGTCAGAACGATCGATGTTTACCAGCATCCGCACATCATGTGTGAAGGACCGCGCTCAATTGCGGACGGCGGTGACGCAATCATCATCCCCGACTGGTATTTCCACCGCGATGTGGATGCGGTTACGTTGAGCCTGGAGCTCGATCAAAAATATGGGAAGTTCAATTGCCCGCTGATTAATCCCGAAGGAGGTATGGTCGAGTGGACAAAACCGGCCGATTCCTACGGACCGAAGCGTGCACTATACTACCTGACAGGCGAACGATGGACTTTTCCGGAGGCAATTTCGTTCCACAATCATCTTTGGATAAGTCTTTTCCTCAAGAACGCCGTGGGCGGGACCGAATGGATGGGAGCGTTTATCGTTCAAAGAAACCAGATGTGCCACGCCTCTGCTATTCGCAACTACCTGGCCGGCGAATCACTCACCAAGCTACACTGGGAAATGACGAAACCAGAAGTTTCACACGCAGACCTGCGTGGTTTTTGCCTGCAATCCGACGGCAAGAGCCTGGTGTGGATCCAGAACAGGTACTACAATTGGCTGGAGGCCGGTCACCAGGGCAAGGTACCACCCGGAATTAAGGATGCGCGAATTACAATTCCGGTCAAGAAAGATGGAAATTACCGGATTGAGCTCTGGGACACGCGAAGCGGCAATGTGACAGCAACGTCAACGGCCCAGTCAACGGACAAGGCGGTGAGTTATGCCCTGCCTTCAATTGACAAAGACGTGGCGATGAAACTGATACTTGTTGAGCAGAAATGAAGCTCTTATAGGAGAAACCTCGCAATGTATACGCGCCGCTGTTTCTTAAAATCTTCATTCACCGCTGCCGGTGGTGCAACTCTGGCGGTACTGACAAGGTCATGCTTGAATTCCGGGTCTTCTAAAAAGCGAAACAACGCTAAACACAGCCATAATTTCACTGCGCTCCTTGATCAATATCGTTCGGAACTCCTCGAAAGTGTGGTACCGTTCTGGATGAAACATGGCATTGATTGGGAAAATGGCGGCATCTGCACATGTCTGTCAGATGAGGGCAAAGTCTTGAGCCAGGACAAATACATGTGGTCACAATTGAGGGCTATTTGGACATTTTCCGCACTTTACAACAAAATAGAGCGCAGGAAAGAATGGCTCGATATTGCACAACACATCTTTGAATTTGCCCGGAAGTATGGCAGGGACGAGCATGGACACTGGATATTTTCGGTAAGCAAGGATGGAAAGCCGCTAAAAGGCGCCACCAGCATCTACGCGGACGGTTTTGCCATCAACGGATTTACCGAGTTGGCGAAAGCAAACGGGAACCAGGAGGCTATTCGGCTTGCCCGCGAAACTTACACCAATGTGCGTGAGCGATTATCCCACCCCGGATCTTATCCGACAGAACCGTTGCCAATCCCGCCAGGTGCCAAGGCGCATGGAATTTCAATGATTTTTGGAATGATTTTCCACGAGCTGGGCCAGTACTTGAACGATCGCCAGATAATCCAGGCCGGCCTCGATCACGCTGACCAGGTCATGACTGTCTTTCGCAGGCCGGAACGAAAACGGCTCTACGAGTTCGTTAAACTCGACAATACATTATTTGACACCCCGCCTGGGCGAACGATTGTGCCCGGACACGCAATCGAGGCAATGTGGTTCATGATCCATATCTACCGGCAGACCCACAATCAGGAACGCATAAGGCAGGCTGTTGATTGTATCCGGTGGAATATCGAGCTCGGGTGGGATGCCGAGCATGGCGGGATACTTCTCGCACGTGATGCTGAAGGATCGTTCTGGGCGGATAAATGGAACACAAAAATCTGGTGGCCGCATACTGAGGCCTTGTACGCACTATTGCTGTCGTATTCGATCACAAGGGAACCATGGTGCATGGAATGGTTCAAGCGGGTACACGATTATTCATTCAGCCATTTTCCGGTATCGCATTACGGGGAATGGTTCCAACGATTTGATCGTTATGGAAAAAAGATCAACAATATTTCGGCAATGCCGGTTAAAGATCCCTTCCACCTTGCACGCTCACTGATTAACTGTATCGGCGTGCTGAAACAACTTGCGTCATAAGATTAAAAGCAGTCTCAAGTACAGTCTGAGTAACATTCCTGCAGCATGAGGCTCGGGTATTCATTTGCCCGTCTGTCTTGACCAGAACCGTCGTAAACGACCAGTAGATATTTCCCCCGTCGTCAGCAGCTGTGCCTTGAAGATGTTTTGCATAGTCGCCAGGACAATCAACATTCCCAAAAGCAAACAATACAAAGATCAAGTTAGCAGCTACCAACAGGACAAGTCGTTTCATTGTTCACCTCCCGCCTTCTGTAACGCAATAATTATTTTTCCTCATAATTGATTGGTTAACTTAGTACCAACCGTAAATCTTGAATTCATATCAAGCTAATCACCTACAAGTCCATCATTACAGAATTCAGAACAGGTTTTTTATTCAACAGGTTGACATGACCTCATATAACCTGTTAAAAGGTTATTTACTTGGTCCAATTCGCATCAGGGAAATCTGTAATACAAACGTAATCCCTAGATCGGCATAATTCGCGTCATCAACAGCAGTAAAGCGAGAGGAGTAAATCATGCAAAACAAAAGCACCAACAATCGAATTTCCAGACGTAAATTCATGGGTGGAGCAGCCATTGCCGCAACGGCTTTTTCCGTTCTGCCCGGGCATGTACTTGGACAGAATGGAGCTACACCTCCCAGCAGAAAACTGAACATTGCAGGAATCGGCGTGGGGGGCCAGGGCGCAGGCGACCTTAACAACCTGATGAGCGAAAACATTGTTGCACTGTGCGACGTGGACTGGAATCGAGCCGCAGGCACATTCAAGAAATTTCCCGACGCAAAGAAGTATAAAGATTTCCGCAAGATGCTCGAAGAACAGAAAGACATTGATGCCGTTGTTGTCGCCACTCCCGATCATATGCATGCCTTTGCATCCATGATGGCAATCAAGATGGGCAAACATGTCTACTGTGAAAAGCCACTGACCCACTCTGTTTGGGAGGCAAGGAAAGTCGCCGAGGCTGCACGTGAACACAAGGTT
>MHBM01000168.1:0-4537 GCA_001804885.1 Lentisphaerae bacterium RIFOXYA12_FULL_48_11
GATTGCATCGTCTCTCTTCAAGAAGATCACGGTCGGGTGCATACAATTTATCTTTCCCAAGAAGAGTCCTCCAAAATCGATCTGGGACACAAATTAAAATTTACTATTGAAAAGGTCGATATCAAATAATAATTATTAATTCAAGTTAACACTTATGGAAAATAAACCGACAAATGCAAAAGGAACTGTCGATGAAAATATGAATCAGAATCCTGACAATCAAGATGTGAATCAGGAAACGGAGAAGAAAATCACTCTTAAAAATCAGAAGCCCGACAAGGCGAGTGCCAGCGACGCGGATGAGAATTGGAAAAAAGTCGAAAGCGTAGTGAGCGCGGCCAAGGATGCCTACCAATCGGGAAAGTCCGGTTTTCGCGATGTGGTCGAAAGCATGGTTGCCACTTTTCAGGATTTGCTGGCCAGTGAAGAAAATGGCGGCGGATTGGGCGGACTTTATGGCGGTCCGCAGATGGATATTCCAGCTGAACCGACACCCGATGGGCAACCGCAAGATGTGCAACCTCAATAAACCGATATGGAAAGCAATGAGGAAAAATTCGAAGCGGGACTCGCGGTGCTGGAAATGGCCAGAACTTCGGGCTGGAAGTGGTTGGAAATGAAAATCAGGGAAGAACTGGCGATTGAATACGCGGAATTGCGGGAGTTTGAAATCACCGGAAAAACTTCCGAAGAAATCGCTTCCGACTATCTCCAGCATCGGGCCAATGCGAACGCTTATGAAAAAATTCTTTCTCTGGTTGAAACCGCTATCAGGGAAAAAGATGAAGCGGCAAGTGTCATGAATAGAGAATGATCCGGCGGTTTGTAAAACGAAATAATATTGGGATAGGGTCGAGCCCAATTTTAGAAAATAAAAAATTTAAATTATAACAGCGCTTATGAATAAAGATCGAAAAAAGGAGCTTGATACGCTTCTTAACGCTAACTCGGAAGAGGAAAAGGAAATGGAAAACAAAGAAGATGATAATTCCAAAGAGGATGATGAAAAAAATAATGAAGAAGATGAGTCAAAAAAAGATGAAAACAAAGAAGAGGAAGCCGAAAAAGAAGATGAGAAAAATGAAGAAGAAGAGTCAGGTGATGAGGAAGAGAAAAATAAAAAGAACAAGGAAACGGAAGAATCGGAGGATGAAGCCGAAGTGGAAAAAGAAAAGGAAGACGACGAAGAGTCCAAAAATAAAGACAAGTGGCATGGCAAAAGTCGAGAGGAAGTGATTCGGATGTACGAAGATTTGGAAAATAAAAAACCGGTCAAGATAAAAACTCCCGATACCAAAGTCGAGAAAAAAGACGAAACCGGAAAAGCTGATTTGGATAATAGTGTCCAAGTGCCTTCCGACGAAGAGTTGGCCAAGATGACACCCAAGCAATTTGCCGAATGGATGGTGTCGACCGTAAAAAATATCGTGAGCGATACCTATGATACGCGGAGCCAAATGCGCGATTCCGTAACGCAGGAAATCAGAGAGGCGCAGAAAGATCATCCGCTTCTCAAGACCAGCGCGGAATACCGGGAATTAGTATTGTCCTTGATTGATACTGCTTCGCAAAAAGGAACGGTCATATCACTCAAAGATGCCTGCACCAAAGTTGACGGATTTGTCGGGACAGTCAAAGGAGAAACGAAAGTGACCGATACGGAAAAGATTCGTCTCAAAAAAGCCAAAGCGCAAGTCGAGAGAGGAGCGGGTGCTCCGACCTCGCACGGCGAAGAGAAGGGTGCGGAAGAACGCCGCCTCGAACAAATCTTCGGAACAAGCGGGTCAAAAAGTCCCTTGGGAGGCTTGGGGGTATAACCCCGAAATCAAGGTCGAACCTCCTACATAATTAACCAATTTAACGATAAAAACATATGCCTCCAACAAACGGAGCAAGAGGAACGGACAATCTGGGCGCGACGAGAAAATATGACGTAGCGGATGTGATTTCGCTTCTGGATGTCGCCCGCTATCCTCTTTTGGCCATTCTGACAAACGCCGGAAAAGATCCGGTCACTAAACAGGGCGACGCGCTCAAGAAAAAAGAAACGACCGATCCGGAATTCAAATGGTTCGAAGACAAGTTCGGTGCCAGAGAAGACATAGTCGCCGCCAACCAGAGCGGAGCGGCTTCGCTGGTCGTGACCAACGGCGCGTATTTCAGCATCGGGGATGTCCTACTTTGCGTAAAGTCGGCCCAGGGCACAGGCAATCCGACAGGAGAAGTTATGCTTGTGACGAACGTGAACACTAACACGTTGACGCTTCAGCGTCAGGTGGGTGACGGGTCACTCGGCGGCGGATTGCTGCAACAAAACGATATTATCTGGATCATCGGAAACGCCAACGAAGAAGGTGCCAGCATCAGGGAAATAAAAGCCACAACTGTGGCGGAAGCCATCAATTATTGTCAGATTTTCCGAACGACGATCGGTATCACTGAAACTGCAAAAAACACCACCGGGTGGACAAAGGAAAGTGACTTTGATTATCAGACCAGGAAAAAAGGTATTGAACATCTGATCGATGTCGAGAGAGCGTTCCTGTTTGGCAAAAAGGAAATGATCATGAGCGGCGTTCATCCGAAAAGATTCACCGGCGGAATTCTTCAGAGAATCAACCAGGTTTCATCGAACGTGGCGACGCGCGATGACTTCAACGGCTTTCTGAGAACGTTGTTCGCGCATGGAAATACTGAAAAATATTTACTTTCTTCCGGTTATGTTTTGGATAAGATCAGCAGTTTTGCGCATGATAAACTTCAGGTTTTGCAGGGAGAAAAAACTTTCGGACTGAGTATCGTGAAATATGTTTCTCCGCATGGTACGCTCAATATTTTGAAACATGATTTGTTTACGGGAGATTTGTATGGCAAGAGCGCGGTGGGTCTGGACATGGAAGCTTTGACATACCGGTATCTTTCCAATCGTGATACGAAACTGCTTACTAACCGACAAGCGCCGGGAGAAGATTCCAACGTCAATGAATATCTGACAGAATGCGGTCTGCAGATGGAACAGCCGGAACGTCATGCTGTTGTTAAGTTTTCCTAAATAGTTCTTTCAATAATCCTTCAAGTCTTGGTCGGACGGACATGCTTTCCAAATTCGCCTGACCAAGTGGAAAGCCCTTGATGGTTTCCGCGGGACATAAAGGTCGACCCGCGGCAAGTATAAAAAATAAATTCTCAATAAAATCGTATGGCAAAGATAAAAACATCAGTGCCGGAAAAATTAAAGATGAAATCCAAGCGCTACGCAACGCGTTACGGACATCATTACAGTATCGTGATGATTCCCACTGTCACGGAAGTGATTAATGGAATCGCAGTGACGCGACCGGGAAAAACAATCGAATTTAAAAACGGCATCTATGAAACTGTGGATCCTCAGGAACAGGATTTTCTGGATAATTCTCCGTTCGCCGGCATTGACTATCAGGAAGTCACCAAAGAAGTGACTTCTGCGCTGGTTACGAAATCGCTAGCCGAAAGAGAAGCGGAACTAAAATCTAAAGAAGAGGAATTGAAACGCCGGGAAATGTCGATTCAAGGCAAAGAAGAAGGTGCTGGACTGTCGGCAGGAGATGAAACAGCGACAAAAGAAAAATCGAAAAATAAACAAGCGAAGTTTTAGGTGCTCGGTAATTAAGGGTCGATTAATTACTATTAATTACAAACAAAAGATATGGCGATAGAAAGTAAATCTAAATTTTCCGTGAACGAAGCAACGGTGACTGTCGCGGGCACGGCCATTCAGCTTCCCGATATTTCCGTCGGCGAAGCGTGCGATCTCGTGATCAAAGCCAAACGTACGAACAGAGGCGCAATCAAAATTGGAGAGTCTGCAACACAGGCTCAAGCGGGAAAGTTTACCATGGAGCCGGGCGAAGCGGTGAAGCTTTGCATCAGTAATGCCAATAAGGTATACGCAGACGCCGAGGTAAGCGGTGACAAAGTGGAAATTATCGTCGAACAATAATTATTTATGGCTGAGTTCATTCCACAAAATGGAGATTTCTCATTTCTCCGAATAAAAAAGGCGGGCAGATATTTCGGGTCGTTTCTTACGGGTGGTGCAGTTACAACGCAAGCATTAACTTCAGCTAATTCCCTGCGCGCTTTTCCATTCTTCGTTCCCAAAACGATGAAGTTCGACCGAATCGCGATTCGCGTCAGTACGGCGGCCACCGGCACCACTCCGCGTGTTCGTCTTGGCGTTTATGAAGATAAAGGGGACGGAAGCGTCTATCCGAGTGCACTTATATTTGATGCAGGCGAAGTTGCCGTCAATACGATTGGTCTCAAAGAACTGGTAGTTGATCTCACTCTGAAAGGCGGAAAACTTTATTGGCTCACGTTAATAGGACAAGATACGGCGTCATTGGTTGCCGCTGCGATTCCAGCTGCCGATACATTGGCCACTTTTCTCGGAATGGATAACGGACTGACCGGTACGCCTTATTTGGGTTATGCCATTATGCAAGCTTACGGAGCGCTGCCGATCAGTTTTCCGACAGACAGTCCGACCGATTGGAGT
>MHBM01000168.1:4578-9853 GCA_001804885.1 Lentisphaerae bacterium RIFOXYA12_FULL_48_11
TCGATGAATTATATTGCCAAAATTATTGCCTCGGTAGCGGAAACGATTGATGATGGACGCGAGCAAGACGCGGCGACATGGAACGGTATCGGCAATGCCGGAAACGTAATTTCTTTCGGGAACGTAAGCGGTTCGGTATACTCCGGCGCATTTCGTTTCAGACACATCGACATTCCGAGAAATTCAAAAATAGTTTTGGCGCGACTCAGAATTCGTCCGGCGGTCACCGATTCGGCGGATCCAGATGTGAAGCTGGTTATAAAAGGAATAAAAGAAGCCGATACGAAACCGTTCACGCAAACTTCCCGGCCGAGCCAACGGATAAAAACCGTAAACAGTGTTCCTTGGCACATCGTCAAAAAATGGGAAGTTCACGAATGGACGCAGACACCGAATCTTAAGCTTCTGATCGAAGAAATCGTGGCGCAAGCCGGTTGGAAAGCGGGCAATTCTCTGGCGTTGACGATAGAAGATAACGGTTCAGCAGTAAATCAGGCCGAGACGTGTTATGACCTCAGTAAAGGAAATGACTACGGAGCGGAGCTGGAAATTTTATATACGACTGTGCTGAATGTCAGTATTGGTACGATTGCCGGCACGGATCGTGACGGCGTGGAAACCGATAAAATTGCCTGGCAATCCGATCCGACCGGAAACGTTATTGCGCTTGGCCATGACGGCATAGCGGTAAATGAAGGCGGCTTCATATTCAGCGCTTTGAATATTCCCCGTTACGCCAATATTATCGGCGCTTATCTTTTACTCACTCAAGCGGATCAAAACAACCGCTTTCCCAATCTTCTTATAAAAGGATTCGCGGAAGACAATGCGCAACCGTTCACCGGAAGTGGTTCAAATCGGCCGTCGACAAGAAACAAAACCAAGGCTCAGGTCGAATGGACGATCGGCGAAACAGTCAATGGTACGTTCGTGGGAATCCATTGGTCGGCCAACAGCGTCTATGAATCGCCCGACCTCAAAGAAATTATTCAGGAAATTGTCGATCGGGAAGGCTGGACGACATCAAGCAATTTGGGACTGGTGCTGGAAAATTATTCTTCCTGGGGCGGGCAATACAAATTGCCTTGGGATTATGTGAAAAACAACGGGGAATTCGCCGCCAGGCTGGTAGTGGTATGGGATACGCTTCGCACTTTCCGCTGGACGAAAAAAGACGCGCCAAAATACGACAAGGCCAACTATCCGGAATATATAATCGTGCATCATACGGCAACGCCGAGAGACTCGACCCGTTTTTCCACCATCAGAAATAATCATATCGGCATCGGCTGGGGAGATATCGCTTATCATCACTGGATCGCAGGAGCGATGGACGGTCTCGGAACGCATATTCCGGGCCGACCGGAAAACAAAATCGGCGCGCATGCCGACACCGAAAAGATGAACTATCGCTCGATCGGTATCGCGGTGTGCGGAAATTTTCATCCGACCAGCGGAAATGAACAACCTGCTCCCGAGCAATTGGCCACGCTTCAGGAACTGCTCGACAAAATAAGAAAAGAACGCGGCATTCCGAAAGAGCGGGTACTCGGACACCGGGAAGTGCCGGACGCGACCGATTGTCCGGGTGACAATCTGCTGGAATATGTAAAACGTTACCGGACCATCGGCCAACTTATTCCTTAACATTATGCAATTACAAGAATTTCTACAGGATCTCAACGCACGCATGTCGGCAGCCAAGGCGACCGGATTTTGGAGTGAGACGGACAAAAAAAGATGGATCAATAAATCAATCGTTCGCGCTTGCACTTTCACCAGATGGAATTTTATCAACCATCATTCGACCCAGCTGACCGAAAAAGATGTCGAGGCATATTTTCTGCCTTTCGATTACAAACCGGGCGGATTGATGTTTCTGAAAATAGACGGCCAGGAATATGTGAAAACGAGCATCGAGAACTATCAAAGCGGCAATCATTTGTGGGAATTCGTGTGTTGTCTCATAGGCGATCAATATCTGATCAAACCGACACCCGTGGAAGACGGAAAAATTATCGATATCTATTATCGCCGGCGACTTATTCCGCTGGTCAATGATACCGACGAACCGGTTACGCCGGAAGAGATGGATGAGGCGATCGTGAAACTGGCGCTCGGCATCTGCCTCAAAAAAGAACCGAACCGGAGCGGAGAAGCCGACAAGCAGATCATGGAGGCCACCGCCATTCTTCAGCAGATAAAAGATCGGCAGGACGAGGAAATCGGGGAAGCTGGATACGTCGGACAGGCGACGAGCTCGCGCTTCCTGTATCGCAATTGTAATCCGGAAGATTTTAACCAATAAACTATGGGACTGAACGCATACAGACTGAAAGGTTTTCGCGGCGGCATCGCGGACGATGCTTATAAGGGCGTCGCCGGTGCGTTTCGTTTCGGCCACGGCCTTGATATCCGAAACGGCGCGGATACCATGAAGTGCAATCAGGCGCTCAAGAAAGACTCGGGAGATGTCGTTACCGATCTCATTTTATTTTTCGTCCCGGCTTCCAACGGAAAATTGTACGGCTTCGGGAATACCGGAAAAATTTATAAAAAAGATTCTCTGACTTCTGACTGGGTTTTGGCTTACACCGATCCCGACGGAAGAATAAGCGGCGCGGACGAATACACCAACAGTAATGGTTCCGGAAGTTATGTTCCTTATCTCTACTGGGCGACCGAGACTAAACTGAAACGCATCCCGCTGGCCGGAAATTGGAGCACGGATATCCAGACGGTGGGAAATCTGAACGGCGATCCTCTGTGGCACACGATGACTATGGCGGTCGGAGTTTTGCAGATTTGCGACGGACGGTATATCGCGCTTATCGATTACGAAGGAAATTTCAATAATCAGGCGCTCGATATCATCACCGGTAATCGCACCAAAACCATTCTGTCACAGGATCAGTTGGCGATTATCGGTTCGACTAAAGGCGACAAAATCGAAGAAGGCTGGCTCTGGACGTGGGACAAGCAGGAGCCTTCGTGGATTCTGAGACGAATGATCGCCGAAAAAGGAATCAATGCCGTAATCCAGACCGATTTTATCATCATCCAGGCGGGTATCAGCGGCGGACTCTACTACTGGGACACGGTGAACATCATGCGCTTTAAAGCGTTTCCCGGCGGCGGATGGGTCAACCCCGGAGCGACGGCCAACCAGAAAGGCATCGCCCTTTTCGGAGTAACAGGCTCGGACAAATGTGGGCTGTATTCATACGGACGGTTGAGCAAGAATGAACCGTATTC
The DNA here is from genome assembly GCA_001804885.1 of Lentisphaerae bacterium RIFOXYA12_FULL_48_11. GTDB lineage: Bacteria > Verrucomicrobiota > Kiritimatiellia > UBA8416 > YA12-FULL-48-11 > YA12-FULL-48-11. The sequence goes on from MHBM01000168.1 coordinate 7,834, forward strand.
CTTGAATCTGGAATATATTCCGTCCCATGGAAAAATGATCGGCGTGGAAATAGGCGCGGTAACGATGTATGCGGATCAGGTTTTTCTGTCATGGAAAGACGGCTCGGTGTGCGGTGTGGATACGGTTGATACCGAAAACAAAACCGATGCCCGATATGAAGGATTGGTCTTTGACGCGGGCGAACCGGAACTGCAAAAAGGATTCCGGCATATAAAGCTTTTGACCAGACCCATTCCCGCTCAGTGCTGGATAAAAACATATTATCGCATCAATGAGCAGGGAGATTGGAAACAAGCGTATCTGGAAGACGGCGCGGATTGTTTCGATAAAGAAGGAAATACCAAAACGGTTTTCACCATCGAGACCGGCGACGAAGAAGACGAGGAAAAAGGCAAAGGCGAAACATTCGAGCTGGCTTTCGATCTTCATCCGTCGGGAAACGACACGCCCGAGATTGTGGCGGCCAGCACCTATTTCGAGCCGATAGGTATTTTATAAAATCATGAATGATTTTTTACAAAAAATATTCGGCAACCAGCAGGTGGACGACCAACCTTTTCCGGAAATTCCGCCGCATACTCATGACGGAGACAACTCGTCATTGCTCGCTCCTTCATCCATTGATTCGTTACAGATAAAAGCGGGAGCGGTCGATACGACGGCGTTGGCGGACGAGTCGGTGGATTCGGACAAGATTATCGACGGCGCCGTACTCAGCCAGCATCTGGACGCCTTGTCGGTTACCGAACAGAAACTGGCCGACGCGGCTGTGGCCACGGCCAAAATAAAAAACGGAGCGGTCAACGCTTCCAAGCTTATCCAATCCGAAGCCGTGGTTACATTGTCGGCTCAAATTGACACGGCGGTAATTATCAGCGCGCATATCGGCACTGGAGTCATTCAGAACGCGCATCTGGGAAACGCCATCATCAGTTCGGCTAAAATTGTCGATGGCGCGATTATCAATGCCAAAATTGGAAACGGACAAATAACCTCGGCTAAAATTGGACTGGCGGAAGTGCAAAACGCCAACATCGAGAATATGGCGGTGAGCGCTGCTAAGATTCAGGATTTGGCCGTTACCAACGCCAAGATCGCCAATCTGGCCATCGACAATGCCAAAATCGCCAATGTCTGCGCCGACAAGATTACGGCCGGAACAATCAGTCTGACTTCAAGCGGATATCTGGCCACTCCGTACGGCGGAATAAGAATCGGTTATCTGCGCCAGGTCAACGGTGTTTCCACCTACGGTCTGCAGGCCGGTCCGGGTCACGGACTGATGCTTGACGACGGAGATAACGGATACGCGCGGATATGGATCGACACTTCGGGAAACCGTCCGCTTTGCATCGATACGACATCCAATGACAGGATTTTTTTCAAAGCTTCCAGTGGAAACGACATCATGCGGCTTTATGGAAATAATGCGGTTGGCGGAGGTTTCGTCGATGTTCGCACGTCAATGCGCATCGGAAGCGAGAAGCCCGACGATCCCGTAGAAGGACAAATGTATTGGGAAAAATATCCGGGCGATATGGGATCCGGCGGCAGACTGATGATTTATAACGGCTACAGTTGGCATGGAGTGGCCTGGTACGACGATATTTATTAAAAATAAAAGGTCGAACAATTAATAATAAAAAATAAATTTAAATTTTATGTTCAAGAAAAAATTGGACAAAACAGATCTTGAAGAGATCAGAAAAAGACAGGAAATGATCCATCAGCACACGCTGACAGCGCAGGCCCTGGAGTCGCAGAAGCAGGCTTTCATTATCGGACGATTTCACAAATACGGTCTTGATCCCGCCAAAGAATACAGCTTCGATTTGAAGACTGGAAAAATTACGGATATCAAAAAAGCGAACACTTAATTCCAAACATATGGCAGACAACAGCGCAACAAATATCGACTGGGGCGAGTTTCGCAACCAGATGGAGCAATTGGGAAAAAACATCAGCGGGCAGTCGACACCCGCTACCAATTCGACCGGTACGCCGGCCGGATATAATTTT
>MHBM01000169.1:0-3670 GCA_001804885.1 Lentisphaerae bacterium RIFOXYA12_FULL_48_11
CCTTATTTAATTCTGGGGTAATAGTAACCTTTTCTGTAAGCACATTCTTTCCATCCCATTCAGTGAAGGATTTTGAACATTTATCTTTTCTCAGGTATATTGCGTCATATACTTAGGCAGACATGAAAGACAGTTGCGTCCCAATTTACAAAGAAGACGGCAGAACCTATCACGCTGATTCCTGTGATCCACTCTCAGCAGCTGTTAGAAAAGATAAAGTCGAGCTTAAGGCACTTTCCCGCGGAACTTATCCCGGAACCCGGTTAGTCGGAAAACAACTCGAAGGTCTGAGGAGTGTTGGATACTGGAACGCAAAGCAACCTCAGGACTGGGGCCTTGAGTGGCATAGGAATGAAGGAATTGAACTCACTTTACTTGAAACAGGTACTATTGATTTTGCGCTGGAGAATTCGAAATACAGGCTCCAACCTGGCAACATTACAATTACCCGCCCATGGCAACCCCACAAAATCGGGCTTCCTAATATCGGCGTCGGCCGTCTTCACTGGATAATACTCGATGTCGGCATCCGCCATCCTCACCAGGCGTGGAACTGGCCAAAGTGGCTGGTACTTTCAGCAGCCGACATGACCGAACTTACCCGTTTTCTCAGCCAGAATGAGCAACCGGTCTGGAAAGCTTCTCCCGAAATACAGCGTTGCTTTAGACAAATTGCCAACACTATCGAATCATATGAAAAAGAAACCGGCATCTCTCGTCTCGCGGTTTATATAAACGAGCTTTTATTGCTGATGCTTGAATTGTTCAGAACACAAAAAATCACATTATCCAAATCACTCACAAGCGCACGTAGATCCACTGAACTTTTCCTTTCCGCCCTGCCGGCGAATGTTTCCGAGCAGTGGACGTTGGAATCAATGGCCGACACCTGTGGACTTGGCATTACCCGATTTGTACATTACTGTAGGGAACTTACAAACTGTACACCGATGGAATACCTAAGCCATGCTCGCGCAGAAAAAGCCGCCGAACTTCTCCGTACACGGAAGGAAATGAATATAACCGAGATAGCATTCGAATGTGGTTTCTCCACCAGCCAGTATTTTGCCACTGTATTCCGCAAATATAACAAGTATACACCCGCGGAATATCGCAAAAAATTTACAGACCTAACCCGACATAAAAACCATATTTACGAAAAAAGGAATCAGTCTTGACTATGGCTTTCTTCAAAGATAACTCTTGTAAAAAAGGAGGAACGAGCATGGAAAAAAGTAAAATATTAGGCAGAATGGCCTTAATCGCCGGAATACTTGCAACAGCCCCGTTACGAGCTGATGTTGTTCCCGCCAATTCACTGAACGACGGTAGCACCTTCAAGAAAGCATCGGCGTGGTCAACCTTCAACGCCGGCTCCATTGATGGATTGAGCACCAAGGGGTATTTCGGGGAAGTGTTCGACGGACGATATGTCTATTTTGTTCCCTGCCGCGAATTCGAATTTCACGGGCGCATGCTGAGATACGACACAAAGGGTGACTTCAAGGCTGCTTCCAGTTATAGCGCTTATGACGCCAGTTCAATCGACGGTTTGACGACCATTGGTTATGCAGGGGGAGTGTACGACGGGCAATATGTCTATTATGTTCCATTCAGTACCAGCAAGTTTCGTCACGGACGGGTATTGCGTTTCGACCCAAAGGGCGACTTTAAAACCGCGTCCAGCTGGAGCGCTTATGACGCCGGATTTACTGACGGTCTGCATACCAAGGGTTACGTGGGTGGAGTATATGACGGACGATATCTCTATTTCTCCCCCTTCGGATATACTCCATTTGGTCACGGTCGCGTACTGCGATATGACACAAAGGGAGAATTCAAGAAAGCATCAAGTTGGAGCGGTTACAATGCCGGTTCGACAGACGGATTGAATACTCAGGGCTATTATGGACTGACCTTTGACGGCCAATATGTCTACTTCGTTCCATTTCACGATGGCAAGTCCTTCCACGGCCGGGTATTGAGATACAACACACGTGGAGATTTCAAAGCTGCTTCCAGCTGGAGCGCGTACAATGCCAGCTCGACTGGCGGATTGAACACAAAAGGTTACAAGATGGCGGTCTTCGAAGGGCGTTATGTATTTTTTATTCCATTTCGCGCCGACGACTCCCGTCATTGTCACGTGCTACGATATGACACAAAGGGGGATTTCAAGGCTACAGCCAGCTGGACAGCCTATGACGCAGGAACAACCGACGGACTGACAACCAGGGGCTATGTCGGTGCGGCATTTGATAAACGTTTTCTTTATTTCGTGCCCTACAGCTGCGACGAAAGGGAATTTCACGGAACCGTGTTGAGACACGACAGCACGGGGGATTTCAAGACCACGTCCAGCTGGAGCGCGTACGATGCAGGTAACACAGACAGCTTGAAGACTCGCGGCTACAAAGGAGATGCCTTTGACGGACGCTATATCTATTTTGCGCCTTACCATAACGGAAGTTCGTTCCATGGCACAGTACTGAGATTCGATACTACCGGCCACTGAGAATTGACCTCAGTAAAGCCCTCTTGTTAACAGGATAAAACATCGCGGAGGTTGGTTAAGAAACCATATGCAACCGCAGATGAACTACTGCTTCGGGCAAACAAACACCATATTCTGTTGAAAGAGCTGCACTGGAGGATTACTATGTGAAACATATGTTTATTCAACGAAGGCCCTTGTCAAATAGCAGCAAACAGTCATTTATGAGAGTGTCTGTGTTCGTCCTGATTGTTATTCTGGTGATGTCTTCTGGTTGTGCTCGTTTCTTATCTGGCAAGCAAAAGGGAGAAATATCAACCCGTACGGCATATAACCTTCAACTGGAACTGATGCGTTTTGCAGACGAGTTCAGCAGCATGGCAGGTGAGGTTGCCGATGATCTGGTAGCCAAAGCCAAAACCCCAAAAGATCGCATCAGGCCGCTGGCAATGAAAGTTTCACAGGCAAATGCCGCAATTTCTATCGCGAGCAATCCCAACCCGCTCGAAGGTATTATGGACATGGCAGTGTTGGTCACTCTTACGCGTTCATCATTCGAAGACTATCTTGTTCCAAAAGTATACGGCGAAGAAGCCAGGGGAATAGTTGAGAAATACAAGAAGGCAGAGGAGGAAGCATGGCAACTTGTTAAGCGGATCCTGGATCCAAAACAGCAGGACGAACTAAAAAAGTCTATTGATCAGTGGCGGGTGGAGAATCCTGATCAGCGTTATTTGTCTTTTGTCCGCCTGCAGAACATGTATAAGCCGAGACGGGCTAAGGAGAATAAGTCCGAAGCCCCCGGTAGTATTTTCGGCCTGTTGTTTATTGACCCGTTTGCCGGACTGGATCCGGCAGCGCGAGAGATTGAGATGTCGCGATATACAGCCGAACGCGCTATGTACCAGTTTCAAAGGATGCCTCGATTACTCGACTGGCAGTTGAGCCTTGCGCTTTCGAAATTCCTTGCAATGCCGGAAATAAGGGACCTGCTTACAGTTGCCGACCGCTTGAGTATAGCTGCTGAAGGGTTACCCAAAAAGATCAGCGAGGAACGTGCTGCCATTGTCAAGGATCTGGATGCCAATGAACCCAAACTACGAGCCCTGCTGGCTGAATTTCGCAGCGCCCTCGAGGCGGGTGGTGATGCCGCTAATTCCGTTAATGATACAGTTC
>MHBM01000169.1:3683-9819 GCA_001804885.1 Lentisphaerae bacterium RIFOXYA12_FULL_48_11
CTTTGTCTCCCGTTTTGACAAGGACTCCGTACCGGCCACAACCAATACCTCCGTTGCCAAGCCTTTTGATGTGACGGAATACGGCACATCTGCAACCCAGATTGCCATCACTGTCAGAGAAATGAATACTCTCGTCAATTCACTTGATCAAAAGATACTGCCTCAGACAGAAGCCGCTATTGTTCACGCAAAGTTAGCCGGCTCAGAGGTTGTGGACCATGTATTCCGGCGAGCCGTTGCATTCGTCTTTATTACACTCATCGGCACTGTGGCCGCCATACTCTCCTACCGCGTTATTGCCGTGCGAATCATTAAGGCAAAATAAATCCTCCACGGGCATCCACATTCACTTTTTACCTCATAAGCTGAAACTCTTCTATTGTTGGACCCTCCGAGGCTTCCAGTATGTTAACGCGCACGACCTGCGCCGTTACTCCCGGAAACGCTTTTCTGAAATTTTTGCCTATTTTGTCACCTTTCAGAATCGTTTTCCACTCCTCACCGGCCTTGTACTGAAGTTCGAAAGATTTCGACCTGCTGCCCTTGTCATCAACCCATTCCTTGATCAGAACCTTTGAGAATTCCTTCGGCGTTCCCATGTCAACTTCCAGCCATGCCTGTTTTGTTCCTCCATCAGTTGCCCAGCGGGAATGGTCATCGTCGTCAATTGCCTTGCCCGGTCCATAAGCATCGTTCTTTTGATAAACATTGGATGCCTTCGCCTTCCCGCCGAATGTAATTGAAAGGCTTGTGGATCCGGCATTGACCGGCTCAAGACCCATAGCAGAAACTTCAAGATCAAGCACAACCAGGGTGTCTATTTCGTCCCGACAGGAAGCAGGAACATTGAGAAAGATACCTTTGTCATCCTGTTTGAAATCAACAGTCCCACCGGTCAAAGTCTTGGCCGAAAGAATCTTGGCAGGTATGGAAGGAAGCTCCAGCGTACCCTCTTCCGGCCAGCTGAATACATGTACAAAAATCTGTTTATCCTTCCGAGTGCTGACGCCCCACGCCGCGGGCTTGAAAGGACCACCTCTTGTACAATAAATACTCTGGCCGTATTTTTCCAACCACTGCCCCATCTCCTTCAGCCGTTCAACCTGTCTCTGTTCGATAATTCCCTCCGCGGTCGGACCAACATTAAAGAGGAGATTGCCATCGCCTCCGGCTGTTCGAACAAGCGTCTGCATGCACTCCTTTAGAGTCTTCATTGTATCGTCTGGTTTCCAAGCCCACTGCCTGCAGATCGTCATGCAGGTTTCCCAGGGGCGATTCATCTGGAACCCCCCGATCTTCTGCTCTGGTGTATCATAGTCCCCGCCATCACCTGTTCGGTTGTTAATGAGGATGTCCGGCTGAAGAGCACGTACCATGTTGATAGTATTGGTTCCGCGTCCCTTAAACATCTGCGGCACATCGTTCCAAATGGTGATAAGAGGCCCATAATTGGTAATCAGTTCCTTGATCTGGGCCAGCAGGTAACGGTTGTAGGAATCAAGATCTGACTTCTCGCGCTTGGTCTTGCCTCCCGGGCTCGTGAGCGGAAAGTCAGGATGATACCAATCGCAAGTAGAATAATAGGCTCCAAATGCTATACCCTGCTTCTTGCAAGCCTCTGAAAGCTCCTTTACTACATCACGTTTAAAAGGCGAATTCATGATGTTGTAATCTGTCTGCTTTGTATCCCAGAGACAAAACCCATCATGATGCTTGGTGGTCAGCACCATGTACTTCATCCCGGCATCCTTGGCTACCTTCACCCATTCTTCAGCATTAAACTTTTCAGGGTTGAACTTCTTATAAAGGTTGTCGTACTCCTCTGCAGGAGTTTGCGATCCGCGCGCCCAGCCTATTTCATGACCGGTAAGACTCACGGGTCCCCAGTGGATGAACATTCCAAAACGCATATCCTGCCATCGTTTAATCGCATCAGATTGTGGTGGTGCATAAGACAGATTCTCGGCAACCGTCGAATCCAGCAACCCAATCATTATAAAGGACAGGATTATATTAAACATTCGCATGTCTCGCATTTTACCCTCCCATATGTGTTATGCATCTCAATTACAATGATTACTTTTTTGAAATTCTAAGGAATTGACGAGATTTGTCTATATCCCGTACTATCCATTTTGTGTCTTTTATTAACCTTAAGAAACGTAATGCTGGATGCTACAGCTCACCCTTCTCGGGAGTTGGAGCGGAATTCTTCCCTCTTGGTATACTTCCTGATCATTCAGGACTTGTATTACACGAAGCCGGTTTCGTAGCACAAAACAACTGGTGGAACTTCCCAAACACTCTAAGCCCATTTTGGCGCCTGTACTACAATTTCAAAAAAGGGCACAAGGTGGTTTTCAGGAACTTCGAGAAAGAACTTACACCAGAACATATGGTACTTATCCCTGATCATCAGCTCTTTGATTCTGTCGGAACAAGGCCTGTACCTCATTTCTGGGTAACCTTCAGCCTGGCCAGCCGACTTGATATACACCAGGAAATCCCGATTATTCTCACACCTGAACGTTACGAACTGGACATAATCCGCAAGATAACGGCCTTATTCAATGATACCGCAAACTGCCTTGACAGGAAGAAAACCTACAACATGTGTATCGCCCTGCTGAACATTGTACTGTGTAGAAAAGAAATCCGATGGCAGACCAATGACTCGCCCATGATCGAGAAAGCATCGCACTTTATTGAACAGAATTACACTTCCGCCATTTCGATCCGCGAGACAGCCAGGAAATCAGGCATGAGCTATACTGCTTTTATAAGGGCATTCAGACGATACCAGGGAGTCAAGCCTGTAAGGTTTCTTATGCAGGTCAGAACGCGACAGGCTGCCGATCTTCTGGTTAATACAAATCTGCCTATTGAAGATGTTGCAGAAAAGACAGGCTTCCCAAACCGTGCTTATCTGAGCCGCGTATTCAAAAAGATTACAGGCACCTCACCCGCCCTCTTCCGCAAGACTCACAGCCCATCATAGAGAACGTCCACGGACAGAATCAGAATAGTCAGATCCTCCGGTAATGACATCCGTGGCACACCATAGTCTATTCAACATTCCACTCAAGAATACCACCAGAGAAGTTCTTCTGTAACTGGACCTCCAGGCGCAAACCGGAAGTTTCAACAGCATTAAATGTCACCTTGTTGAACTGATCCTTTTTGACACCATATTCTGAGGTGACTTCCACCGGCCTCCATGAACTTTCATGCTTATAAAGCACTTTCCAGCTCTCAGGCACACGACACTGTCCGCGGCCGGTATCATCAAACCAATACACTTGAGCTGAAGAAATTTTACAAGACTTTGCAAAATCATACTGGACCCATTCCGTGGTCCCCTTGTGGTCCCACCATGTAAAACGGGACACATCGTGGTCACATGAATTTTTGGGGCAGACCTGGTCATTCAACGCATCACCATTGTCATGAGCCCATACATGCGATGCCGTGATCTTACTTTCAGAAGCAATCGATGGTGCCGCGACTGGAATTGCCTTTTCCAAGGTCCTTGGCAGCCAGACGTTCATTTCCGTCGCCCCCCTGTTACACCAGGCATAATAAGGTATTGCCAGAAGATTAACAGGCTGCGCGGCTATTTTTCCGCCATCATCCTTTACAGCAATCTGCACACCACCCTTAATCACAGTCACACCACCAAGCAGATCGGCCCGGTGTTCCGCAACAAGCCTTGCATCATCCGGCAGCATCACACTGAAAACATTTTTATTGTCGACACCTTCAATGCAGTAAACTATTGGCCCTCTCTCAATTGCAACCAAACCGGCATCATCCTTAACCGCATCATTCGCGACAACACGCCTGATCTCCATCGGAAGCGACAAATCCACGACATCACCCTTCTTCCACTTTCGTTCAATACAGGCAAAACCATTCTTCAGGTTGATGTTTTCGTATTTTCCATTCACCTTTATGCCCGGCTTCAGGCTTTCTGCTCCCTCTTTCTCCTCAATGTATTTATAAAGATCACCCGGAAGCGGCTTCCCTATCGCCCAACCCGGGATTCTCACGTTCAAATTGAACTTCGCTGTTTTTTCCGGTTCAACCGTTATTTTGATCTGTCCATCCCATGGGTACCTGGTCTGTTGCGTAATCTTTACAATCTCCCTGCCAAGTCGGACATTCCCTGTGCCTCCGATAAAAAGATTTACAAACACATCATCATCCCTGACCGCATAAACATAGCCTGCAATGGATGGAATGAACCTGACGATATTTACAGGACAGCAGGCACAACCGAACCACGGACTTCGCTTATACCCTTTGCCACTCGCAAGTGGATTAGGATAGAAAAACTTGTCGCCCGTCAACTCAACCCCAGACAGGAATCCGTTGTAAATTATCCGTTCCAGAACATCCAGGTATTTTGCATCGCCATGCAGGAGAAACATCCTGTGATTCAACAGGCCATTCGCAATAGCCGCACATGTCTCATTGTAGGCTGACTTATTTGGGAGTTCATAATTATCACCAAATGCTTCGCCCGCATGGCGGGCACCAATACCACCCGTAAGGTAAAGTTTCTTATAAACAATATTCTCCCAAATACGGCCAATCGCTTTGATATACGATTCATCGCCCGTCAGCGCCGCAACGTCAGCCATTCCACTGTACAGATATGCAGCCCGGACAGCATGACCTACAGCTTCATCCTGCTCCACCACAGGCTTATGATCCTGCGCATAAAGCCCATAAAGTTTGTGCGTCTCAGGACGCCCCCTGATATCGATAAGGAACTTCGCCAAGTCCAGGTATTTTCTCTCACCGGTTATGCGATAAAGTTTACACAGACCGATCTCAATTTCCTGGTGGCCAGGCGGAATCTGGAGTTTACCCGGCGCAAACTCCCTGCAGATCAGATCAGCATTTTTAATCGCCACATCCAGAAATGTCTTTTTTCCTGTGGCCTGATAATGAGCGACAGCGCCCTCGTACATATGCCCCACATTGTACAGCTCATGACTGGATGCTACATGACTCCAACGTTCCTTGCCGGACATTTTCGGGATCTTATCAGGAGAAAACAGCTTGCGGGCCGTATAGATATATCCATCCGGCTCCTGGGCGGACGCAATCTTCGCAATGACACCATCAAGGTACTTATCCAGTTCCGGATCCGGATGCATCGCCAGAGTGTAAGAAGCCCCCTCGATTACCTTGAAAACATCCGAATCATCAAATGGAATACCTTTAAACTCACCTTTTATCAGACCGCCGGCTTTTGCAAAATTGTCAATGCGCCCTGTTTCTTCGCACTTTGCAAAATCCGCCTTGACGGTCACCGTACGATTGGTTTCCATCCTCGGAAACCAGAATTCATCCTGCACATGCACCGACGTAAACGGCACAGGCGTTACAGGATAATCTTTCGCCCCGACCGCCACACAAGCCGACGCAATAACAGAAAATAAAAACGCAATCGCGATTCTCTTATTCATGAACTCCCCCTGTATTGACTCTTCTCAAATTTAGATAATAATTGATTTAACATTACCGCTACAATCAGACAACGAGATTTACCTTCTGAATGATAACTATATTATCACATATAGAATATCACTTGAACAAGAAAGCAGAAGTCCCGACCTTGCAAGGGTCGGGACTTGAATTTCAGCTGCAGAACACTAATTATTTCACCGGCTTCAGACTGATAGACTGCAAGTTCATGACGCCGGATGATTTCTTGTTGATCGGCTTCACCATCAACTCTACAACACCCGCATTGGGAATTGACAAAGCACCAATCTTCCTGGTCTTAAACTTGTTCCAGTCGCCGGTACCTTCAACCACATCCTTGATGCTTTCCTGGCCCACGCTCACCGTGTATTCACTACCGCCTTTACCCTCACAGGAACTGGAAATCAACACATCAAACTTTCCCGGCTTTGTAACTTTGAACTTCCAAGTCACGAAACACTCCGAACTTGTCCAGAAACCAATATTCTCTTTGCCATGGCTGTGCTGAACCTTTGCCTCACCGTGAATTTCCGCATCACTGGGAAGAAGCATCATGGACCCGTCATCAGCCTGCTCAGGAGGCATAACCACAACATCAGGTGTACCCTCTATTTCAGCGACCACCACCGAAGCAACAGCA
>MHBM01000170.1:0-131 GCA_001804885.1 Lentisphaerae bacterium RIFOXYA12_FULL_48_11
CAATGCACATGGGCAGGATATAACAAGTATGGTGATGGACCTGTTGATCTCACCGGTAAAGAACCACACTATTGCCGCTATCATTAAGATAGTCGGCGTGTACCATTTAACATACGTATCTATGATTCGCA
>MHBM01000170.1:138-263 GCA_001804885.1 Lentisphaerae bacterium RIFOXYA12_FULL_48_11
GATTTTGGTTTGTTCCGCCTGAATTATCAAAGACTGCACTTTTCCAAGTGTCGTATCTTTTCCGGCCTTGGTTACTTTTACATCAAGAACGCCGTTAAGATTGTTCGTCCCCGCGAACACCTGCA
>MHBM01000170.1:640-9725 GCA_001804885.1 Lentisphaerae bacterium RIFOXYA12_FULL_48_11
TTGTGAGCGAATAAATTGCAACAAGGAGCGTAGCCATTGGACCTACAACTCTTCCGATTAATTGGACTGGCATGCTAACTGGTTCAAGCCTGGAGCCAATGCGCATCATGTCCGGAAATGCCTTCAAGATAACGCCACAACTTAATGTTAGGATAGCGATCGAGATAGAGAACCAACCGAGCCAGTGACAATCTCTTATATCTGTTTTCGTCTTTTCCTCCATGAATCGAACGTCAGCCTTGAGGTTCGGCGAGCTTCGAGCCGTAACCTCCGAGGCATGGTTGGAATCCTTTTTCTTCTGGCATTCTCCGTTTCAATTCTCGCCATGTACGGATGAAGCTAAACCACGTGCAGATCTCAAGTGCAAAGAGGAGAATCAGCCCAGAGGCTGTCATTCCATGAGGAACTTGATCAGTCGGCATAATCACCATAGCGGAAAATGGAGCAATCATCAGGAGGGATACTCCGACCGAGTATGCAAATTGCCTTCGTAAATCGATCAGCAACCGGTTGGTTGTCCATGAACCAAGATCAGTGAATATTCCTCTTTTCATTCCGTATATCCTTTTTTGATTCCAACGCCTGTGCTCAGGGTTGAGGTGAACCGCCGCGGTTCACCGAATACCCTGCTGCACGTGGTTCGCCTGATCATCTTTCATGTCTTTATTCTGTTTTTCCTGAATCTGTTGACGAATCATACTACGCACTCTCTGTTCTGAATCATGGTCGTGAAATGCCAAGAATACCGCGATGCCAAGCCCTAGGATTCCTGAGACTCGTAATTCCCATGGCCCCAAAATGATTGACGGTACTGCAAGAACGGCACCGATGGTATATCCGATGACCATGGATCCAGGACTGCCTGAACCAAGAAGCGCAAAGTAGAGGACTACTATGACTGCTATCACGAGTGATGTTCTTGAAATCTTTTCTTTCATTTTTTCTCTAGGCGAACGTCATCGCTAAGAGTTTTTCAAACCGCCGCGGTTTGAAAATACTCTTCAGCGAAGTGTTAGGTGCGTCTTAGTATATCCATTTCCAGGTGCCTGATTCTCTGACGAAACAAAACTGCTTCACTTGAGTTGATTTGTCGTTTTCCGTTTCAAACAACTGTAAAGTTATCATCAGGCTGTCGTTTAGCTTTTCGTAATTGTCTTTAACGATTTTCCAGTGGTGTGCTTTCATTTTGGAGTATTGGTTCTTTAGGAAGTCTTTTGCCTTAGATTCGTCCCCATGTGTCTTGACGAGCTCTTTTATTTTCCGTTCGGAACAGACACTCCATATTTCGTCAATTTTACCTGCAATTGACCATTTAATGATCTTGTCTGTTAGTTCTCGTGTTGCCTTCAAGTCTTCCGTTAGTTTTGTATCGTCTGCAAAGCATGGGAGATGGCAAAGGCAACACACCAAAACCGTGACAATTAAACAATAATTCCTGAATCGCATTATCTCTCCTTGTTTTTCCTGCACCTAACGCCATCATTGAGCGGCGAGTGAACCGCTGGGTTCACGAGTCGCGCTCGAATGATTTGTTGGGCTATTTCATTCTAAATTGTCTTTCGGACTCTCTGCAGACGTTTGTTCTTTTGATAAACTCTTGCGTTTCCAGAAAAACGCGATGAGTAGGGGTAAGCTGAGCAGGACTCCGCCGAAACCAAATATGAGCATATAACCAATTCCGTCAGTTGGGTCAGTTGCGACAGGTAAGAGTGCGTATCCACTTACAAACAGCGCAACACTTTCGACAAACATAATAGCGACGCCGAGAACGCTTGCATACCAAGCCCATGCTTTCGCCCTGTATAATCCGATCGCTCCAGCAAGCCAGATCGGCGCGGAGATTATAACGGGCAAGTCCTGAATGTCGAAATGCCGAAATATGTCTTTGGTGGCCATGGCAACAAGACACATTGTACAACCAGCCAGGAATATATTATATCCTTTCATGCCCATTTCTTCCATGCCCAACGGTCACTCTGAGGGTTTTTTCAAACCGCCTCGGTTTGAAAAATACCCTCCTGAGTTTTGTTGGGCTTCTTCTTTCCTTTGCTCCGACGATGATAACGTATTAGTAATGAACTTGACGTTGCAGTTCTCGCATTGGCCATAATTATGACCACGTGTGAACATTTCTCCGCAGGATGGGCATCTCCAGAATAGTCCGAAAGTTATCATGAGGACAATCCCGCCGCCAATTACTGAGACAAGACCGAAAATCATCATATGTTCTGAAGATAAAAATCGTTCTGCTATGAGATTTGCCGTAAGCACGAGAAGTGGATTGCCGTATGCTAATATGCGGAAAATCTTACGCCTCTGGATATACACCGAAGCTTCGAGTGCTGTCGCATTCCGTTCCGTTTTCATTATTTCTTCAAAGCCCAACGTCACGGTTCATGCGCGCGGGTTTCAGCGTCGCATGCAACCGATGGTTGGTTGCTCTCTTTCATTCTCTTTGTGAATGCCTCTTCAAATGTCTTACGTTCTTTCTCGTCACAATCCTCATGAACGATATATGCGAACCTCTCTCCATTACCACGATTGATGATTGTCCATGTCGTGAGATGAAAACCGCGAAGACCAAGGATTAGCAACCAGACGCTTAAGATGCAGAAGAAAGGCGAAAGCAAGGGAACTTTCTCCTGAATAATGGAGAAAAAGACCGTAATGGCTATGGCTAAACAAATGATTGCACCAATTAGCCGTGAGATTGCATTTTCAGATCTGGCCGTAAGGTAGGATAAGTCCGGGGAGAGTTTTGAGAGAGGAATACGATTATCGCTTGATTGACGCCCCTTTGTCCATTTATCAATCAAGTGCGTATCGGTGAGTTCTAATTCCAATGAGTATCCTCTGCTGCGTGAAATTACTTTTGCTATTGTTTCATTCATGTTTTCTCCTGCAACCAACGACCAGCTTGAGCCACGAGGTGACCGCCGGGGTCACCGAGTAGGCTCCAAGCGTTTGTTCGCCATTCCTTTATGGTAATGATCGATCCATGAATTTGGATCATCTCCATAGTCCTGTCCGGTTTCCTTCTTCAAGAGTTTGATCACATCACGTATCATCCTGTCGTATTCGTTATTGACAAATTGGAGCATTGGACATCGACTCAAGGTGTTCGAATGAGCTTTGTAATATCCCATAGTAAACTCCAGGCGCATTAAAATAGCCTCAGCGTCCAGATTCCTGTCAGTCCACTTGGTTTCGGATACAATCTCTTGTGTTGTTTGGATCTCAAATGCAACGAAAGCAGCTTGTATCATTTGGTTTCTTGTGTCCCACCACTTGAATAGGCAAAAGGTAACCGTGAAAACAAGTAGCAGCGTTACTACCTGATATGCTTTGAGTTTCTTATTCATTCTTACATGGCGAACGACCAGCATGAACATCGAGGTGACCGCTGGGTCACCGAGTATGTTCCATGCGTTGGTTCGCACTCTTGCAATTGTTTGTCGAATCTACAAAGTCACCGCTTGGCATATACAATTCATTTGGCAATTTCTTAAGAATATTTGTAATTGCTGCAAACAAATACGTCTTTCCAACCTCTACCGTTACGTATGGAGGGCAAGTCCTTCCGATGGAGTTGGAACTCGGAGTGTCGTAATACACCGAAATGGTTTTGTTGGTTAAGGCCTTACCCTTGTGCTGATCGAGCAATTCAATTGAAACTTTCATCAATATCTCGATTTTACTGTCTGCCTTTTTATCTGACTTGGAAATCGAAACAACTTTGCCACAAAAAACGTAGTCCGCATCTTTGCGTGTACTATCTTTGGTAAGGCTGATTGCTATGCAGCAAAGCGGAACGATGCACGCAATCAAGATGCAGCAACAAATCTTTATGTTTTGTTTTTTCATTCAGTGCGAACGTTACTCCTCAGGCGATCGAGACCCGCGTTGCGCGGGTTGAGAGTCGCCTGCTGGAGGTGGTTGGGTGAAATTATTTTTCAATTAGAATTTCTCCGCTTGCATAATATATGTATTTGTTTGTGGGTCCTGTTTTATAGTGAAGTCTAATTCTGTTAGTTCCTTTGATTATCCGTGGTTTGGAATTTTGATCGATTGGTCCGTAAGTGGTATATAATCTTTGTATCTGCCAATAATCTGAAGTTGGGACAGTGATCGGAGGATCAAATCGGCAGTGTTCAGCACACAAGCAAGATGATTTGCCACCATTATCTCTACCGGTATAGAGCTTCCCATTCAATTCAAGTATGAAACGCTCTCGAGATTGAATAAGATCCCCAACATCGTTTGTACCACGCCTTTCCACAAAAACGATGAGGGTTGGAGCATCATTAATATTTATTTCATTTGCCAACTTAATTCCGATAGCCATGCCGATGTCGTGTGTTTTCCAAGCTATTCCGTTAGTATCGGCAGTATCTCCGATTGCGGCAGTGATATGCCATGTCAATAGCAACAGCAATGCGATGAAATACTTATTCTTCATTTTTCGTTCACCCAACGTCAATCTTGAGCGTCCGAGTGACCGCCTGGGTCACGAGGTACGCTCCGAGATCTTGTTGGGGACTTTCTTCCATTTGTTGAATGATTCGACGTCTTTCAGTTCCAGTGAAGTTTGAATTCCGAGTTCAGTTCTTTTTGTCTTAAATTCATCAAGAGATAGAGGGCCGACTAGTATTTCAGAAACTGTGTCGAGAATCCAATAATCGAATAGATTAGGGTCAGGTTCCTCAAAAGTGTCTTTGGGATCGTTCGGAGAACGACGGCGAAGTCCTTGCCGTTTGGCGATGATGAAGCGACCGTCTGTATTACACTCAACAACAATGTCGGCAATTCTGGAGCGTCCTCCTGATATTGTAATATCTTGTGGCGAGGTGCGATTGATGGCGTAGGTTCCTGCCAAGACGGTTCTGAAATCGCTGGAGCCTGGGCCGACGCTGATGTAAGGACCAGACTTACCGCACCCGAATAGCACCATTAGCAGACTTAATAACAGTAAATTCTTCATTTATCTTTATGTCCCCAACGACAATCTTCAGCGGCGCTGGCTTCCAGCGTACGCTGCAAGAACTGGTTCGCACTTCATTTGATTAGAATATTGTATTCCGAATGAGTGCCGATCCAGAACCATACAATGTCATGCTCCGACTCAACTCCGAGAACTCGGTATCTTAGCCCAACACGGGCGGAGCAAAAGCGGCCTACTTTCTTGAAGTGCAAGGAAGGGTGGTGAGGATTATTCTTGAGAAGCTCGAAATTCTCATCTGCAAGTTTCTGAATGGCATGAGGCAAACCGTAATAACATTTCCAGAATTTGGGGTTTGCGTGGTGTGTTACAGCCGAGTGCATTTGTTGGCCTTGAGGTCTTTGACTGCCTGATCAGCCAAGACGTCCAACTTGCCGCTCCGAACATCCTGCTCAAGCTGTTTGTCCCATGCTTGCGAGTCGAAATTCTCAAACCAGGAGCGAAACGAATGAAGCTCCTCTTCTGGTAGATGTTTGACCGCTTTTTCTATTTCTTGAACAGTTGTCATGGCAGGAGCATATCTTGTCCGGATGCTTGATACAAGTCTGTTTTTGTTTCTTGAGTGCGAACGTCTGCACTCAGAGTTTTTCAAACCGCAGGTTTGAAAATACTCTGGAGTGCTTGGTTGGCTTCATTCTTCTCTTAATCTTGAACTATTTTCAACGATGAAATGGGTGAGGGCGATTGATGAAGACCATGTCCGTGTTTCTGTTGATTGACTGTTCTGGAACATGTCTTTCATCTTTTCGTCATTCGCATTTCAAATCTGGCTTTGACTCGAAGGAAGAGGCAGTTGCCGTGAAAATTTAGCCTCCCGGCGACTGCCGGCGATCGGCAGCAATCACGCCTTGCGTTATTTTATTTCTCTTCATCTCTTTCAAAGCCAACGTGACCTCTCATGCGTTCAAAAACCGCAGGTTTTTGAATCGCATGCAGAGGATGGTTGGCTCATTTCTTTGTTAATTACGATTTCGACAGCTTTTGGAGGTTCTGACAACCAATGGTCAGGTCCAGGATCGTCTTTGACAATAAAGACGTTCTCGTTCATAAATTCTTCCAACATAGGACCTGCATGGGTGTCTGATGCCTTTACGATCTTGTGAAAATCGTGATGCTGGGGGAGTTTCTTCCAAACACGGTAATGATCAACATTATATGGTGTTGGTTGATCTTTATCGTCGTATCTACATATTGTGATAGCGTCAGTATCTGTTGAGTAACGTTGTGCAACCGCCGCCACAAGTGGAGCGTCTTTTCCGACTGCGGCAATTGGTGTTGTCGAAATGTCGATTTCAAATGGCTGTCCGGAACTGTCTCCTAGTGACTGCCACTCAGCCCTTGGCATTGTAAATACCGATCGACCTTCCACATTCTGCCAGTAGGCGTGGAATCGATGGGCACGCATATCATTATTATGTCTTGTCATATCTTTTGAGCCAACGTCATTCTGAGGTTTTTTCAACCCGCAGGGTTGAAAATAACCTCCAGAAAATTGTTGGCCGCTTATTTCATATCATTCTCGTTTTCTGCTGATCTAGCCTGGCAGTCTTCGCATCTTCCCAAGCGATCAAGCTCAAGAATAGGGAAAGTATTTTCAAATCCAAGTTTTGGAACATTTGGCGTTTCTGGCTTGATTCCAATGATTTGACAAACGCTACACTGGACAATCCATTTCCGGCAACGTGGATCCTCAAGATACCACTGACGATTCTTTGTTTCTCTCAGATTCATTCTGATATTTTTATTCGGCCAACGTCATTTTGATGGTTGAGCTGAACCGCCGCGGTTCAGCGAGTACCATCCAAAAAATTGTTGGCAGCCATCTTTCCTCTTTAGATTTCTGAGGTTACGCTGATAATGTCTGACGTTTTAAAATCTAAATCTTCGAGTGTTTGTATTTTCTTGTTTCCGATCATGACTATGATTCCGATACCATCGACAACCGTGTCATAAATACGTCGTCCATCGGCGAGGTCGATTTTGATCCGGTTTGCCCCCATTGATGATTCAGGGAACTGGGCGACTTGATCTCGAAATTTATCCGGCAGGGATGGTTTCTGTTCTTTCATTTTATTTTCATTGCTGCCAACGATCACCTTAACCGTTTTTCAAACCGCAGGTTTGAAAATACGGTTCAAGGTTTTGTTAGGCAAATCTTTCTTTAATTCTTTCCGGCAACTCTCTGATCTTGGTCCAATATTCTTCGCGAACGTCGTCATCAATTTCTACTGGAGCTTTCTTTCCCCATGGATAACGGTCTTCTCCATTTTTCTTTGGTCCCGAACTCCAGTATCCGTCTCCAGTTGCAACTTCATGATAATTCGCGCATGAGTCAGTGCCACCTTTTTGAAATCGTTTATCACGATATATCAAGGTCTTGCCACTCTTGTTGAATGTGACACGACCAATTCTGGCAGGGCCACGATCATTATGACCGCCAGGATGTGTTTTCTGCTCAATATACATGATTCTTGGTTTCATGTTTCTCTTGCCTAACGTACATTTTCACCGTTTCGAGTCCGCCGCGGACGAAGAATACGGTGCAAAAACTTGTTGGGTCATTTATCTTTCTTGTTGTTTGATCGGTCGATTGTTTCTTTGGCCATCTCGTTAAGCCACTTATTGTTTGCCGTTTCACACTGGCTACAAACATAGATCTGTGCTTTGTCTGTTCCGTCTGAGAGGCACGTGCCACTCTCGAAGTGTTTTGTGGTATGAGGAAACAATTTGGCCTTAAGTAAGTCATATGGAGTCGTGGGGTTTATAATAACGACGCTCCGGTCAATTGGCACGATGTAAGTGTCCATTTGAACATGGTGGACTTCGCACGTTGAGTTGCAACCAATACGTCCGTCCATTACTTTTTCTTGGCGAGAACAGCCGAAAATCATTGTTACCATCCAGAAGCTTAGAACCAAAGTGTTTATTTTCATCATCATTTTCTATGACCCAACGATCCAAATCACCGATTCGAACCCGCCGCGGGTGATGAATACGGTGCATTTGTTGGTTCGGCTCTCAGTGTTCCTTGATTTTCAAATGGTCGACTTGGATCGAAGTGCGTATCAGGAATAATGTAACGCGCTACGTCGCCGACATCACGTTCTGCTGACAAACACTTTCGACCACCATTGGAAACGACGATCCAATTGGTTGCATAATATAAATTATTTGATCCGTTAAGTTGAAGTTTACCGTCAACGAAGCTGTAACTTCCTGTAATTGGATATTCTGGCTCATCATCCAATTTAACGTCCGAATAAAACCAGTAGTAATATCGATCAGGAGTAAGTGCAATTGCCACGCCCATCTCCCCGCACCAGGTTGACGACATGACCCATGCTTGCTTGAACGATTTCGGAACATCCGTCTTTGCGGTTATTGTGGGTGTGGGAGCATCCTGACGACATCCTGTGGTTAACACCAAGATACAAACACATGCTATGGCTAAATTCTTCATTATCTTCTCAAGCCGAACGTCCGCACTCACGTTTTGCGCGCGTAGCAAGCAATAACGTGCAGTGCTTTGTTCGGCAATTGTCCTATGGCAATTCCAGCTTGCGACCTTCTCTTACGAACGCCTTTCTGTCGCTTGTTCCATAGGTAAACCACAAATCAAGATGTTTTGGCGTTCCGTAAAGTGGATCACCTGCCAAATGATTGCCGACGACTACTGAAAGTGTGTTGTTCTGAACTAAGGATTTAAGTTTGTCTGTCACATCAATAACATTGTTGCCAACTCCGTATATGGCAGACTTGATCACGAGTTGTTTGTGTGATGAAAAGAAGCCTTTGCCTAGAAAATAGGAAAACACGGATGTTGCAATGACGACGAGAATTGCAATCGGCAAGGAGATCTTCCAGTTCAGCGATACAACAATACCGCCAAGAACAGTATCTGGTGGAAGTTGGCAGTAGTTTAAGATCGTCGCCAAGCCAGCTAATACGCCGATTATCCAAGCGAAGGATTTACATATTGTCTTGATCATTTCTTCCTTTCATGCCGAACGGATGTCGTTGAGCGCTGACGAGTGACTGCCTGTTCGAGCGAATGCGAGCAAGGCGCCATACACAAGTCGAGCTCCA
>MHBM01000171.1 GCA_001804885.1 Lentisphaerae bacterium RIFOXYA12_FULL_48_11
CTGCAGGGCGGCGTAAATGGTTTAAACGTCTGGCGATAGGTGTCGTCATTCTCTTTGTTGTGCTGTGTGTGGCGCCTTATTTCTATCCGTTGAGCCGGTATGATGCCGGCAAACTGCATCTTCCACATGACAATGGCTGCATGCGCCTGATATCCGGAATTAATATCTATTCGCGGCTCTGGGAGCCATCGGTTCCGGTCAGTGGAAATGTTCTTCTTGTGCACGGGTTTGGCAGTTCGACGTATGCATGGGAGAAGATCATGCCGTCTCTTCTGTCGGCGGGTTTCCGGGTGGTGGCTGCGGATGTGCCTGGCCTTGGATACAGCGACAAGAACATAACATGGCCTTACAGCCATGACAGAAATGCCGAATTGTTATGGTCGCTTGTGGATATAATTGGAAAGGAACGCGGGGTTCCCGCGAACTCAGCATGGATAATAGTTGGGCACTCCATAGGTGGCGAGATCGCTGTTCGAATGGCAAGCCAACGACCGGAAAAAGTCAATCAGGTGATCATGGCGGCCGGTGCGGTGTCTGGCGGAAAGCCCCATCCATTATCTTCGATTCGATTTCCTCCGGCACGGCGGTGGAGTATGGTGATAATTGAGATACTCTTGCGACGATCGAACGTGCTGAGCCGATTCCTTGGATCAGCTTATGGCCGTGTACCCACATCTGAAGAGTTGAAGGAATATACCGCCCCATTATGTGTCGACGGTACCACCCGTGCGTCTTATAAAATCGGGGATTCACATGTAGGGTTGGCAGGTGTGATCGATATGCTCAAAGATCTCCGATTGCCTGTGTCTCTGATATGGGGCGAGAATGATAAGTGGGTTCCGCCAAACCAGGGTCGTCGCCTGGCTAAACTCATTGGAAGACCGTTGATTATCATTCCCGGAGCGGGCCACTGCCCGATGGAGACACATCCTGAGGAGTTTGCCAGGCTTCTGCTTACAGAAATGGAAAAGAACCAAGGCAGATCATTTCCAAACTGAGAATGGTTGATTAAGTGGATGAATTAGATTGTAGCCGGCCTCCGTGAGGCCGGACCGTGGTCATGGACCGCGGCTACAGTTCAAATACAGGCGGCAATTGATATGATTTAGGAGTATTATGTTCAGGTTTAAATTATAGGAGTAAAATAATGAAATCAAAACGATGCGCTTTCTTGATTTTTCTTGCCGTGCTGATTGTTTCTCGTAATGCGCTGGCCGAATCGACGAATGCCTTGCATGTCACGTTTCCTGATGAACGGTTGACTGTCAGCGGACTGTACTGGTTTGGGGAAGACAAGCCCGTGTTGCGTCGTTTACCCGCCCGGCTTAAAGATACGTTCAGGCCGCCGGTATGGGGCCTGGCTCAGAGTCCGTCAGGTGGACGTATCCGGTTCAGGACGGATTCACTTTCTCTCGTCGTCGTTGCGCAGAACCCTGATGCTTCGACAATGCATCATATGACCAGCGTTGGACAGAATGGTCTTGATCTTTATGTTGACGGTCATTACATCGCCAGCGCCTGGCCGAACAAGGAGGCAAAGATACGTGCGGACTGGAGACTTGGCGGGGAGAAGAAGATACGCGATGTGACCATATACCTGCCGCTCTACAAAGGGATTACCATTTCTGAAATTATTCTTGCCACCGACGCAAAGATAGAGTCACCTTCGCCGTTTGTTTTGCCGAAACCTGTTGTATATTACGGATCCAGTATCACGCAGGGCGGATGTGCAGAAAATCCAGGGTTAAGCTACCAGTCGATTGTTTCGCGGCGGCTTAATCTTGATCATGTAAATCTGGGATTTAGCGGGAATGGAATGGGTGAACCGGCTATTGCGCAGGCGCTGGCCGAGATCGATGCGGCGGCTTACGTGCTGGATTACTGGGCCAATCCGAGCGTTGAAGTTTATCGCGACACGTTGCCGATTTTTGTGGATATTTTACGCGCCAAACATTCTAAAACACCAATCCTGCTTACGGGGCCTTTTTATTTCAGCAAGGAGAGGGTGGATAGCGCTCTCGCGGCGAAGCAGGATGAGAAGAGGAAGATCGCCCGTGATTTTGTCGAAGCACGTCGCAAGGCGGGTGATGAGAATATCTCTTTTGTGGACGGCAGTGAAATGCTGTCATCAGAGCAGGTTGAAGGGCTTGTGGATGGCGTACACGGTAATTCGCTTGGTTTCTATTTCTGCGCGAACGGGTTGGAGCCTCATCTGCGAAAGGCTCTTGGCCTGGGACCTGCATTGAAAAAGTAAGCAGAACTGTAGCACCGCACTGCTTGCCACGGCGTAGTCTTTAGACGCAGACGGGTGTGCCGCACTACATCCGGTTATGTTTCTTGCCCTGAAAAATCCGGCCTCAGGTCGGTGGCCGAACTTTGGCGTGGCAAGCAAGCGTCTTTTACGTGTTGGTGTCGATCTATTTCGGCTGTGGACCCAGCCTTTGCTGAGAAGCTTCGGAGGGCAGGCAGCCGACTCTACAAGAAGCGTGTGTTGTCCACAACGCATACTTCCGATCTGTAGCGTACGCTGTCATCAGCGTATTCTTTCAAATACCGTTTCTCCGGCCCATTCAAGCCGAAGCTTCGGCCACTTGCGGTTTCCATTCGCGCAGACGCGGAAAAATGGAGAATTGACTCACATTTTTGAACTACACTCTCGAACCTGTGAAGGCTGGACATAATGATGCCTTGGTGGCATTATCCGGATCTGTTGTTTTCAGGCGTAACGGAGTGATTTTATAATTAACCAGGAAAGGGAGTCACAGTATGAAAGCAGGAATGACGCGCAGGGAAATGTTGGGTTCGCTGGGTCTTATGGCGCTTGCAGGCAAGGTCGGGTTTGGCACTGGCACAGCAAAGGCGGCAGATGGAAAGAAAGCCGGGATCGCGCTTCAGCTTTATACAATGCGTGATCCGGCGAAGAAGGACCTGGCTGACACTCTCAAGAAGTGCGCCGACATGGGCTGGAAACATGTTCAGTGGAGCGGGATGCCTAAAATGCCGGCCGAAGAGATCCGTGCTGCGCTGGACAAGGCCGGGCTTACATGCATTGCCTGCCATTGCGGTATGGAGGCATTTGAGAAAGATTTTGATGCAGAGGTCAAGTTCTGGAAGACGGTTGGTAACAAGGATGTGGCACCAGGCGGAATGATGGGTGATTGCAAGGCCAACCTCGAAGCATGGATGAAGGGTGCTGCGCGGCTCGATGCCATCGGCGCCAAACTGCGCGCTGTCGGTATGAGACTTTCCTATCACAACCATGCGTGGGAATTCGAAAAATTCCCCGGTGACGATCGTACCAAGGAAGACATTCTCATGGAGTCGACCAAGCCGGAAAACCTGTGCGCGGAACTGGATATCGCCTGGGTGCTGGCCGGTGGTGTCGATCCTGCCGCATATGTTCGCAAGATGAAAAACCGCTGCCCGGTTGTGCATGCCAAGGATGTGAAGATGGAAGGAAGCAAGAAAACGCTGAAACCATTGGGGCAGGGCTCTGTAAAATGGGATGAGGTTTTTGCGGCGGGCAAGGATGCCGGTATCGAATGGTATGTTTACGAGCAGGACAGCGGGGAAGGCTCACCATTTGATTATTGCAAGGCCAGTTACGACTTCTTGTCGAAGCAGTCATTGTAATTGACGGGGCCCAATGTCGGCGCTTTTTGTATGAGCTGACCCATCATTAGGTGGGTCAGCTCTTGACTTGGTCTTTCAGTATGAATGCCAGTACGGATGATGCTGTTGTGCGAGGCACAATAATGCCAGACTGACTTTAGCTTGCAAATGAAAACCAAATCTTCCAGGCAATTTCATGATCTGCTTCTCAAATATTCACAAACCGACGAACCGGAGAAACGGAAGAAGATCGAGAAGGTTTTATGGGAGCACTACGGGCAGGAGCGGGCGGTGTTTGTGCTGGATATGTCCGGTTTCTCTCGTCTCACGCGCAAATATGGTATTGTTCATTATCTCTCGATGGTCCGGCGCATGCAGTTGACCAGCGAACCAATAGTCAGGTCGTTCGATGGCTACATGATCAAGTTTGAGGCGGACAACTGCTTTGCTGCATTTCCAACTCCATTGCAGGCCGTTAATGCTGCCATAGCGATGCAACATGCATTTGATGCGGCAAATATTATCACGGAGGATGACCTGGATATTCATATTGCATGCGGAGTTGATTACGGCCGGATACTGGTCATCGAGGGAGAAGACTGTTTTGGTGAAGCTGTCAACCGTGCCAGCAAAATGGGGGAGGATGTGGCCAGGGCGGGAGAGATTCTTGTGACCAGGGAGGCGATGCAGATGATTCCTGCTGCATTGGCCATAAAGTCTCACGAGGTGACTCTTTCGGTTTCCGGATTGAATATTTCCGCCCATGTGATTGATTTTCGTGCTGAGAGCCAGGCCTGCAAGTAATGCCGGCGATTCTGGTTCTCCCGTATTTATGGTGGGCCGCAAGGAGAGAAGAATGATGCAATATATTGTCCTGTTCGTGCTGTTTGTGAGCACCTGGTTTTTTGCCGATACTGCATCTGCCCAGCAATCAGATACAGCGCCTGGCGCCAATAGCCAGGTTGATGATTTTTTTGAGAAACCTTTAGCTGGACTGAACCTGATCGGAAAATTGAAGCCTGTTCCTTCATGTAAAATCACGCGGTCAGGTGTGAGTATCGGGTTTGAATGCCTGGATCGTTATATTTTTGATCCGGGACTCTGCTATGATAAACTTGCGGAAACGGGCGCGAAATGGGCACGTTGCCAGACCGGCTGGTGTCGTTGTGAGAAGGAAAAAGGGACGTACGATTTTCAGTGGCTTGACGATGTCGTCGACAACCTGCGCCGCCGCGGAGTTCAGCCGTGGTTCAATGTCGGTTATGGCAACAGTCTCTATATGACCAACACCTACGGCGAGGCGGCGGTCGGTTTTGTACCGCTGTATTATGGCGATGAGACGCTCCAGGCCTGGAAGAGTTTTGTTCGTGCACTTAGCAGGCATTTCAAGGGTAGGGTTACGCACTGGGAGATATGGAACGAGCCGGAAGTCGAAAGTTTCTGGCAACCTTCGAAGCCGGATCCGCTCGAGTATCTTAAACTGGTAAGATTAACAGGCGCAATCATTCGTGAGGAAATACCTGACGCCAAAATAGGCGGTTCCAGTGCGCACATTCTTGAACCGTATACAGTGAAACTGGTCAAGGGGGGAGCAGGGAAAGAGATGGATTTCTACTGCGTGCATGCCTACCGGGTCCAGCCGGAAAAGGATTTTATCGGTTCAATTGCATCCCTGCGCCGGCTGTTTAACGAGAATGGCGGATTGCATGTGAAGATATGGCAGGGGGAATCCGGGTTTGCATCTCATTTTCCGCCAAAGCACTGGCTGCATCCGTACGTTTTGGATAGCGAATCCAATCAGGCCAAGTGGCTGCTCCGCCGGTTTGTGACTGATATGAGGGCTGGAATAGAGCTGACGTCTTTCTTTCAGATGGTTGACATGACTGCTAAACCGTATCAGATGGCGAAGACTACGCAGGCTGACCCGGCGCGCCACGGTATTTTGCACGGCAAAACGTATGAACGGAAAATGTCTTTTCATGCTTTGAGTCATTACTGTGCCGTATTTGACTGCGATACAGTAAAAACGGATTTATATGCATCAATTAATTTTGACAAGATTGCGCCACGCACAAACCGTGTGTCGCGTATTCCTGATGTTGCGGTAATTACGCAGGGCTTTATCCGGAAAGGCTGGCCGCTATATCTCTATTATATGCCCGAGGATGTTCAGTTTGCCTATTCCGGCCTTACAAATATTACTTTGCAGGTGATGAATGACGTGGGAAAAGGGATAAAAAATCCTGTCCTGGTAGACATGCTCAAGGGACGTGTTTTTGAAATCAAGGAAGTTGGGCGTGATTCCTCAGGCTGCAGCAATTTTAAAAAGTTACCGCTGACAGATTATCCTCTTGTCGTTACAGACCGTGAAGCTTTGCAGGGCCGGATTGATTGAAATAATGAGGTGATATATGCGCTACATCATTCTTCTTGCAGCCATCTTGATGACATCTAACGTTATAGCAGCGCAGAAAAAGCCTGCCGTATCGGCACCGTATAAACTCGCCGTTGAGGAATTGTTTCAGGTCAGGTCGAAAACGGAAGAATTGTCCACCGCGTTGAAAAGCATTGCGGTGAAGAGTGTGGACGAATCTTTGCTTGCAGATGTTGAGGTGTATCATAAAGCGGCAGTATGGATCTTGCGGTATGCGGACGAAGAGTTTTATTCAAAGCGTTATCTTGCGGATACGCTGGCCGCGCTGGATCATGGCATTTCCCGGGCAAAGGAACTTTCAGCAGGACAGCCATTATGGCCGGTACAGAAGGGTCGGCTTGTCAGGGCATACAGATCCCGTGTGGACGGCAGTGTCCAGCCATATGGCCTGGCTATTCCGGAAAACTACGACGGAATTAAACCTATCCGGCTCGATGTGGTGCTGCATGGGCGTGGGACATCACTTAACGAGATAAGTTTCATTGCCGGGCATGATGCCGGCAAGCCGCTACCCCCGGAGCAGGATTTCATCCGGCTGGATGTTTATGGTCGCGGTAATAACGCTTATCGCTGGGCCGGTGAAACGGATGTGTTCGAAGCGATTGAGTCTGTGAAACAACGCTACAAAATCGATGAGCGACAGATTGTTCTACGCGGGTTTTCGATGGGCGGCGCCGGGGCGTGGCACATCGGTCTGCATCACCCCGACCAGTGGGCAGCTGTTGAGGCTGGCGCGGGTTTTACGGAAACAAAACGTTACGCAAAGCTTGAAAGTCTGCAACCCTGCCAGGAAGAGGGGCTGCACATTTATGACGCCGTTGACTATTCGCTTAATGCATTTAACCTGCCTGTTATTGGCTATGGCGGGGAAGATGATGCCCAGTTGCAGGGGTCGGCCAATATACGGGAACAACTGGCGAAGGAAGGTTTCTTGTTCAGGCAGGATGGCCTGAACTGGCTTGCGACAGATCTCTCCGCGATATTTCTTGTTGGACCAAAGACCGGGCACAAATTTCATCCTGAAAGCCAGCAGCGTTCAGATCAATACATCAAGTCCGCATTGTCGAAGAAGGCGGCCGTTCCGAACCATATCCGCTTTGTCACGTATACCATGCGTTACAACAAATGTTTCTGGATGGATGTGGCAGGACTGGAAAAACATTACCAGCGTGCCGAGGTCGATGTACGGCGCAGCGATGATGGAATGCGGTTTGATATCAAAACGCACAACGTTTCCCGCCTGATCCTGCCGGATCAGCCCCAGGGGCCGAAGATTGTAATAGATGGCCGTGAATTCAAGCTGACGGCGCACATGCATGCGCGACCATCAGAGCTGGTGCTGCAAAAAGATCTGTCGGGGTGGCAGTGCCGTGAAAGTTCCATGGAGCCTGTTGAGAAATTGCGCAAGAGGCATAGCCTCCAGGGGCCGATAGATGATGCGTTCATGGATTCGTTCATGTGCGTCAGGCCGACCGGGAAGCCGCTCCATTCACTGCCACGTGAATATACGCAGGAAACTCTCGGTTGCTTTACCGGTGAATTCGCAAAGTGGATGCGCGGTGATGTGCGGGTAAAGGATGATTCCGAAGTGACACCTGCAGACATGGAGAAGAATAACATCATCCTGTTTGGTGATCCGGCCTGTAACAAACTGCTGGAGCAGATTACAGGGAAGCTGCCTGTGAAATGGGACAAGGATTCCATTACAGTCGGTGGGAAGAATTTTTCCTCTGCCGATCATGTCCTGGTGATGATTTATCCCAACCCGCTCAATCCGCGGCGTTACGTGGTGATAAACAGCGGCCACACATTCCATGCGAAAGATTTCCGTGGTACCAATGCGTTATTGTTCCCGAAAATTGGCGACTATGCGGTGCTTAAGATTGCCAGGGGGAGTGATGGTAAAATTGAAACAACCGTTGAACTGACCGGCTTTTTCGATGAAGAATGGAAATTGCTGAAATAAACATAACACCTGGGGGGGGCATTTTATGACTTTCCGTTTATTGTGCGCCGTACTGCTTTCGGTGTCTGTTACATTCGGAGCTGAGCAATCTGCCCTGTTCCGTAAACCTGCTCCTGGTCTGTTACCCGATCTGTTCGTGTGGAAGGACACCTGTAATGTCTACGTTCTGAAAGATGGCGATGCTGCCCTGCTGATAGACCTTGGTGATGGCAGTGTGCTTGATCACCTGGGTGAGATCGGAGTGAAAAATGCGGAGTGGATCCTTTTTACCCATCATCACCGGGAACAGTGCCAGGGTGCGCCGCGTCTTGACAGGCTTGGAATAAAAGTTGCAGTACCTGAAGCTGAACGGGCGCTGTTTGAAAAACCTTCAGATTTCCGCAAGATGCGGCCATCACTGGGCGACAAATATACGGTTTACGGGGCCAGTTATGTCCGCCCGCCGGTAGCGCCGGTCAAGGTGGAAAAGACTTTCAAAGCGCTGGATGAATTTGTATGGCGAAGTTACAAAATCAGGTGCATTGAAACTGGCGGACACAGTCCCGGTGGAATGTCTTATCTTGTTCAAACAGGCGGCAAGTGGCTGGCTTTCAGCGGGGATGTAATGCTTGATGGTGCAAAAATGCATTATTGGCCGGACTCGGAATGGGATTATGGATTCGGCGCAGGAATCTATCCGCTCGCCGCTGGCGCCGGGCAGTTGGAAAGTTACGATCCTGCGTTTCTGCTGCCGTCACATGGTCCACCTGTTCAGGATGCCAGGAAACAACTCAGGGATTATATCAACAAGCTGAAAAGGTTTGAAAAGCTTTACCTGCGTGGTTATGGCGTTAAAAGTTTCAATGGCGCCGACCATGATACGTTCTCGCGTCCGACTGTAATTCCGGGGCTGGGACAGGTATCAAAGCACCTGTACAAGCTTTGTGGTGGCAACCAGTGGGCGAATTTCGGGCTGATTATTTCAGACAGCGGACGCGGACTGGTTGTCGACTGCGGGCTGGACAAGAAGACACTGGATGAAGTTCTCGACAAGATGAAAGAACAGATGGGGCTGAAAGGTATTGATGCAGTATTGATCACGCACATGCATGGAGATCACATACTTGATGCACCGTACCTGAGGGAGAAATGGGGCGCGCAGATTTGGACCCTTAAATCCATAGCTGATAAGTTCGAGCGTCCTGAGAGATATGACTTTTCGGCAATGGTTCAGTCATACGGCAAGTCTCTGGATTCGGTGAAGATTGACCGGGTATTTGAGTCGGGAGAATCATTTGACTGGGAAGGCTTTCATTTTACGGTGGATTGGTTGCCTGGACAAACCAAGTATGGTTGCTGTCTGCGCGGGGAGATTGACGGTCGCCGTATTGTGTTTACCGGCGATAACATTTTCGGGAATCCGTCTGATCCCGAACAGGATGGACATGAAGCTGTGGTGGCCCACAATGATGCGGTGCTGGAAGAAGGTTACATGGTTTGTGCTGACCTGTTGAAGAAGTTCAAGCCTGATATCCTGGTTGGCGGACACTCTTTCGTGATGAATCAACCTAAGAAGATGATTGACAGGTTCTGGAAATGGTCCCGGGCGATGAGGCAATCATTCATGGACCTGAGCGCAGAGGAAGATTACAGGTACATGTACGATCCATACTGGGTGCGGGCGGAGCCGTACCGGACGGTGAGCAAGGCAGGTGAAACGTCGGAAGTGGTCATTCATGTTAAGAATTTTCTTAAGAGGAGTCAGGCTCACAAGATTACGGTCCATGTGCCGGAAGGTATTACTGTTGAACCGCGGAT
>MHBM01000172.1:0-9435 GCA_001804885.1 Lentisphaerae bacterium RIFOXYA12_FULL_48_11
GGGTGGGTGGTTCGTAGGGGTCGTCCAGTCCGGTAAAACGCTTGATCTCGCCGCGGCGGGCGCGCGCGTAGAGGCCTTTCACATCGCGGCGCTCGCATTCGGCGAGGGGAGTGGAGACATGGATTTCGAAGAAGCGCCGGCATTGCCTGCGGGCGAAGGCGCGGGAATCGGCGTAGGGGGATATGAAGGAAGCCACCACGATGACGCCGTGGCGTTCGAGCAGGCCGGCCATGTAACCGACCCGGCGGACATGCTGATCGCGATCCTCGTGAGAGAACCCGGTTTGTGGAAAGACGGCGCGCATCACATCGCCGTCAAGGTATTCGACCGGCAGCCCGCGTTGCTTGAGGGCGCGCACCACGCGGGTGGCGATGGTGGACTTGCCCGACCCGGACAGACCGGTGAACCAGAGGACCGCGCCTGCGGTCGATGCGTGTGTTTGTTTGGCGGTTCGTGTCATGGCGAGGTACCCTAGCGGTTTTTGTGTGAAAGGGTCAAGAACACCACGCTGGAAAGCGGAAAAAGATCGCAGCGAATTACCTATTGACGAAGTTTATCTTTTTTTCTATCTTTTATGAAAATGAAAACGCAGAAAAAGGAAGAAGATCCCTTGGCCCGGACGGTTATCCGCCAATTGGTGGATGTGGGGGGGGCTATTGCCCAGGATTTCGGGTTCAGCCGGATTGCGGGGCAGGTGATGGTTTACCTGTTTCTTTCTGAGGGCGAGCGGTCGCTGGATGAGATTGGTGAATCCCTGGGGTTGAGCAAGCCGGCGGTCAGCGTGGCATCGCGACAGTTGGAGGGATTGGGGCTTATCCGGCGGGTTTTCGGCAATGGTGGGCGTAAGCGGTATTACCGGAGTGCAGACGATTTGGGGACCGCGTTGCATCAAGGGATACTGATACTGGTGCGAAACCGTTTATCCATGCTTGGTTCCGAACTTCAGAAGGCGTTGGAACAACTGCCAGAAAAAGACAGGCATGATCTTGAGTTCTTAAGAAGCAGGGTTAATCGGGCAGAATCTTTACGGAAAACGATCAGTCAGTTGATGGAAAGTCCAATAGTAAAGCTTTTATCGTTTGTAAAAGGTTTGGGTTGAGCTAATTAGGCTGTGCATTCCGCAGGGGATTGGCGGCAGGTAAAAACCGATGATAAAAAGTACCCCTGCATAATTGACGGGCACGGAGTGTGTCCGGAACTCGTGATGTAACCATGAACAGCTTCAAACAAATCCGGTTGGTCGTGTTCGATTTCGACGGGGTATTCACGGACAACCGGGTGTTTGTCTCACAGGCGGGGGAGGAGACCGTGGCCTGTTGCCGGAGTGATGGTGTTGGGCTGGCTCGACTCAAGGCGTGCGGTGTGGACAGCCTGATCCTGTCGAGCGAGGTAAATCCCGTTGTGTCCATTCGTGCGGAGAAAATGAAGATTGCCTGCCGCCAGGGGGTTGTTGACAAGCTGGTTGTCTTGCGGGAGGAAGTGGAGCGACGGAATCTGCGGCTTGATCAAACCGCCTATGTCGGCAATGACATAAACGATGCCGAATGTCTGCGAGCGGTCGGTCTGGCGGTGCTGGTGTCCGATGCGTGGGACGAGGTCCGTCCGTTGGCGAAACTGATCCTGACCCGCCGGGGCGGAGAGGGCGCCGTACGCGAGTTCTGCGACCGGGTATGTGCGTGTTGGAGTGAGACTGGTGAGCGGGAATAGGTGGAAGAAAAACTCAAAATGTTTGAGTCCAAATCCGCCGGGCCTTCCCACCGCACGCATATTCGCGCAGGCCAGCCGTGGTGGCGTATCGACTGGCGCGAGATATGGGAATATCGCGATCTCCTTGCGCTCTTAGTGAAGCGTGATCTTACGGCGATCTACAAGCAGACAATCCTTGGACCGCTCTGGTTCATCATTCAGCCGTTGTTGACGACCGTGGTCTTTACAGTCATTTTTGGAAGGGTCGGCGGTTTGTCAACCGACGGCATACCACATTTCATTTTTTACATGAGCGGAACCATATTGTGGAACTATTTTCAAGGCGTGTTGAATCACGGTGCGGGATCGTTGGTTGGAAACACAGGAGTTCTTTCGAAGGTCTATTTCCCTCGCATGGTGATTCCGTTATCGGGTGTATTTGTTAACTTCGCGCACTTAGCTCTGAACTTTGTTCTGTTTTTAGGCTTTTATGTTTGGTTCATGCTGCGAGGTAGCGATATGAATCCAAACGGATGGTTGTTGATGTTCCCGTTGTTGATCGTGCAATGTGGACTCATGGGCCTGGGGTTCGGGTTGTGGGTGTCGGCCCTCACTATAAAGTATCGTGATCTGAGGTTTGCTTTGCCTTTCCTGACGCAACTCTGGATGTATGCCACCCCGGTTGTCTATCCAGCCTCTCTGGTGGTGACGCCCCAATGGAAGTTTCTGCTGTGGCTAAACCCCATGACGGCCGTAGTCGAGTTCAACCGCTACGCCTTCACCGGGAGGGGTAGCCCTGACATCGCAGGTTTGGGGTTGAGCTGGGTGGTGACGCTCGTCATCCTCGTCAGCGGCCTGCTCCTTTTCAACAAAGTTCAGAGGACGTTTGTGGATACGATTTGATTGCAAGAGTGCGGGAATGCATGAATTCTTAATCTCGCAATGATGCACTAAGGCAATCTCGCAATTCTCTATGACTGAACCCGCCATATCTGTTCGTAATCTTTCCAAGTGCTATAAGCTTGGAACCATTGGGCGACATACGCTTGTGGATGAGGCGCAGTATCTGTGGCATAAGATTCGGGGCAAAGATCCCAGAGAGCATTTCAGCAAGATTGGCCATACCGCAACCGAAGCAAGAAGAGTTGAGGCCGAGCAAGAGGGCAATCAAGAGTTCTGGGCGCTGAAAGACGTATCCTTCGATGTGCAACCGGGCGAGGTTATCGGAATTATAGGACGGAATGGTGCAGGCAAATCCACGCTCCTGAAGATCCTCACGCGTATCACCGAGCCGACATCGGGCGAGGCGTTTATCAACGGGCGAGTCGCTTCGCTGCTTGAAGTCGGCACTGGGTTCCATCCCGAGTTGACCGGCCGGGAGAATGTGTACATGAACGGAACGATTCTCGGCATGAAAAAGCGGGAGATAGATGCCAAATTCGACGAGATAGTGGCCTTCTCCGAGCTCGAAAAATTTATCGACACCCCAGTCAAACGCTACTCCAGCGGGATGTATGTTCGGCTGGCCTTTGCTGTCGCGGCACATCTCGATCCGGAGATTCTTCTGATTGACGAGGTTTTAGCGGTAGGTGATATGGAATTTCAGAAAAAGTGTCTTGGTAAGATGCAGGATGTGAGCGAAAGCGGACGAACAGTCTTCTTTGTCTCTCACAACATGGCTGCCGTAAGCAGGCTTTGTACGAGGTCTTTAGTTCTTATTAATGGAGAGCTCTCATTTGATGGCGATACTCCCGATGCTGTGTCAAAGTATACGGCGATTTCTCTGAAAGCAGAAGCATGTGCCTCATGGAGCGACAAAGATGCGCCAGGATCTAATGGATTTAGGTTGAAAGAGGTGTCAGTTAGAGGCATTGACGATGAACCTGTAGGCTCGGTTGATATTCGTCAGCCTTTGTGTTTAAAAATCAGATTTAGTTTGGATAGAGATAAGATGAAATTTAGATGCGCCATGGCTCTTTATACTCAGGGAGTTTGTGCTTTCACAACAATCGAAAAAGAAGAGCGAGAATATCTGCAAGCTGGTGAACACTGTTTGCTTGTCAGGTTGCCTGGTAATATTTTGTCTGAAGGTGAATACTTGGTTGGTGTTTCCGTGTTTGCTTCGCGGGGCGTGAAATCGCATTTCTGTCGCATTCCCGATGCGGTGGCTTTTCATGTTTCTGATTGCATGGATGGTGGGTCTGCGCGGGGGGATTATGCGGAAGGATTGGGTGGAGTAGTTCGCCCAAACTTGGAGTGGGTTCATGAATGAAGTTTCTCAGTTCGAACCTGAATTTTGAATAGGATCAGGAGTTCCCGCATCAAGGCGATCTGAAATGAAAAGCCGAATATACTCCTCGTTATTTTCTCTTATTAATAGAGTGGTCAATAAGGATTATTGTGCTTCAAGCGAGAAGCTGGGTTCAAAGCAAGATTTGAAATACTTGCTGGATTCGGAATTTCTGCAAAATAAGGGAAAACATGCAAACAAATCCCTTCACTTAGGGGATTCGGTTCTTCTCAGGACTGCATGCGAAGATTGCGATACCAGAGACCTTTCGTCGCTGTTGGCTGGAGAGATTGGGCTTGATGTTGTTAGGGTTGCCGGAACAGCTTTTCATCCCGAATTGCATTGTGCTGTGCTGGCATATCTTGAGAGGCAATCTTGCAAGCCAGACATAGTATTCTTGGGATTAAATTTAAGAAGCTTTGGGCCGCAGATGCAGTTTCACCCTGATTGGTATTATGAGGACACGTTAAAAGGCTTAGGCTGGGATCCTACCTATTTAGTGGACTCTCGCTCATACGATGATATCGTTGTAAATGTTGATGAAAATGAGACGAGGCAAATGGGAGAATATCTCCTAATCGCCAACTCAACTCCGAAAACTCCTCGACAGGCCGAACAACGTCAACGCATTATACACTCAGTACATTATGCTTTTGATATCAAGGCCAGCCTGCGCTTGTCGTTTGTGAAAAGATCTTGCGAAATCGCCAAACGAGCTGGGTTTCGTCTTTTTGCCTACATTACCCCGATTAACCATGTAGCATTTAGGAACTTTGCCTCAGACTGGGCAATGAAGCGCCTTCTTCTTTCTGTAGCACAAATTGAAAGTCTGCTTAAACGGGAAGTTGGGGGTGGGGTAGCTTATGGGAATTACTGGGATCTATGTGGTCAAGATAGTTTCTTCTCTCCTGAGATTGCTAACGAGCATCTGAATGAGCATGGACGGAAGATGCTTGTGAGAAGCATTGTTGAAGACAGTCGGATAGCGTTTGATCTCCATAAAACAATGGCATAAATTATCTCGCTGTCTGCCGCTTCAGAAACATCTGGTAATTTGAAGCTGCATCAGACAGAAAATTATGTTCATTGTATGCTTGGTATTGTCAACATTTCTTCAGAATGTATTTCGTAAAGAAAAAAGTCAGATTGCATGAAAAAGGTATTGGCAGAGGATCATATTGGCGAGCCCTGATAGCTCTGCATTAAAGCGCAATATTAAAGAAAAGCTTTTAAAGTAGCTAAATAATTAGAAAGAAATATTTCGGAGCCGATTGATCGAGCTCTCTTTGGGCTAATCGCAAGCCGAGATAGAAGTCTTAAGTACATTGGAGGATCAGTTGGTTCAACATAAGCCATTTGTCTGCCCGGTTTGCGGTACTTCCAAAATAGAGTCTGAGCAGGAGTATGTTGCCAGGTCTCCGATGTTTTCTGGTAAAAAGCTGGTGAAGTGCTTCTCCTGCGGCACTAAGAGCATGTTTCCTCCTGAGGTTGAAGAATCCTATTATATCACCGATTATTGGACAAAAGAGAATATCGAGCGGAGGACCGGTGGTCAGTATGCTCAGGCGCTGGCGCGATATATGTTTGCAGAAGAGTTTATCAGCGCGCGGAAAAACCTTAATGTTTTGGATGTTGGAGCGGGGCTGGGCTTCTTTGCAAAGGTGTTGAATGATAAATATACCGGCATATTTAGTTACGATGCTGTAGAAATCAATCCCGCGGCTGTTGGTTATCTGCTTACTCACATTGACAGTGGCCATGTGTTGTCAGATTTGCCGGGTGGTGAAGTGAAATACGACATGATTCTTCTGTTCCATATTTTGGAGCATATAGCTGAGCCCGCAGGTTTCCTGGCCAAAGTAAGTGATTTATTGAAGCCGGACGGCTGTCTTTTGGTCGAGCTCCCTAATGAGGACTGGCGATACAAGAAGTTCAACCAGCCTCATGTTGTCTACTATAATACCAAGACGCTTTCTATGTTATTGGATAGACACGGTTATGCTGTAAGTAAGGTGAAAGAGTGCGGCAGCAAAGTGTCTGGAATGGCAAATGAATTGAGATTGGCGTCGGGTGTGGCTGGATTTGCAGATAAACTGCGAGCGCTTTATTATACCATCGAGAAGCGACTTATCCCCATAGAAAATGTATACGATCTTTATGGATCGGACAGGCAATGGATTCGTTTACTGGCTAGAAAAAAACAAAAGGCACTATAATGAGAGAATTATGCATCAACAAGAGGCGCATGTCTGACGATTCAGATTGCTATGTGATCGCCGAACTTGGGCAGAATCATCAGGGGAGCCTGAAGATGGCGCTGGAAATGATAAAGGTTGCGAAGGATTGCGGCGCGGACGCTGTTAAGTTGCAGAAGAGGCATAACAAGTCGCTTTACGCGAGAGCGCTTTACGACCAGCCTTATGAAAATGAAAACAGTTTTGGGTCGACATATGGGAAGCATCGGGAGGCGCTGGAGTTCGGTCTTGCTGAATATAAAGAGCTGCAGAAATGTGCAGACGATTGTGGGGTGGATTTGTTCGCCACGGCATGGGATTTCAAGAGTGCCGATTTCCTTCATGACCTTAGGGTGCCTGCATTCAAGATCGCTTCTGGAGACATGAAGTCAATGCCGTTGTTAAAGTATATTGCCGCCTTCAAGAAGCCTATGATAATCAGCACCGGAGGATGCTCGCTCGATGACGTCCGCAGAGTTTATGATGCACTTATGCCTATAAATAAAAAGCTGTGTTTCCTTCAGTGTACCGCCGCCTATCCTGCCAGTGCCGAAATTCTCAATTTGAACGTGATTACGACTTACAGACGCGAATTTCCTTATGCGTTAATAGGCCTTTCTGATCATGAGAACGGCATAGCCATGGCTGTTGCTGCCTATGTTCTTGGTGCCAGAGTTATTGAGAAACACTTTACGTTAAATCATACACTTAAAGGTACCGATCACGCTTTCTCGCTAGAGCCAATAGGAATGCGCAAGCTCGTGCGGGATCTCAAGAGGGTTAAGCAGGCGTTGGGGGATGGCGTAAAGAGGCCTCTTGCCTGCGAAGAGAAGCCGATAATCAAGATGAGCAAGAAAATGGTTGCCGCCCGACCACTGAAGAAGGGTAAGGTCCTTTCTTTCAGGGATGTTGCTTTTAAATCCCCCGGTGACGGGATGTTTCCCTGTGAATTGGAGTCAGTTCTTGGCAGAAAGCTTGTGAAGCATATGGATGCCGATGAGGCTTTCTCTCCGCAAAGTGTTTCTAAGAAGCCAGTGAGATAACAAGGGTGCGCTTATGGCGGTTACAAATAAGCAACGGTCGAATAAGACAAACAGGTTTACGGCGCTGAGCAGGATAAGAATAGTATTTTTGATTTTGACGGGGTCTTTACTGATAACAGGGTTATTGTAGATCAAGATAGGCGCGAGGCGGTGATTTGCTGTAGAAGCGATGGGCTGGGACTCAAGCGATTGGCTGCCGCAGGGGTGGATACACTGATAATTTCTTCTGAAATCAATCCTGTTGTTGGCGTGCGTGCAGGCAAGTTGGGGATGGATTGCTTGTTCGGCATGGGGGACAAGCTTGCTGTTTTGAAGCGGGAGTGCAGGAAAAGGAGAATATCACTTTCCTGCGCAGCTTATCTTGGGAACGACATTAATTGAATAGGAAGAATCATGGACACGCTATTTAGCTTGGCTGGTAAAACTGCAGTAATAACAGGTGGTATGGGTCAGCTTGGCATCGAGTATGCTTCGAGCTTCTTTGAAAGAGGAGCGTTTGTTTCACTAATCGATATCTCAGACAAACCGAAGGCATATTCATCAAGTTTCGAGCAAGGACTTAAGTCGGGCAGGATCAAGGCGTACAAGGCAGACATAACGGACAAGAAGAGTATTGAGCACAGTGCTGCTGCAATTATATCAGACGCAGGTGTTCCGCATATTTTGATCAACAATGCTGCGCTTGATTCTCCGCCTGATGCGCCTGTGTCTGAAGTGGGGCCGTTTGAAGCGTATCCCGAAGAATCTTTTGACAAAGTGATGGATGTCAACGTGAAGGGCACATTCCTGTGCAGTCAGATATTTGGCGGGCATATGGCATTACAAGGCCGCGGTTCAATTATTAATATTTCGTCGATATACGGCATGTTGTCGCCATGTCAGGATATTTACGAGTACAGGCGGAAAGCTGGAGAAGTCTTTTTCAAGCCGGTGGCCTATTCGGTTTCAAAGTCGGGCATTTCCAATCTGACCAGATACCTCGCCACATACTGGGCCAAGAAAGGCGTGCGCGTCAATACGCTCACATTGGCGGGTGTGTTCAACAAACAACCACAGGGGTTCCTGGATGCATATTGTGCCAGGATGCCCATGGGTCGCATGGCAAATGCAGATGAGTATGTGGGGGCGGTGGTCTTTCTTGCTTCGGACGCTTCGTCCTATATGACCGGATCCAATCTGGTCATTGATGGCGGTTGGAGCGCATGGTGAGGGGGATGGGGTGTTAGGGAGAAGTGGCATGAAGGATATCAGGAATTATATTAACGGGAAATGGTGCAAAGCGGTTGGAGGGGAAACATTTGCCAAAATAAACCCGCATAATGGAGAAGCGCTTTGTCGGGTTGCAAGGTCGGGCGAGAAAGATGCAGAGAGTGCCATTGCTGCCGCTAAGGCGGCGCAGCCTGCATGGAGCGACCAGACGGTTGTCGCGCGTGGTGATTTGCTTCGTGCCGTTGCGCTACGAATCCGCGAGCGCCGGGTTGATTTGATTGCAGCTGTTGCGGAGGAAATGGGCAAAGCACCCAAGCTGGCAGCGGGCGAAGCTGATGCAGCTATCGAAATGGGCATGTTTATTGCCGGCGAAGGCCGACGTTACTACGGGCGTACGACGACTGCCAGCATGGCGCATCGGTCGGTCACGGTGGTGCGTCAGCCTCTCGGCGTTGCCGGGTTGATATTTTCCTTCAACACGCCGTTTCCTAACATTGCCTGGAAGGTCTTTCCGGCGCTGCTCTGCGGCAATGCCGCCGTCCTCAAGCCGTCCGAAGAGACGCCGCTCTCTGCTCGCCTTTTCTGCGAGATCTGTCACGAGATCGGGATTCCGCCCGGTGTCATCAATGTGGTGCATGGATTCGGCAAGGAAGTCGGCGCGCCGATGGTCGAGTCGCCGGATGTGGCGCTGATCAGCTTCACGGGCTCGGCGGAAACCGGACGTTGGATTCAGGAGACGGCCGGTCGCCGGTTGGCCAAGGTCTGTATGGAGCTTGGTGGAAAGAACGCGCTTGTAGTCTGTGATGATGCCGACATGGACAATGCGGTCAACTGGACGATCCAGGCCGCCTTCAGCAATGCCGGCCAGCGCTGCGCGGCGGCCAGTCGTATTGTCGTGTTTGATGCGGTCTACGAACGCTTCCGCAATGCGTTGGTGGCCGCCACGCAGAAGTTGAAGATCGGGTCGACCGAT
>MHBM01000172.1:9444-9656 GCA_001804885.1 Lentisphaerae bacterium RIFOXYA12_FULL_48_11
TGTGGCCCGGTCATCAACGAAGCGGCCATCAAACGGCTGACCTTGGCGGTCCAGGATGCGGTTGGCCGTGGCGGCAAGGTGCTCTGCGGCGGGGATCGCCTCCGTGATGAGGAACACGCCGGTGGTTTTTACATGGCGCCGACACTGATGGAAGGCGTGGCTGCGGACGCGCCGATATCGCGTAACGAGCTGTTCGGTCCGGTTGCTGTGTT
>MHBM01000173.1 GCA_001804885.1 Lentisphaerae bacterium RIFOXYA12_FULL_48_11
TGTCGGGTGTCAACGTCAATCGGCCGCACCCTCTATTTCTTTGATTTTAAAATCTCTTCTGCAATTAAATCGCGGGCTATGTTGAATGCTTTCGGGTCTTTGGCGGAATTCCACCATTCCGGCGCAACGGTGGAAACGATTTTTGTAACCGCCTCTCTGCCTGCCGACTTTTCCAGCAGTGCAAAATATTCAAAATCCTCCATTCCATCGCGTATGTTCTTCAGGCGCATGCAGGATACCGGGCCATCAATACCAGCCGGTGCTCCTGGATAGATCATATATCCTTCGCCGTTGAAATGGACTCCGAAATGCGAGAAGGCCGGGTTATGCCACGGATCGATTACCGTTGTGACTGTTGACCAGTAAAGAAGGCCCGTGATTTTGTATTGCCAGTTTATCCAGGTAGGAACACGGTAAGCAGTCAGCGGCTGTTCGATGTGCCAGTATGGCGGGTCGCAGCTTTTGACCTTTTCGTAATCAGGGTGATACCTGGGCGCCCGCTGGGACAAGGCTGTATATGACCAGACTTCATCGCCGTGGGTAATTTTCGCGTTGATCGAATCGCGGTCGATAAAAGAGAAGAGCGGGCACCAGATATCCACCGCGGGATCGATATCCGGCCAGGCCGGGTCCTGAAGATAAGTTTGTTCGACGACCAGGCATCGCATTTCGGGCGCGGCCTGATGTGCGAGTTTCCCGTGCTCAAGAACTTCTTCGTAATTTTCTTTCAGATTCGGCTCGTCATGCATGTAGATGTAGGATCTTTTGTCCCAGCCATTTTCTTTCAAGTACTGGTGATAACCCTGGTAGTA
Source organism: Lentisphaerae bacterium RIFOXYA12_FULL_48_11 (assembly GCA_001804885.1). Lineage (GTDB taxonomy): Bacteria > Verrucomicrobiota > Kiritimatiellia > UBA8416 > YA12-FULL-48-11 > YA12-FULL-48-11. The sequence goes on from MHBM01000173.1 coordinate 813, forward strand.
TCGTGCAGCTTTGTCCCTGTTGGTCGTGGTTGCATCCTTGACTGGAGCGCGTGGTATCTCGAAATCGGTGACGTGAAAGTCCATAATGAATTTCTTCAGTGCCTCGTGATGTTCCGGCGTTATTTTCAGGGAACCATCGCTGTTCATTGAAGGTAACAGGTTGCGGGGGAGGGGCGGATTGATACGGTGCTCTGCCATTAATTTGCAATAACGCATTGCGATATCTCGGTATTTGTCCGATTTAGGGTCTGCCCCGAAGAATCGGCCTGCATTCTGTACAGTACCGAAGTGGTTTTTGTGCGTGGGGCCATCAGGAAGTGTAAAGTCCCATACAGTCACAGTCACGGGAACGGACGCCGTCGTATTATTTTTGAGCGTCACTGTGAAAGTCCCCTTATAAATTCCTGCGTGAGTGTCGTTAGGGATGTGCACATCCACCCAGATGGGCTGGTTGTGTCCTTTCCAGACATCAAAAGGTACTGCATACATTTCAAATCCCTTGGTAACAACCGGAGCGCCCCATTTCTCCCTGGATTCGCTCCTTGGCTCTATGGGTTCGCCGGTAACAGGGTTAATAAATGGTACAAGTGGATCCGGGTAGAGTCCCGGTGGCAATTCGGCGCGTGGTGAAGACTTTCTTGCCCGCACATATTCCTCCCGGAAGAGGATGATGTTCTCCTTGCTGATTTTTCCGTCTTTCCCGGAAAGCTCAGAGACTGCAACCTTGACGACTTTGATATTTTCATCGATAGCGCTGACAGCAACCTGGAAAGATTCCACTTCATTCCTTGCAGCCTTGATGTGAACCTGGGTTTCTCCAACCGGTTCCTGGTTCTGGGCGATTCGTTCCATGCTGTTCAGGACAGTAAGTTTTACCGTCACTTTTTCTGCCGCCTTCACGCAGGCATCAAAAACGAGGAAAGTTGCGATCAGGATAGGGAGTGATAGATTCTTCATTATTTTTCCTTTTGTTTCTAGTTCGCTGCGGACGAAGAATACGGTGCAAAAAAAATGTCAGGTTTGTCTATTTTTTATTTTCTTCAATTAATGAAATCTTTTTGTGAATCTCTATTACATAATAGGTTGCTACAGCAAGCAGTCCAAAACCTAAACCAAGCAAAGCCCAAAGCCATTTATTCTTATTATCTCGCTTCGCTTTAATGAACAACCATGTAGCCACTGCAATTTGCAGGAAAACAACAATAATTGGCTGCAAAAGGCAAAGGCGCGCATAAAGCCACATTGCTTCGATTTGACTGCCTGATTCGATAACATTTCCTTGAAGTTTACGTGGAAGAAATCGAAATACGGCTGATGCGAGCATGGAAATAACCAGGACAATAGCAAGTAGCATCGGAAATAGTTTGATAAGTTTATCTTTCATATCATCTCTTAAACGGTTGTTGTTGCGGGGCATCAGCTCCGCAGTACAGACAGCGTGGTTGTTTGCGAATGATGGTGCGTCCGCACTGCGGACATGTCGGTCTTTCGGCTGATTTGGCCACTTTGCCATCCAGTTTGCCGTCACGGAGGTCGATATGCTGAATCATCTGGACGAGATGTTCATCCGTATATCCGTGTTGTTCCTTCAGGATTGTCCATAAAGCCTCCGTGATCATGAATAATTTCTCAACATCAAACTGGAGATATTCGTTTTGAATACGGACGTTAGCGGCAGCACGCGATGCTAGTTCTCCAGCTAATTGAGCCTGATTGCTACGAACCATTTGTTGTGCTGCTCCTGCTACAAATAATCCCGTTATCATGTCTTTATCCTCCTTGAGTCGAACGACCACCTTCAGCGGACGGCGCGCTTTCGCGACGTACGCTGCAAGAATGGGGGTTCGGCTTTTCTAATGTTTTCTCAATCACTCAACCTTGGAGTAGCTTCCACTTCTGAATCTTCGGTCATTCGATTTAACCAGTACTTCCAGTCAAAACGAGTTCCTTGCGGTGGAATATCTTCCTTTATCTTAAGTGTACACCCATGTTTTGGTCGATTCGACCAATCAATCTTGAAGAACTTGAGTATTCCGCCATTGAATTCTTGCTCTTTCGGCCAACCTTTTGGAACAGATGTCCCGAAAAAATCTGCATAAATAATCCATACTCGTATTTGACCTGACTGTGCTTGGTTGCTGTTACAAAGAGTTACAGAAAATTCATCCGATCTTGCCTCATGTACGACAGTGGTCGCTTCAACATTTGTCATTCCTTCTGCATACCATTCGGCAGAAATCAGTGGATTCGTGCTGGTATTTGATGACTCCTGAATACCAGCGGAATCGTATTTTCTGATTAGTACGGCAGCAAAATCATTATCAATCTTCTTCCCAGGGTCCCATCCTCCATATCTATCAATTCTCTGGGTTCCAAAAGGTCTAAGCAGATAAGTTAGATTTGGCCAAAGCCATTTCTTCTCTGCGTCCCAAACCCTGACGGCACTCATCCAATTATACTGGGGGTATGCCAGAGTAGAATTCCAGAATGTCCGTTGTCGTTCATTTGACGGGCGTGTAACCGCAACCACAATCTTGAGTGCCTGCTTGCCATTCTTCAATTCAATTAACTTTACTTTTGTCTCGCCATGAAGGAGAGACAATTTCTGTTCATCTTGCTTTGCTGAAGCAACTTGCAATGGCCAATCAATTGTAAACGCGATATTCGTAGTATTAGCTGCATAAGACGAACAGACTCCAGACAGGAATACCGACACAAACCAGACCTGCATAACAGCTACAGTCGATGTCGAAAGAATGTGTCTTTTGTAGTCCATCTCTTAATTCATTCTTCTAACGCCGACAACGGTGACGCTGACCGGCGGCGCGTTAGCGACGTACGGTCAGCGGCTTGTTGGGGCTTCCAGCTTCTTCAATCAGTGTTGATCTTTTTCCTGCTGTTCGCCGGCCGCGCTGGCAGGCGAGTCCGGTGGAGGCGATTGCCTGCCCAGTCGCGTGTTCATACGCTTGCAGCAGACGCACAAGTTGTGCCTTTTCCAGAACCAGTCTTTTGGTCAGGCCCCAAGGGCTGCGGCCCCTTTGGTACTTGAAGTCAATCCAATGCGTCAGGGGATTCGAATGCCGAAAGGTGTCCCAGAGCATTGGGAGATAATCGCCATCCGGGCCAAGCCCGACGATATGCTTGATGCTGACTCTCTCCGGATCGCCGCGTTGAAACCGGTACGTGATGCGCAGCGAGTGGCTCTTGCACTTGCACCTACGACGCAGCAGTCGCTGATCCCAGCCGCTTGGCGCCAACTCATCCCAGATGAATGCCGCAATGCTACGTGAGTGGCAGACCGTCAACCAAGCTGGTCTGTCTCCACACGACGTACATTGCCACCAATATCTGGCCATCTTAGTCTCCACCCAACGTACATTTTCAGGGGACGGCGCTCTTGCGACGTAAAGTGCAGGCGTTGGTTAGCTCCGGTCGCTTGGCCGCGAGACGGACGACCTCATGCCCTGAATTCGCTTGCGTAGCGCGGAGGTCGGCGCAGATTGCCGCAAGATCGCCATTAAACTTGAGTGTATGTTCCATGCGGTGCTGTCTTACTTCCTGAACAATGGGATCATTCATGATTCGTTCTCCGGTAGTTCTTCGGGTGAGCATATTTCAGGGCACACATATCCTTCGTTCTGGACGATCTGACGGACCAGCATCCGGGTGAATGGGTTAGATAGATGCGCAAAGTTCCATGTAACGACAACATCTATTCCGTTGACTGCGGAGACGGCAATGTGCAACGCGTCTTCCGGATATTCCTGCGGAATGCCTTTTCCGGAGAGGATCTTTGCTGCAAGTGCTCGCGCCTCCTCGTCAATATCAAGCATGCGAAATGGTTTGATTGCTGCCAGCCTGCTGGCAGCCTGGACTGAGTCACCCCTTACGGCCTCTTCGAACACGAGAGCGGATACATATGTGTCGTAAACCGTAGACAAACTGGGCCACAATTCACGCGTGGCTTCCTGGTGGCCGGCCACCAGAAGATCCCTGCTAGGCCGCGCTACAAAATAGCTGACAACAGTTGTCTCGATATAGAGCGTTCGTTTCATGAGCAGATGGTAACAGAATCCCGGATAGCCTCAAGCCTGATTTCATTACACTCAGAGGAGCCAACGAATGTGTTGATGCGCGCTGTCAAGCGTCGCATCCGACACTTTGAGCTAATCATGTATTTTGGTCTCAGTTTCGATTTGATCGTCAATACCCTTGTATTTGATGTGATTATTGTCGATCTCAAGTATTTCTTCGTTTGCTGTCTTTCCCACAGGCATTAAGTCTGGAGTGTTCGTCTTCTTGATTGTCCAGGTGAGAATATTGTTTTCTACATCCCACACTCCTTCCAGGGAGATAGTAATACTCCTGTCGCCTTTTGTCATCGTGCCGAGTGAAGTAAAGGTTCCTTTCTTTTTGACATTAATGCAATGTTGTTTGCCGTTGACACTTGCTAAGGCTCTAATAGAGAATCAGAACCCAAATGAAAATATCAGGTTAAGTGATTGATTTTCAGAAAAGGCAATTTCTTAGCTTAACCGTAACCATGCCAGTATGTCTAAGGAGGGAATAAAATATGAAGCGCAGGGAATTTCTGACACTCAGCACTATTACCGCCGCTGTTACTGCCGCGACGGGCGCTCAGGAGAATACATCCGGAACAACCCGTAAGAGTGATGACATGGCTGCATCATACGTTACTGAAACTGAGAAGCGGATCCCGTTGGCAGGTGATTACGATGTGTGTGTTCTGGGCGGAAGCTGCACGGGAGTTTTTGCGGCTGTTCGGGCTGCGCAGATGGGAGCAAAAGTAGCGCTGGTTGAGAAGCAGAATGCATTTGGAGGCGTAGCGACGTCAGGCCTCGTGAATGTCTGGCATACTCTTCAGGATACGGAGGGGAAGCAGACAATTATCGGTGGTTTGACAAAAGAGATTATCGACCGGCTCGGAGTTATTGGAGCTGTTGCCGGCAAAAGCGATTATCGTTTAAATACCGAGGAACTGAAAATCGAACTGGATAAACTGGCGCTGGAACACCGCGTGACACCATTTCTTCACACATTATACGTGGCGGCATCCATTGAGGGCGGTTGTGTCAAGGCGGTCTTCATTGAGAGCAAGGATGGCCGCCAAGCCATACGGGCTAAGGTTTTTGTTGATGCTACGGGGGATGGTGATCTTGCCAGGGATGCTGGCATTCCTTTTAATGTGCGGGATGGTTTGCAACCACCTACCACCTGCGCCAAAATATCTTCCCTGCCAAAGGGTTTTCCGGGTCTTGTTGCCAAATACAGGAATGAATTCGGCCTTGTCGAAGACCGCGGCTGGGGTGGGGGCATTCCTGGGGCCCCTGATGGTCTGCAGATGTGTGCTTATTCTCACGTTTTCAATACAGATGCCTGCAACGCACGGCAATTAACAACTGCCGAGATAGAGGGAAGACGACAGATACGTGCCATGATGGACATTGCCAGAAAATACGGAGGAGAGAATAATAAACCATTCCTTGGCAGTCTTGCATCATACATAGGTGTTCGTGAGACACGATCCTTCAAGGCTCAATACATGCTTACAGAGGACGATGTGCTTCATGGAAAACGTTTTCCTGATGCTATCGCGAACGGTTCGTACCATGTTGATGTACATGATCCGGTAAAAGGTGGATTCATGTTCAAGAACCTTAATGGCACTACCGTGACCGTTGCCCCTGGTGGCACAACCAATGGGCGATGGAGGGAGCCTACCGCAGTCAACCCGACGTTCTACCAGATCCCATTCTCGACAATGGTGAACAGGAAGGTTGATAACGTGATAATGGCGGGAAGAATGATTTCCACCGACAGGGGGGCATTTGGTGGAATAAGGGTAATGGTAAACTTGAACCAGGTTGGCGAAGCTGCGGGCGTTGCTGCCGCGTTGTCTGCATCCGGGGACAAGAAAGTGTCAGACGTTGATGTTCAAAATGTCAGGGGACAGTTGTCGAAGTTCGGGGCTGTCATAATCTAAACTGTGATTACGGCTTTGATGACACCGTCGCGGTACTGGTCGACGAGGTCAAACGCCTCCTTGGCGTGATCCAGGTCAAACCGGTGCGTGATCATGAAATCAACCTTGATTTTACCGCTTTCAACGTAGTCCAGCGCAGGTTGGACACAGTCGTTCTGGCGGCGTGAATTCTGCACGCAGATTTCCTTGCGGCGCATGATGTCGATGGGCAGGGATATACGGTCAACCTGCGGTATACCCACGATTACCAGTTTTCCTCCAGGCTTGAGAAGGTCAATGGCCTGATCCATGGCGGACTGTTGGCCGCAACATTCGATTACGGTGTCAATCTGCAGGGGTTCCTGAGCAAGGATATCGGCGACTATATTCTGTTTGTCTGGATTTCCTGTCCATGCGGCACCTGCACGGCGTGCCGCGTCAAGGCGTAGATCTATTTTGTCGGTCATGTAGATTCTCTTTGCTCCCATTGCCAGGCAGGGGAGCAGCACGCTGAGTCCGATGGGGCCGCTGCCAAGGATGGCTATGGTTGAGTTTTTAAGAGGTTCGGCAAGCTTTGCACCATATGTTCCGATGGAGAGAGGCTCAACCAGGGCGGCCTGTTCAAGGGTCGTGGTCGACTTGATCTTGAAACAGGATTCTTCCGACATGACTATGTATTCGCACATGCAACCGTCGGCCTGGCCGGGTGTACCCAGGAAGGTTAGTTTCCGGCAGGTGTGTGGCCGATGCTTAAGGCACTGGTCGCACTTTCCGCATGAAGTGGCCGGTTCAATGGCCACTCGGTCACCGGGTTTTACGCGTGTTACGTCTTTGCCAACTTCCTCAACAATGGCTGAACATTCATGACCGACCCTGTATGGATATTTAACGATCTGGCTTCCGATGCGTCCTTTTGTATAGTAATGAACATCCGAGCCGCATACGCCAATGACAGCCACTTTGAGAAGAACGTCCCTGCTGTTCTTTATTGAGGGTCTGGCAGTCTCGATGAGTTCCATTTTCCTGATGCCGGTTAATACAACAGCTTTCATGTAATTGTCCTTTATATGAATAAATTTCCACGACTCAGGATGTTTGATGAGTCGAAACATTGTCGAAGTTCTTTCATCTGCTGTATACCGTTGTCGCCGTACATGGTTTTCAGCATTTCCACCTTAAGCTTTCCGATGCCGTGTTCCGCAGAAACCGAACCGCCGGCGGCAACGACCCATTCGGCCCATTTAAGGTATAATTTCTTGCCGCGATGGTAATCGTCCATTGAGTTTGGAATGATGTTCACGTGCACGTGGTTATCACCGATATGCCCGAATATGGCATATTCAAGGCCGGCTTCTGTCAGATCGGTGTTGTACATTTTCATGACATCAGCGAGTTTTTCGTCCGGCACGGAGAGATCGGTGCCAAGTTTTGTCAAGGCAGGTTCCTTTTTGCGTCTCTCATCGATCAGGAGATTGACCGCTTCCGGTACGGCATGCCTGAACTGCTTCAGCTGGCTTAGCTTGGCTTCTTCCGATGCCAGCCATGTGGCATCTTCGCTACCGCCTGAAGCAACCATTATTTCGGACATGTTCATTACGGCATTCTCAACGGTTTCTTCGTCGTTGCCTTGATATTCGACATATATGGCGGTGTGGAATTCCCTGGCGATTGATGGAATCTGACTGAATGCCGGGTTGCATTCCTTTTGTTTCCTGAGCAGGTCCAGTGCACCGTGATTGAAAAATTCGACGGCAGTTGGCCTGGCCCCGGCAGTTCGCACGGCAGTGACGAATTTGATCGCTGTTTCTTCTGATGGAAAAAACGCCATTATACCCCAGATCACAGCCGGCATCGGGATTATTGTGACGCCAATTTCCGAGAAGACGCCGAGAGTACCTTCTGAGCCGATAAAGAGATCTATCAGGTCCATATTATCCATGGCGAAATATCCAGCAGCATTCTTTACCATGGGCATCTGATATGCCGGGATATTCCCCCTGATTTCTCTGCCGTTTTCTGTTTTTATTGCGAAGGTTTTGCCTGATGCCATTACGGTATTACGTTTCAGTGCGATGACCGATCCGTCTGCGAGGACAATCCGCAGGGATTCGACGTATGGCCTGGTTGCTCCGAAAAAGAATGAACGGGCGCCTGATGCGTTACATGAAACGATCCCACCTGTCGAAGCGGATGTTTCTGTAGGGTCGGGTGTAAAGAAATATTTACCTTTGCTTTTGAATTCTTCGAGAGTTGTCATTGATTCCGGTGTCCAGCCGTTCGTGTCAAACTTCCTTTCTTTCAGAATAGTGCTGAGCTCCGAGAGAAGCAGGCCGGGCTGGACGGTGAGGATGTAGGCATCTTTGGAAGGATGGCGGGAGATGCCGGTGATTCTGTTTAACCTGCTCAGGTTGATGATGTGCCCGCCGTCGGGAACGGCGCCGCTGGTTATGCCGGTACGTGCGCCCTGAATTGTGACTAGTATGTTCCTGCCGTTAAGAAGGGAAAGCTGGTCGGCAAGTTCAATCTCGCTTTTTGGGAAGGATATTGATTCTGCTTTGCCGACACGGCGTGATTCATCACGGAGGTAATCGGCGTAATCGCTGGACATTGGTATTTGGAAATTTTCGTTAATCATGGTTTTGAAAAGTAGCATCACTGGTGAATTGTGTAAATCACTTATTGAAAGGGAATGCTTGAGGGTAGATTGTAAAGTTAAATGCCGCATATAGTGGTCTTGATTCAT
>MHBM01000174.1 GCA_001804885.1 Lentisphaerae bacterium RIFOXYA12_FULL_48_11
GTCCTTTGTAAGACCACAGAGGATAGCGATTCCTGGCATGGAACGCTTCCGCGTATTCATGCGGCATTTTAACTTACACTTCTCAGTCTTGAGAAATATATTGCCATCTCCTGTATTCTTTTGTATTCTTATTGCAGTGCGTCAATAAATGGAGGTTTCCATGTCTAAAACAGTAACATTGCGGCTTGATGATCCAGTGTATCGCCTATTCAGAGGGGTGGCAGAGAGGGAAAACAGGCCCATTTCGAACTTTATTGAAACAGCGGTAATGCGTTTTGTCCAGGAACACGAGACCGTAGATGAGTTTGAGATGGCAGAGATTCGAGGCAATACCGAACTTAACAAAAGCCTGAAACGGGGACATCAAGATGCAAAACGCCGACGCGGCACATTCGCTTGAATTCAGGATTTTCGAAACTGAGGAATTTAAAAAAGCATTGATTCGGCTCGGTCCATCTCGTTTTCTGCGAAAGAAACTCGACAGTTACATTTATCCCCAGTTGCGGCAGAGCCCTTATTTCGGACCCAACATCAAGAAGCTGCAGGGCTATACACCCACAACCTGGCGGTACAGAATCGGCCCTTATCGCGTTTTCTATTCCCTGGACGAGGCTGATAAAATTGTTTTTGTCCTGACAATCGATGACCGGAAAGACGCATACAGATAATCAGGCCAACAAAGAGATGGATAATCTGCACAGAATAATGTACATCTCTGTACAGATTGGAGGTGTCTTATGACAACGGTAACACTAACAGAATTCAGGAGCCATGCGTCGGGTATGCTCAGTCGGGCTGAACGTGGCGAGACAATTGTGATAATTCGACATGGGCGGCCCATAGCGGAAGTATCGCCCATCTCGTCCGCTGTCGGAGGCAATCCCTCGTGGAAGAGGTCTGCTTTGCGTCTAGTGGCAAAGGGTGCCAGCCTGGCCTCGGCTATTCTTGCGGAGCGCAATGATGAAAGTGTATCTTGACTCGTCTGCCCTGGCTAAACGCTTCGTGAATGAAAACGGGAGCGATGCAGTTGAGGTTCTTTGCGGCAAAGCCGATATGCTCGGATTGAGTGTCATTTGTATGCCGGAGGTCGTGTCAGCCTTGAACCGGCGTGTTCGTGAACACCTGCTTACTCCAGCCCAGTACCGACAAGCCAAACAACGGTTGTTGGAGGACATCCGTGATGCAGACATTATTCAACTAACGGCAACGGTCCTTGGGTCGACGATTCATGTTCTGGAAGCCAGTTCAGTCAGGGCCATGGACGCCATCCACATTGCGTGTGCCCTGGAATGGGGCGCCGACGTCTTCGCATCAGCAGATACCAGGCAACTGATAGCAGCAAAACGTGTCGGTCTCAAGACAAAGCAAACATGACTGGCTAACAAGTTTTCGCCTGCGATTCTCGAACCCGCGTGGGTTCTCGAACGCATGAAAATGGCCGTTGGATGCAGGACACAGAAAGGGAATAGACCATGGATATCAACACTATCAGATCTTTCTTTAAGTGGTGTACCATTATCAATGGAGGACTTCTGGTTTTTTCTTCTCTGGTCCTGCTGCTTGCTGGAGATTGGGTCTTCCAAATGCATAGCCAATGGATTCCTTTGACCAGAGAATTCTTCAACGTTGCCATCTACTGTCTACTCGGATTCTTCAAGATCATCGTACTTGTGTTTAATCTTGTCCCATACATCGTACTGAAAATCCTTAAGTGAAGCTCCCCGCGGTAAGCCTGTCCGCCTAGCCCGAGCCCCTGGCTGACGCTCGGGCAGGCCGGGGAACTTGGCCATGGGCACGGGGCATCCTGGTGAAAGCGAGTAAAAAAGTATAATGCGTTTGTTGGGGCCTAAGAAAAAACATTGACGCATAACGTCATACGTTATACTATTGATACATGATAGAAAGTTTCAGGTGCAGGGAAACAGAGTCGATCTTTCATCGCGAGTATTCGCGAAGGTTGCCTGCAGATATTCAAAAGACAGCCTTGCGGAAATTGCGTATGTTGAACCGCAGTATAAATGTTGAAGATCTCCGCGTTCCGCCGGGAAACCGACTGGAAGCCCTCTCCGGAAACCGAAAGGGACAACACAGCATAAGGATTAATGATCAATGGCGGATCTGTTTCGTCTGGCGCAATGGCAGCGCACATGACGTTGAGATCGTAGACTATCATAAGAGGTAAGATATGAAAAAGATTCCTACAATACATCCGGGCGAAATTCTGCAAGAGGAGTTTCTTAAGCCTCTGAACATTAGTCAAAATCGACTTGGTGTCGAGCTTGGGGTTTCTCCCCGCAGGATCAACGAAATCGTTCACGGCAAGCGCTCTATTACTGCCGACACCGCTCTGCGGTTGTCCAGGTTCTTTGGTAACTCTGCCAGTTTCTGGCTGGGACTCCAGATGGACTATGACCTCGATGTTGCCGCCGATGCGCTCGCATCGCGAATCAACAAAGAAGTCCATCAACTGGCCATTGCCTGAATGAATTGGGCCAACAATTTTCCCTTCATCCTATCATTCGATAGGACAGGTTCGACAGGACGTATCCGACATGATGTTATGGGGAAGGGTGTACTTTTGTGATTCCGGCCGGCGGAAAAAATCATCCGTTTTTGCGATAATTGTCTTTTCCGGATAGGCTCGAAGTTAAGAACGGACGTTTGTTTATACAATCCGTTGCCAGTATAAACGAAGTAAAAAAGGATAATGCTTTTGGTGGGCTTTCAGGAAGATTGATTTCAGCCAAGTGATGATAGTCTTATTGCAAATCGGAGGATTCGCCATGCCAAATGTGATGGAGAAACAGGAAGCACATAGACTTGTTGATCAAATGCCCCAGAATTCAACATGGGATGACCTGATGCATGAGATTTATGTGCGAGAAGCAATTGAAAATGGACTCGCAGATAGCAAGGCTGGCCGCACCAGAGATGTTAAGGAAGTTCGTGCAAAGTACGTCTTGCCTGCATGAGGGTTCACTCTTCGTTCAATGATGGTGTGCGCTGGCAGGAAAAAAGACTTGAATCGCAACTACACTATACCTACACTGTAATTATGAAACACCTGAGATTTGAATGGGATGAATCAAAGAATCGGGAAAATCATTGCAAGCATGGCGTTTGGTTCGATGAAGCCCAAACGGTATTTTATGATGAACACGCTGTAGAATTCTACGATGACTTACATTCCGAATGGGAAGACAGATTTCTTCTCCTTGGAATCAGCGCCAAGCTGAGAGTACTTCTGGTTTGCCATTGCCTGCGCGACGGGGGTTCAGTCATACGCATAATTTCTGCACGCAAAGCCACAAGAAACGAACTGGGTCAATACCCGGGAGGTGAAACATGAGAAAAGAATATGACCTGAGAAAAATGAAGAGTCGACCGAATCCATATGTCAAAAGACTCAAAAGACAACTAACCATCCGCATGGGTGTGGACATAATCGATTATTTCAAATCCATGGCGTCACAAACCGGCATTCCATATCAAAACCTGATCAACCTATATCTCAGGGAATGTGTCATGTCGCAGCGAAAGTTGCAAATGAAGTGGGCGTCATAAGAAGGCCAAGCCGAAAGGAGATGGAGATTTGTGAGGGCAAAGGAATTTGAGGCCAAGTTCGATGGAGGAGAAGACCTTTCTCGCGCTCTCGATCTGTCAAAGGCTCGTCGTCCTGGGCAGGAACCAAAGCGCATCAATGTTGACTTTCCGGAATGGATGGTCAAATCCCTCGGAGGAGAAATCAATGGATAAGTATGAGATCATTATTTTCTGGAGCGAGGAAGACAAGGTATTTGTTGCAGATGTTCCTGAATTGCCGGGGTGTATGGCTCACGGCAGCTCTTACGAATCCGCCCTCTCTAACGCGAGGGATGCTATTACTCTGTGGATCAAAACGGCAAAAGAATTCAAGGATCCAGTCCCACAACCAAAAGGTCATCGCTTGGCCTACGCCTAAAAACGATCTGACACCCAATCATTCAAGCGCGACCCGTGAACCCGTGGTGGGTTCACAAGTCTCTCAAACCGGGGATGCGGCGAGTGGGGAAGGGTGTGTTTTTGTGATTCCGGCCGGCGGAAAAATCATCCGTTTTGGCGATAATCTTCTTTTCCGGATGTTTACAAAGTATTAATTTCAGAACGGTCGTTTGCTTATACATGCTCATGCCATACCTGTATAAACGAAGTGTAAGTGGTATAATACATTTGTTGGACAATGAATTGAAATGAAAGAATTAAGTAAATTATTTTGGATTACGGCAATATTAACTTTAATCGTTTGCTCAACATGCGTTCGGATAGAAATCCTCAATTTTAAAGCCGATTGTTATTTACCAGTAAAATGGCCAGATGGCTATCAAGGTCGGACCAAATGGCGCTATTTCTGCCCCAATCGAGCCATGCACACAGAACGTGAGTATCGTATTTATAGGTCTGACCACAATCTTGCAGAAGATGCCATTCTTCCAACTGACGCAATCCAGAAGATCAGCGCAGAGGTTGACGTGACGATGGAGAGAGGGAGAGCGGAAAATAAATTACATAATGTTGCGCAGGGTTTCTGGGGCTTTCTGCAATACATTCTCGTGCCCCTTTCTTTTCTTTGCGCAATACGCCTTGCCACACGCAAAGGAAACAGAACTAACCGTATTGCTGGCATTGTTTTTATAATCGCCATTGCAGCATGCGGAGTGTTGATGATTTATAGAAATTATTTAACTGGTTTTGCAGATTAACATGAAAGATGTCCAACAAAGGTTTCAAGGGCTATCGCCAGTTCCTGCGGAACTGTCTCAGCCTTAAACCGGACGTTGGCCCATAAATCAAAAACAAACTACTTGACGTATGTAGCCTATAGGATACAGTAGCATTATGTTTCAATTACGCAAAACAAGCGGCTTTGCAGAATGGATAGACGGACTGCGAGATGCCAAAGGACGCGCAAGGATACTTGTCAGGATTGAACGCCTTGCTTCCGGCTTTTTCGGCGATGTAAGGCCTGTTGGAGAGGGTGTTTCCGAATTGAGAATCGATTGCGGCCCAGGATACAGAGTTTACTTTAAGAAGCAGGGACGGGAAATTATTCTTCTATTGGTTGGTGGTGATAAAAGCACACAAGATAAAGACATCAAAACGGCCATACGACTGGCACGAAATTTATGAGAGGTAACTTATGAGCAAAACCAAAACAACTAGATATGATGTAGCTGAACACCTTCGGACACCAAAGGAAATGGCAGCATATCTCGAAGCGTCCATTGAAGAAGCAAATGGAGATGCAACACTCATCGCAAAAGCATTAGGTGATATTGCACGTGCCAAAGGCATGACAAAGGTGGCTCATGACGCCGGACTTTCAAGAGAAAGTCTCTACAAAGCGTTATCCGGAGAAAGAAGTCCGGAATTCGATACCATTCTCAAAGTGGTAGAGGCATTAGGACTCAAACTCCATGCAACTCCAGTCCATGCATAATTGGGCCAACCAGTTTTTGAACGCGATTCTCGAGCCCAGCGGCTCTCGAACGCGTTAAAATGACCGGTGCGCCGGCATGCGGCGTGACCAGGAGGCGTGTGGGGAAGGGTGTGCTTTTGTGATTCCGGCCGGCGGAAAAAATCATTCATTTTTGGCAATAATCTTCTTTTCCGTATGTTTACAAAGTATTAACTTAAAAATGGTCGTTCGCTTATACATGCCCATGCCATTACCTGTATAACCGAAGTCTGAATAGTCTAATATGTTTGTTCGGTGTATGCGAAAGGAAGACATGAAATGAAACGCGAACAACTTCGATTCAAATGTCCACTTCCCGTCAAAGATATTCAAAGTAAGAGAGTGCATGTTTCATTCACATTGGATCACGGCACATCTGTTGCGACTGGAATCGGCGAGATGATGATTACTTCCAATTCATCCGGATTAAGTCTGGCGTGGCTCCAGTTTCAAGATAGCGTGAACCAGGCGTGGGTGCGTTTGTACATGAACGAGGAAAGAATTCGATTGCTCAAGAAGGTCGACAAACCTCAATGCGACTTTCTGATCGAACAGGTTCTTGATTCAGGGCCGGAATTGGAAGATTAGGCCCCAAATAAATGCAGGCTATCGCCGGGAAGCCCGGCTCAGCCTGATTTGCGACGTTCGATGTAAATTATGAAAACCTCATTATATCTTCGTTATGTTAGCATCAATCCGGACGAGGAATCCAATATTCCTCTTGGCGATTTGGGCAATTCCCTCGTTGCCTTTGAACGTCTGGTATCGGACTTGAGTGATGTCTGTAGGTTGGACACAAAGGTTGAGGTGTTGGCCACAACGCATCGGGAAGGTTCGCACATTGTTGATCTTCTACTTCAAGCACAAGCAGAGCTTAACAGCCTACCTTTTGAGTCTACCGATCAACTCTTGGAATTTCTTAAACTCACTAGTGTCGATCTATGGCAGGAAGCAGTTGCTTTCTTTAATGACCTAAAAGATATTCATCGCACAGTCAATGATTTTGGCAACAAACACACTGTTGATATTACACTGTTTGCACTTCTGATCCCTTGGGTAATGTCTCGTATCAAGAAACTCAGAGAGAAGCCAATCCCTATCGATGACCATTTCTCTGAGCGAATGGCTCGTGAGATTTACAAGTTGATTGAAAAGAATAGATTTGGATCGTTTGTGCAGCCCATCGCTGATGAAACTGCTAAATCCATAGAAGTTAGTACAGACCGTAAATTCAAAAGTAATGTCTCCAGAATTGACAACAGTAATTTCGAAGACTTCATGGGAAAGGATTCTGAAATCCTCCCCAATCTTAAGGACGGGCAGGATTGCGAGCTGACAGGAGAGGTCACAAGCCTAAAAAGTACCCGAGGTGACAGTCTTACGTTTCATATCGAGGATAAAGGCAAGAGTCATAATCTTGATGTATTTCCTGGGCCAGAGAAGACCAGCAAGAGTTATGTGGATTTCTATCAAGAGAAGGTGAACATCAAAGCGACTGTTGAACGAGTATCGCTTTACAAGAAACCCAAACTTCATCTGATAGACATGCATCTTGCTCAGCCACGACTAGACTTTGGGGACGAAAGACAATAGACATCGAACCGCCTCCTGCAGGCGAAGCTGAAAACAGTGTATATGAGGAGTAATGGTCTAATATGGAGTCGAGAAGATTAAAGAAAGGAAGACAATAAATGTCCATACCTGATTATCAGACATGCATGTTGCCTCTATTGAAATTCTATTCTGATGGACAAGAACATACTTTTCGTGAATCGGTCGAGTATTTAGCTCGAGAATTTAAATTAACCGAACAGGAGCAAAAGCAATTACTCCCCAGCGGCCAACAGGCTATATTCTCAAATCGAGTCGGATGGGCAAGGTCATACATGAAACAAGCTTGCCTGCTCGAATCCCCAAAAAGAGCCGTCAACAGAATCACCAAACGAGGACTTGATGTTCTCAAGCAGAAACCAAGCAAAATAGATGTCTCTTTTCTGGAACAGTTTGAAGAGTTCAAAGAGTTCAGAACAAGGAAACATGCGAAAACAGAGGAGGCAAAAGAGGAACTGAACAACGTCAAAACTCCAGAAGAAACCCTAGAGTCCGCATACGACAAGATAAGAGAAGACCTCGCAGCAGAACTTCTGCAACGCCTGAAGTCATGTTCGCCAGCCTTCTTTGAACGTCTTGTCGTAGAAGTCATTGTAAAGATGGGATACGGAGGCACTCGGCAAGATGCCGGCAAAGCAATAGGGCAAAGCGGAGATGGCGGGATTGATGGAATAATCAAAGAAGACAAACTCGGTCTCGACACAATTTTCATCCAAGCCAAGCGATGGGACAACACAGTCGGGAGACCTGAAATTCAGAAATTCGTTGGGGCACTCACTGGTCAACGTGCAAAGAAGGGTCTCTTCATCACAACGGCTGACTTCTCAAAAGATGCAGAAGACTATGTTTCCCGAATCGACACCAAGATAGTCTTGATCGGTGGCGAAGCGTTGGCGCAACTCATGATCGATCACAACGTCGGAGTCTCTAATGTTGCAAGTTTTGACTTGAAGAAAATAGACTCAGATTATTTCACGGAAGAATAAGAAGGGTCCAGTGAATGCTTGGAGAGTGACTCGGTGACCCAGCGGTCACCTCATGGCACAAGCTGTTCGTTGAAGCTGAGAGATAAAAATGAGAATACAAGATGCCGCTGTTATACGTAATTATGCATCTCGACAGGAAGCCGAAATGGCCGTACTTGAACTGGCATCCTGCGGCATTGATGCCAGCATTGCAACGGATGATGCTGGCGGTGCATATCCTTTTCTTGACTTAGCAAATGGCGTAGCAGTCATAGTTGATAAATCTAAAGAAATTGAAGCAAAATCCATCCTGGCGCAGGCGAGCAATACAGACAACCCTCTCTCCACGGCGACTGAACCGTCAAGCAGTTCCACGAAAGCCCATACTCTTCTTCTCGGTATTTTGCTTGGCGCTGTTGTGGCGTCTGCCGCATGGTGGAGTTACATGCACTGGTATGACAATGGTAAGAGAGGGATATACAGTAAAAAAGGTAAGCTTGAAGAGACTTATTACTATCATCGTGGCCTTGTAGATCGGGTCGAAAGGGACAGGAACGGAGACGGAAACCCGGACGAATGGTTTACATATGATGCTGGTATATGCGAGGAGGGTGATCAGGATAATAATTTCGACGGAGAAGTCGATGCCTGGTCAAAGTATTCAGAGAGCTTTGGCGGTGTCGTGAAGGTGGATCTGAATTACGACGGAACGCCAGACCAAAAGGAAATTTACAAGAATGGATTAATAAAGGAAATACTGTTGGACGCCGATTTTAATGGAGTTTTTGATTATCACGAAAAATATACCAATGGCATAGTTTCTCTTGTCGAAGTCACTCCAAATGGAACCAATGTATTATTCAGACGGGAAATATATAAGAACGGTGTTTTAAATGAAGAATGGATAGATGAAGACATGAATGGTGCTTTTGACGTAAAGAAGGTGTTTGATCCCATGGGTCGGGAAATTTCCGTCACGAGATTGACCAAATGAATGCCATGTGCTTCTTTGTGTCAGGCATTAAGAATTAAAAATGTTTATTATGTCCCTATAACTCACATAGACGCCAAGATTCGCTGATAATAGCATTAGGTCTTTGCGAAAGGTGTAAAGCTATGAAAGAAATGAATCGTCGCGGATTTCTCAGAAATACGTTGACTGCTGTAACCGGTACCTGCGGTGCTTTATCTTTATGCGGATGTTTCGCGCCCGGAGTACGGGGGGCTAATGACGAAATCCGTATCGCCGTGGCCGGGATGAGCGGCCGGGGCGCCGGCCATGCCAATGATTTCGCGTTACTGCCGAATGTGAAGGTGGTGGCCCTTTGTGATCCGGATAAGCAGGTGCTTGGCAAGGTGATTGAACAGTTCAAGAAGAAACACAAGCCTGGCAGTACGGCGGTTCGAGGATATACAGACGTCCGCGAAATTCTTGATCGTAAGGATGTGGATGGCCTTGTTATTGCCACGCCGAACCACTG
>MHBM01000175.1 GCA_001804885.1 Lentisphaerae bacterium RIFOXYA12_FULL_48_11
GTAAAATCCCTGGTCTGAACTGTACATGACGACGGTGTTGTCGGACAATCCGTTGGTTTTAAGGTAATCCAGAACCCTTCCCACGTTTTCGTCCACAGCCGTTATGCACCTGAGATAATCCTTCATATATATCTGGTATTTCCATTTCACAAGATTTTTGCCCTCGAGCCTGTTTTCGGCGAAAAACTTGTTTCTTGCGCTGTATTGACCCTCTCGTGACTGCGGTGATTCGGCGCCGACTTTAAGGTCACTTTTTAATGACATGGTCTTTTCTATAGACATATCCTGTTCGTGGGCTGCCGTGGTACGTGTTGAGTAGTCATCGAACAGATTGTCCGGTTCAGGAATGTCAATGTTTTCGAATTTTTCCACGTGTCGTTCTGAGGGGAGCCAATTTCTGTGAGGTGCCTTGTGATGGATCATCAGCATGAAAGGTTTTGTTTTGTCCCGTTTCTTCTCCATCCACTCTAGGGCTTTATCGGTAATTATGTCTGTGACGTATCCATCGTATTTGGTCTTTCCGCCTTCTGTTATAAAGACAGGGTTATAATATGACCCTTGTCCTGGCAACACCTCCCAGTAGTCGAATCCCTGCATATTACCGGGCAGGTGAATTTTGCCGATCATTGCGGTCTGATAGCCGTTATTGCGGAGAATCTTGGGAAATGTCTGCTGGTCCTGATCAAACCCTCCGCTATTGGTGAACTTTCCATTCAAGTGACTGTGTTTTCCTGTAAGGAGGGTAGCTCTGCTCGGTGCACAGATTGAATTGCCGACATAACATTTGTCAAACCGCATGCCTTCCTTGGCCAATCGGTCAATATTTGGTGTAAGATTCAGCTTTTCCAATCGGCCGCCATAAGCACCTATTGTCTGGTAAGAGTGATCATCTGAAAAAATCCATACGATATTGGGTCGTTTTATGGAATCATTTTGCTGCCGGGTCCCATTCTCGCTTGCCATTACGTTGCGAAAAAGAACAGCACCGGTTCCCGCAGCGGTTATTAGTCTTATGAAATCACGTTTTAACATGGTTTTTCCTTTCACCTGAATCTTGTGCGGTATTTCTTTGAACAATACATCCATCTTGTATCTGCGCTCAAGGATTCTTCTTTTGACTGTATCGGATTATAAACGGGAGGGAGCTTCTTGTTATTGCATTGAAAATGCTGAATTGTCTGAGAATGCCTAAGAGGCTTCTCGTGGAAGGATCTTAGTTGAGGAACAGCTGGTGGTATGGCATTGCACGGAGAGGCCGGCAAGAATTGCTGTTGTGAAGTAATATGGGAACCTGTAGTGTTTTCCCGCTAGATCGCCAACTCGCGTCTTTGCGCTGTTACGTGACATAGGAGTCCAGCATGAATAATATTTCGGTTTCAATGAATCGTAGAGAATTCATTTGTTCGACATTCGCCGGGCTTGGGGTATGCGCGGTGCCGACTTTTTCTGCAAGTGATGCTACGGCTTACACCAGGGCAAATACCGACTGGTTGGCAAAATGTCGTTATGGCATAGGTATTCATTGGACCGCCCAAACCGCACCGCGTACGGGAGATCGTTTGCCCTTCCGGAAATCTGTCGAGACATTCAAGCTTAATGAGTTTGTAGAGCAGGTTAAATATGCCGGTGCCGATTACGTGCTTTTTACCGCTGCGCACGCGCTGCAGATGCTGCCGGCTCCGAATGCTGTGATTGATCGTATTCTGCCCGGACGGACTTGCGGACGTGATCTGATAGGTGAAATGGCGGATGCCCTGGCAAAGCATGGCGTTTCGTTTATGGTATATTGGAATCACTCCTGTAACGGACAAAATGATCCCGAATGGCGGAAGGCCGTTGCGTATGATGACAAGGATAAGAATATTTTTGCAGCCAACCTGATAAATATTGTCGCAGGGATGGGAAGTCGATACGGCGAAAAAGTAAAGGCATGGTGGTTTGACAGTTCCTATTCCCTTGATCCCGGAGGACCTCATAATTCAGTTACTACTGATATGACTGGCTTCAATTTTCCATGGGAACGACTGACTGTAGCGGCTAAAACTGGATTTTCCGGCAGGTTGGTGACCTACAATGCTGGTGTTGCCCAGACTTATCTCTACACGACACACCAGGATTACTGGGCTGGTGAGCTGGTTGATCTTAAAACCCCGGCGAAGGGGCGCTATCTTGAAAACGGACTACAATGGTTTGGCTGGACATGCCTTGATGACCGGCGCTGGGTACATTCTAAACTGAATACCGAGATTCTGAAACCGCTTTACCCGGATGATGAGTTGATCGCATTCGTCCGTACCTGCAACACTCATCAGGCACCAATGACTTTTAATGTCGGCATCTACCAGGATGGTGTTATGGCCGCACCGTCGGTTGAACAATTGCGCCGCTTGGGAGCTGGCATCAGGTCGTAATTAAAGGTGCTTCATGAGATTAAGAAAAAACACTTACTTTGTCCAAATTCTGGTATGTGTCGGAATCCTGTTTGGCATGGTTGGTGTCAGTCATGCGCAGAAGCCGATGCTGATTATCAACGAGGATAATGATCACTATTTCAAGCAGAAGTCGGAGTTGATGACAGAAGAGGCTTTGCAGTCATATATCGATCAGTTCGCCAATACGAAAGTGACACATTTCTTCATGTGCCCCAACGGCCAGAGGACCAGTTACCGCTCGGCTGTTCATGAGGCGATCTGGGACGAGGTGGGCGGCGCGATGCCGACAAATATCTGGTGTGTCAACGCGAAGCTGCTGAATGACAGAGGTATTGACCCATATAAGGTCTGGATCAAGCGCTGTCGCGAAAATCAAATTTCACCCTGGATTACCATGCGGATGAATGATGTTCATTTCGTTACTACCACTAACTATTTCCGGAACACCAATTACTGGCGGAAGCATCCTGAGCTCTGGCGGGTTCCAAACTGTACGAGCGGGGACTGGATGGAATATGCGTTCGACTATTCGAAGAGCGAGGTTCGCGAGTATCATCTGGCGCTTGTCCGGGAATTGTTCGGGCGTTATGATTTCGATGGATTTGAGACCGACTGGTTGCGCTTCCCGTGGCATCTCACTCCTGGTAAAGCCCATGAACAGGGGCATTACATCACTCAATTCATGCGTGAGGTCCGCTCAATTGCAAAAGAGTGGGAAATCAAGCGGGGACATCCCATAGGCATATCAGTTCGCGTATCTGCCGATCCTGACGCCGCCGCCGGGATGGGTACGGATGCTGTTGCCTGGGCAAAGGATGGATTGGTCGATTTGATCGTGGCCTCCTGCTTTTTCTCGGCCGGGGACTTCGATATTCCGCTTGAGTGCTGGAAGGAACGATTGGGTGCTCTTGCGGAGAGAATACCCGTTGTTCCCGGGATCGACGACGGGCTTGCCGCGCATCCCGGTGCGCCGAGGCAGGCGAACGATCTCGCGCTTTATTATGGCTGGGCGGCAGCTTCGCGTTACCATGGTGCAAATTCGTTCTATCTTTTCAACCTTGTCTACTTCGCTTTTGACAGGCCTCCGTTCCGTCCCATTATTGACAAAGGATTGGACGAGGATGTCGTATCAAAAAATCTGCGCCGCCATCCGGTTACCTACCGTGATGCCGTGCCCAAAGGTTTTCCGAATGGTGCTCAATTGCCGAAAACGACCGATAAACCTGCGAGCTTTACCATTCATATCGGTAAAAAACCTGCTTCCGGCAAAGTTGCTGTTGTAATCGGTTTGTCCGAAAGGGCCGGGGTCAGGGATGCATCTTTTGTCGCAAGTTTGAACGGGCTGAAATCGAAAATCAGTGCGGATGTTTTAAAACCGAGGAATTATGGCGGAAAGACAATACGCGCGATACGTTTCGAAATGCCTCTGGAAGCTGCGTGTGATGGCGTGAATACTGTCGAAATTACCGCCGATGCCGATGCACTTCAGCAGATAGTCTGGGCGGAAATCGAGATCGATCCGATGTCCGGTTACCAGCTTGTCTGGCAGGATGAGTTTAACTGTACGACGGCTGATCTTGACAAGAACTGGGATTTCCAGAACGGGCCGAGCGGTCATATCCTGTGCAGCAGATGGCGTGAGAACGCTGTTGTGGAGAATGGTGTTTGCCGGCTGCTGAATAAAAAGGAGACGCGGGTTGGTCAGGATTGGACCTCTGCGAGCATCTGGACAAGACGCCAGTTCAAGTACGGTTTTTTTGAGTGCCGTTACAGGTATGGAGCGTCAACTGGTTTGAATAATTCATTCTGGATCATGACGCGCGGCGGAACAACAAATACTCCGGGCCGGTTCGAGATAGATATCAACGAGGGGCATATTCCGCACAAGGTCAATATGAACATCCATAACTGGTCGGGTCAGCATTGGTCCAAAAGCAAGACTTGGAAAGCGGAAGGACTTGATCTTGCCAGGGAATTTCACGTTTACGGACTGGATTGGAGCGAAAAAGAGCTGGTATGGTTCTTTGACGGTATGGAAATCCGCCGTGAAACCAATACCATTTGTTACAGTGAAGCGCCTGTGTTGTTGAGTTCTGCAATAATCAAATGGGCCGGCCCGGTTACTGATCAGATTGACGGTACTGCTATGGAGGTCGATTACGTGCGGGTCTATGAACGCTGTGATTCCGTTCATCCTGCAAAACAGAAGTAGGTCTTCTTTTCCTGTAGCTGATTTCTTGCCCGCCCCGCCTTTTGGCAGGAGGGCAAGAAATCGGTAAATGAAGTCCTACAGGTCGATCACACTAATCGTGTGTGCCTCATCATTCTTTGAATTCCTGAGGCCTGGGAAAGTCATATCGAAGTTTACTACGATCAGCTTTTTGCCCCATACCATCGGTTCACAAGGCTGATCCAATAGGCCGTCTTTGCCGCAGGTATCGTCATTCATCCACAGCATGCCGAGCTTGGCGGCCTTGATATCCCAATAAAGGATCGCGTTGCGCTCGGAGTCGGCAATGATGATCCAGTTCTTTTTCTCGTAATAGCAGACGCCATCGCAACATGGAAAAGTTTTTGGATCGTCAATCAGTATGGATGGCTTCTCGAAATTGCCATCTGTCTTCCGCTTGAGGATGTAGAAGCGGCCATCGCCGAAGTTACCGGTATAGATATTACCGTCTTTGTCAAAGCACATGCCGTCCGCACCAGCTATATCGTTGCGGGGAGCCCTTGGCACTGTTTTGGTTATTCCTATGCAGTAGGGGTCGCTCTCGGCTTGCTCCTTTGCCAGCAGTCGGGCGGGCTTATCCTTGAATGCACTCATCGGAACCCTGTACACACCGCCCAGGTTTTTGTCCTTGATGTCAAAGAAGGTGTCGGTGAAATAAACCGCGTTGTCCCGGATGCGAATCGCATTTGCGAGCTTGATGTTTTCTACTACCGGCTCGATCTTTACCGGCTCACCTTTCTTGTCGATAACCACGCGCAACACGCGGGACTTGTAGTTTTTATCATCAAAATACTGGTTGTCGCAGTAATAGAGGTTGCCGTCATCTGCGAACTCCATGCCCATTGGTGCGCCGCGCCCGGTGTCAGGGTGAAGGAGCCCGGGGACAAACACGCTCCACTTGCCGCTCTTTTTGTCCATCTTCATGATCGTGCCGGGATATGACTTATCCACGAAATTAGGTGCAGCCAGGTAAATATTGCCGGCCTTGTCCTGTGCCATGCCGTCAGGCACATTTACGTGATTTCCAAATTGCTTGAAAAGTTTAGGGTGATATTTTTCGTCAGGGTTACAGCCTGTGTCTGCGGCAAATATACCTGTTGATACAACCAAAATTACGCATGACAGAACCCATCCCATTATCTTTTTCATCGTTACTCCATTTCCTTTCTTCTTTTGGACTATTCTGGATATTGCGAGACACTCTTTGTGTTTATCTATGTTAAAACGAAGTATCCCTTAAATTTTGGAAAAGGTAGCATGCCGTAGATATTTTGGCAATAGCTATTGTTTTGTTTTTTAATTAATTACGAATTGCTTTCTATTCTTTTTTGTTTTACCTTTTTTATGCATTTTAGGCTAAAGCTGATCAAGTCACTTTAGCTGATAAATTGACTAATGACGATATTACACGAGGAATATTACATGAAGAGAAGCTTGGTTATACTACTTAGTTTTATTTGCGGTGCAGTTTTAGACATGACCTCTGCTGTTGAGGAAAGCGTCTGGCTCGAGGCGGAAGGGTTTGCCCAGCTTGGTGGGTGGGAAATCGACCAGCAGTCCATGGGACAGATGGGTTCCGCCTATATCATGGCACATGGCATGGGAATTCCGGTGCATGATGCTCAGACTGTTTGCAATATTCCAAAAAGCGGTGAATGGACGGTATGGGTGCGTACGCGTGACTGGACGGCGCCCTGGAAGCGCGGCACACCGGCCGGACGCTTTAATGTAATCATCAACGGGAAGACTCTGCCCGAGGTGTTGGGGACGAATGGCAATACATGGAACTGGCAGAAGGCAGGGGTAATTACGTTGGAGAAGGGTGATATCTCGGTAGCTCTCCATGATCTGACAGGCTTCAATGGTCGCTGTGATGCCATTTATCTTACTACCGATCCTGCCTTCAAGCCTGAGAGCGATACCACAAAACTAGCTGAATTCAGGAAGCAGGCTTTGGGCCTGAAGCGTGTAGATGATCCTGTTGTTTATGACCTTGCTATTGCGGGCGGCGGCATGGCCGGTACCTGTGCAGCAGTTGCTGCGATAAGGACCGGCTCGAAGGTGGTTCTTATCCAGGACCGTGGGGTATTAGGTGGATGCAACAGTTCCGAGGTTCGCGTCGGGCTGGGCGGATTCGCGCAGACGGAACCATTTCCGAATGTCGGGAAGGTCGTTACGGCCATTGGTCCAATCATGGGCGGTGGAGGGACCTATTCTGGCGAGTGGTACGAGGATTCGCGAAAGGCGAATGTCTTTCAGCGAAGCCCAAAAAATCAATACAAGCTGGCTCTGAACGAACGTGTCTTTGAAGTTGAAAAGGATCCCGATGATTCGAAGAAAATCACGGCCTTTATTGCGCGTAACGCCAGGACTGGTGTTGAAACCCGTTACCGTGCACGCCTCTTTGCCGACTGTACGGGTGACGCCGTCATTGCCCGCATGATGGGCGCCGAGGTGATGTATGGACGTGAACCGCGTGCGAAGTTCAATGAATCACTCGCCCCGGAAAAAGCAGACAAGCAGGTGATGGGTATGTCTGTCCTCTGGTATGCAAAGAAAGCGACACAGGCAACCAGCTTTCCTGATATTGACTGGGGACTCCAGTTTACGGAAGAGACCGTGTATTATATCCGCAATGGCGACTGGGAGTGGGAAACCGGCCAATATCGTGATCAGGCCGAGGAAGCTGAATACATAAGGGATTATGGAATGATGGCAATCTATGCAAACTGGTCATTCCTCAAAAATCACTCAAAACGCAAGAACGAGTGGGCCCTTGATAAGCTGGACTGGGTTTCGCCGATAGGCGGCAAGCGGGAAAGTTACCGTGTTGTAGGTGACTTGATCCTGACGCAGAACGATATCGAAAAAGGCGTACCTTATCCGGACGGTACGGTTGCAATAACCTGGGACCTGGACCATCATTTTCCTGACCCTGAGAACCTGAAGAAGTTCAAAGAGCCATTCCGTTCATGTGCCTATCATCGCGGGATTGCGAAGCCGTACCCGGTGCCTTATCGTTGTCTCTATGCGCGGGATGTGAAGAACCTTTTCCTGGGTGGACGTGATATCAGCGTTTCTCATTCTGCCTTTTCGGCGGTGCGTGTCATGCGAACGCTTGGCAGCCTCGGCGAGGTTGTGGGCATGGCTGCCACTGTGTGTGTGAAGGAAAATGTCTATCCGCGTGATGTTTACGCGACACATTTTGACAAACTGAAGGCGCTGATGGAGAAGGGGGTGGACGTCAAACCCTATCATGCATATGATTCCGGTGTCAGGGAGTCCTATCACTTCAAGGACCTGGGCTTTCTGTCAATCAAGGACGAGGAGCGGAAAAAGAAAATCTCGTCGGAGGCCGAAAAACAGTACCAGGAAAGAATCAAGGAACTGAACGTACAGCACATTGACATGGAAAAGAAACAATAAGCTCCAATATTAATACAGGTTTCTTCATGGTTAATACGAAAGGTGGTATGCTGATGAAAAAGTGCACAGAACACCCGATAAGAAGACGTGCTTTTCTCGCAAGCGTGGCCGGATCTATTGCCTGCACTTTCGGTTCGTCGTGTGCCACTACCCGGAATAGCGCAGGATCGAAACACGGTAAACTGGCGGCTTCTCCGTGGAAGAAATGCGGCGTTGTAATGACGTCAGGTGCGGATGGCATGATCCAGAATTTCACCAGCGCCGTAGAAACACTGGAGGGAAAACGCTGGCGGTTGTGGTTTTCGCTTTCCGGCACGGGTGTCCCGTTCAATATCGGTATTGCCGAAGGAATACCGGGAGAAAAAATGGAACGGCATATGGCGGTGCTGAGCGAAGGCGATCCGGTTGATGCCCCGCTGGCTATAGGAAACCTGCCAAAGGATTGGCGGCCGGTGCAGGGAGTACATGTGCCTTTGGCGAACGGGCGGCACCGTTTATATTTCTGGGCGCATGGTCCGAAGGTGGTGCGTTATCTTGCTGCGGACAGCGACGACGGACGGCGATATCGTGTGATCGATCCTTCCAGACCATGCATCTATCATCCCGCTGATCGTGCCGTGGATGGTAAGGCAGCGGCTGAAGCCGGATTGAGCAATAGGGCAAAACAGCTTTCAACCCGTCCTGCAGGAGAACCGGCTGCTTTGGCGCGGCAGATTTCCAATGATGCAACCAATGTGTACCGCCTGCCCGATGGAACATTCGAAATGTACTCGGTGGGGCTTGTAGAGGTTGGTAAAGATCATCCCGGTTATGTTGCGCATGACAATTGTGCAGGCTGGATTCGCGTGATTGACCGGTACGCGAGTAAAGATGGCCTCGATTGGCCTGACAGGCGCCGCATTATTGTGCCGGATGAAAAAGACCCGGCAGACCAGCAATTTTATTATCTGTCGGTTACGCATACGCCACAGGGGCGGCTCGGTACGCTTGGGCACTATCGCGTCGAAGCACAGACGATGGATATCGAAGCATGTTTCTCGGAGGATGGTATTTCTTGGCAGAGAGACATGCGTGGACCATGGATCCCGCGTGGAAAGCCCGGCGAACCGGACAGTTACATGGTATATGCGCCGCACAGTCTGGTGGAACGTGACGGTCTGTGGCACCTTTTCTACACGGCATGCACTGAGGCCCACAATCACAAGCATTCATACGGGCCTCCAGCACGTACTATTATGCATGCGACATGCAAGAACCCGTGGGGGTAAATTGCTTTGTTAGCAGAATGTAAAACTTCCTCCATCAAACCGCCGGGCATCATGGCGAAGGGCGTGTGACAAAAAGCTGT
>MHBM01000176.1 GCA_001804885.1 Lentisphaerae bacterium RIFOXYA12_FULL_48_11
ACGACTCTGGCCTGCCCAGTCACAAAGGACGGCGAGATCTACCGGGCCGTAGATCGTACCGTCATGGATCTTAAGATACCATTGTTTTCGAAGAGATTGTTCCCTGTCACCACGCAGAATGTCGTGCACTCTTGACATGAATATTGCCTCGTTATGAACTGAACTGATCATATTGAAACAATATTGCAGGGAAAGTGCAAACGTATTGTTGGATCGCAAGAAAATGTTTTTTTTATTCGTATGAAGAGGGATGATTAGGTTATAAATACCGGCTAAATTTCAGATGGAAGGTGTGTTGTATATGTCGAAAAAGTCCGAGTACGGAATTGTCTTAAGAGGATCAGAAGACTCTATCAGGTTGGCCTACAGGCAATGGGCCGCACAGGCGATAGACCAGGAAGTTTCTGATCCGGAGCATGACGATGGTGATAAGTTTCAAACCACGATTAAAGAGCCTGTTTCTGTCACAGGGCCTGGTACGTTTTTTGGTAAGGCACAGAGGACTCTGACATTTGCTCCCGGGGCTGAGTTCGGGTGGTTTCTGGAAAGAATGGATCTCTCCGATTCACTACCGATTAAAGTTTCGGTTGATAATGTGTGGACCACGGTGAGAAATGTTGTTCTTCGCAGTGGTTCGCCGCATAATTACATGCGTATGGTGGAACATATAGTTGCGCTAAAAGTTGGAATGGGTCTTGATAATATCGTTATTAAATCTGATTCCGGTGATCCGCCGCTGTTTGACAGGAGTAGCATGGATCTTGTTGAGGCTGTAGAAAAGGCCGGTATTGTTGCGGAAAAGAAAGATGCAGTCTATGTGACGGTCAGGGAGCCTGTGACCGTCGGTGGACCAAATGGCAGTTTTCTTACTTTTCTGCCTGCGGAACAGGGGCTCAAGAAACTATCCGTGGATTGTGCCGTTGATTTTAAATCAGCCATTGGAAAACAACGGATTATGTTTGATGTTAATAAGAAAACTTTCAGATATGGTGCCCAGGCCAGGACGAATACCACTCTTTTGATGATGCTGTACTGCAAGACCATAGGCAAGATATTTGCCGATGTTCGTCATTTAGGGTACACGACTACGAATATTCTTGTTGCTGGACGATTCTGGTATTTCAACAAGCCTGGCCATGTACATAAAGGTAAGTCACTTGAAGCGGCGTGGCACAGGGCGACGCTTGACCTTTTGGCTGCGGTTGCTTTAATTGATCGTGGACGGTTTGCTGGGAGAATAATCTCTTATAAAGCCGGCCATGCTCTGGATGTCGATATGATCCGCGAGCTTTATCGCAGGGATATGCTGGTTCAGGTGTAGTAGCGATTTTTCATGCATGGATCTTTTTTTTGTTTATAACCAGTACGACTGCTCTTGAATAAATGGCCGGAACGTGTTTTTATGTCAAGGCTTTCAGATTCATACGGCCTGGGTGGTGGAATGGCAGACACAAGGGACTTAAAATCCCTCGCCCTTAAAAGCGTGAGGGTTCGACTCCCTCCCCAGGCACCAGCTTTGGCCATATCTTCCCGTGACGGTTGGGCAAGCCAATTAATATTAACATGCTGATTATTATTATCTTGGCCGATTGGTTGTTTTTTTGAGAAAATAAAAAACTATAGATAATGACTAATGTCGGTCATAGCTGTAGAAAAAGGGTTTATCCGATAATTGTATGGATATTTCTGATAATATTCTCTTCCGGGAATATCTGTGCTTCTACTTCGTATTATGACACACGATGGGTATACAAAACAAAGATTACATTCTCTGGTTATGACAAGCCTGAAACACTGATAAATTTTCCGGTTCTTGTAAAACTGGGGCCGGGTATCACTAACTTTTCTTACAGTCAGTTCCCTTGCCCGACGAATCCCGCAGATTTGCGATTTCTCTCTGAAGATGGTGTCTCGGAACTTGATTACGAGATTGAGCAGTGGAACACAAGTGCCGATTATTCAACTGTTAATCCTTCCAGTATTTCCGGATTGATGTTGTGGCTGAAGGCGGATGCCGGCATCCAGACCAACGCGAGTGGTGTGACCGCGTGGCTTGATCAGTCGGGTAATAATTTTCATGCTACTAACGCCATTGACTCTGGGCCGACATATGTTGAAAATGAGCTGAACGGTAAGCCTGTAATACGTTTTAATGGTGTGTCCAACCACCTTGGGAATGCAAGCTGGTCGCCGGGGTTTTCCGGGACCTCGCTATTGACATATTTCTTTGTTTCAAAGATGAAATTTCCTGCAGGCAGTTCCGGCTATTTTGCTCAAAAGGCGAGCGAGAACAGTGATTACAGTGATAACAGGGCGATGTCCATGGAGCAGGTCACTACTGGAGGAAGATATGGCTTGCGATATTACCGTAACGGCAATCCTTCGATTGATGTATATCGCGAGAATTACATATTCAGAATAGATGCCATCACTGTTGATGCCTCAGGAACACAAACTTATCTGGACGGTCTCCCTCAGACTTACAGCAATACATGGTTTGCAGGTGAAATGCAGCCTGTTGAATATGCGATTGGGGCAAGATTGACTACTAATGGGATTGTATCTTTCGGGCAGGTTGACTTCGCAGAGATACTTATTTATCGGTCTTCGTTGTCAAGTTACCAACTGTATCAGGTCGGCCTTTACCTCTCTGAAAAGTATGGTCTTAATACCGCTTACAAGCGCTCGGGCCAATCATGTGTATGGGTTCGAATTCCTCAACTTACCAACAATACCAGTGTGCTAGCCTACTGGGGGAATGCAACTCAGACTAATCCTCCGGCATCTACAACCAACGGGTCCGTTTGGAACTCGAACTATAAGGGAGTTTGGCATATGGGGGAAACCAATCTTCACGATTGGACTGTAAACACTAATCAGGGGGCTTCCTTCGGAAATGTTAACATTACGGGCGTCGTCGGCGATGCCCAAAATTTTGCAGGAAATGCGTATGTTGATCTGGGATCAAATCAGACTCTGGATATAACAGGTTCTTTGACTGTTTCTTCCTGGTTGTACCACAACACTGGAAGCGGGTGGGCTTTTGCATATTCATCGGGTGTTGGGACAACAACTCCTTGGATTTGTGATGTCGGGTTAACGGATAGTAACAATTGGGGGGGTGAATTAAACAGTAAAGGTCGAATTGATGGTCCATCTTCGCTTCTTAGATCCAAGGCATGGCATCATCAGTCTATGATTTATGATTCTAGCGCCAGCCAGTATCTGCTTTATCATGATGGTGTGCTTGTTTCTAACAAGAGTGCATCTGGAAGCATTCCTTCGGCGACTCGATTCACGATAGGTGCCAAACATAATTTTAGTTTATACTGGAACTCGCTAATTGATGAAATGCGTGTTTCCTCGATTGCTACGTCTTCGAACTGGGTGTGGGCCTGCTGGTTTAACCAAGCATCCAATAATATGTTTACTACATATGGTCCGGTCGAGAAGAATAAAAGGGGAATGGTTATCAATATTCAATAGTGCATTAATTGTTGCCTGGAGGGTTTTCCGTGAAGCCTTTTACGACGATTGCATCCGTAATATTCATGCTCATTTGCATTGCGCATGTTGCCCGCCTTGTGCTCAAGATGGATATAATGGTGAATGGCTTTCGTGTCCCTCTATGGGTTAGTATGATTGGCTGCCTGATTACAGGGGCTTTATCCATATTGCTATGGATTGAGGGTAAACGGCGATAGAATACGTCCAAGTCTTGACATTGCCAGGGAACCTTGTAAGGGTAATGGCCATGAATATTGATCCAATTCTTGAAGCATTCAACAGCAAGAAGGTGGCATACCTGCTTATCGGCGGCATGAATTTTCATCTTCGGCATAAGCCTGTTCTTACCTATGATATTGATTTCTGGATTGAAGACTCACCGGAGAATCTAAGACGATGTGAGCAAGCGCTTTCGGAGGTAAATGCTGAATGGGGTAAGTCACCGGAAGAATGGGGGCCAGTTGGCAAATTAAAGCCCGGTTGGTTGTCGGCTTCCCATGAAATTGCCCTTACAAGCCCATTTTGTCCGATCAATGTTTATATTAGCCGTAAAGGCGTAGATTCATGGGCTGGAGCCAATGGGCGTGCATATGCCGGTACTACTACGACAGGGATATCCTACCGAGGGATGAGCGACGAGGACACGCTGAATGATCAGTATGCCCTGGATGAACAGGATCGCAGAATCGAACGAATCCGAGTTCTTGAACAGTTGCTGGGCAGAAAACCTACAGTGTAGCTTCTACTATCACAACGGTACTATTCTGCCTGAAAGAGCCCGTATAGCTGGGAATCTATTGGTGGTCTTATTGTTTTTTCGGGTCTTCAGGTTTAGATTTTGCGCCTTTCAGTGCGAATCCAAGCATGAGAGACCCAAAGATCAGGAGAAAACCGCCCCAAATCTGGTTGATATTTATACCAAGTGAGCGCCTGTAGAGTTCAATGTCTCCACTTGTCATGAGACCATAGACTAACAATATAAGGCCAACCAACGAGAACATTATTCCTATCGGAAAACGGAGATCGAGACCCATGATGAAACCCTCCTTTTAATTTTTAGAAAAATATGACATTCAGAATAACACAACCAATCAACAATATTGTTCCAAGCACTGCAGGGCGCATGATCCACACTTCCCCGCTGTCTTTGATTTTTGGCGTAAGTGAATAAACTAGCCCAGTAAGTTCCTCGTCCGTCTTTGCCTGTTTCGTCGTCAGAGAGATAACCACGGTCAGCACGAAACAGCCGATGAATGCGAAGCTGGCCAGCCAGAAATTCTGGGCCATTTCGCTTGGGAAGCTCTGTACTACTGCCAGGTAGCCCCCCTTTATGCCCGGAACATTACCAGATGTAATCGTACAGGCATGGAACAGTGCGGATGTCATGGTTCCGCCAAGAAGTCCAAGGAATGCGCCGGTACCTGTGGCACGCTTCCAGAACATTCCAAGCAGGAACGTTGCGAAGAGTGGGGCATTAACAAAGCCGAAGACCAGCTGGATTATATCCATAGCGTTGGCCCATTGGTTAACGAGGTAGGCACAGACGATACTAAGCAGGATACCCACCACGGTAATCACCCGGCCCATCCACATATAATGCTCATCACTCTTGTTCTTCGCGATGTATGCCTGATAAAGATCATATGTCCACACGGTATTAAAGGCTGTAACATTGCCCGCCATTCCGGACATGAATGATGCAAGCAGTGCTGTCAGCGCCAGGCCAAGGAGTCCGGTCGGGCAGTATTTCTTCACAAGAGAAAGAATGACGCCGTCGTAATCGTTTTCCGTAACCGCATCCTGTAGTTTGACGGCGATTTCGTCGTCTGTCAGTGTTTTGGCTTCCGATAGTACTGCAAAAATCTTGGCTTCACTCATCTTAAGGCCGACTGCTTTCCTGATATCCTCCACAGATATAGCAGGGTTTTCCGAGGCAGGTGCCTTGACCATTTTGACAATTGCAGGCAGATTCTTGATGATCACAGGTGGCAGTCGGTAGTTATCCTTTGCGGTGAAAGCAAGTGCTGCTGCAATCATACCCGGAAGGATTACCAGAACCGGGAAGATCATCTTGGGAATGGCGGCGATCAGGGGCGTACGGCGTGCGGCGGACATATTCTTCGCAGCCATTGCACGCTGAACAACCAGGAAGTTGGTGCACCAGTAACCGAAGCTGAGAACAAAGCCGAGCCCGAACACCATGGCAAAGATATCCACTCCCATGGGGTTATTTGCCGAACCTCCGAACAGAGGCTGCCATGCGCTGGTCCATGCTTCCGGCTCGAAGGCCTTGGTGTTGAGAGAGATTTTTTCCGGGTTCTGTGATACATTTCCAAGAATTGCCGTGAGCTTGTCCCATCCACCAATATCTTTCATGCCAAGATACACTACAGGAGCAAAACCGAGCACAATCATGAAGAATTGGAGCACTTCCGTGTAGATTGCAGAGGTTAATCCTCCTTTTAAAACGTATACGAGAACCACTGCTGAGCAAATCCACAAACTTGCATCATAACGCCAGCCGAGAAGCTGGTTCAGCAGTTTTGCCAGAGCATTCATTGAAACACCGGATGCAAATAGTGTCATCACTGCAAATGATATGGAGTTAAGACAACGGACTCGTTCATCAAACCTTAATTTCAGGTATTCAGGGACCGAACGGGCCTTGGACCCGTAATAGAACGGCATCATGAATACCGCCAGAAAAACCATGGCAGGGATGGCTCCAACCCAGTAGAAATGACTTGTTGCGATACCATACTTGGCGCCGCTTGCGGCCATGCCTACGAGTTCGAGAGCGCCAAGATTTGCAGATATAAAGGCCAGTCCGGTGATCCATGCAGGGATTGAACGACCCGACATGAAGAAGTCGGTGCTCGTCTTCATGTATCGTTTAAGTGTCCATCCGATGCCCAGAACAGAAAGGACATAAATGCCCATGATGACATAATCAATTATACCGAGCTGAATCTGTGCATTGATCATAATTTCTCCTTTAATCCAGAAAATGCAATTCCGGTGAACAATAGACAACACGCATGGTCAACTCAATCACTTTTTTGTGTTTCATGAGCCCATGGGCAGGCTTTGCGATTAAAGCTAACAGGGAAGGAGAATGTGTTGTCAGAGGGTGGCATTCCAGGTCAGTTTGCCCTTTAGAATGGTATAAACAGCCTTACCCGTTAACCTGCGTCCGTTGAAAGGCATGTTCCTGGATTTAGAAATGAAGTGCCTTGAGTCTACAGTCCACTCCGAATTGAGATCAAATATTGTGATATCTGCCGGACTGCCGTATTTGAGATTAGGCGCAGGTTGTCCCAGCACTCTGGCCGGTCCTGTTGTCCATCGACGTAGCCACTCAATAAGTGTCATTTTGCCTGATTTTACAAGAAGGTTGTAAGTGATCCCTACGGCCGTCTCCAACCCGATTATTCCAAAAGGGGCTGTGATAAAACTTTTCTTTTTTGCTTCGCTGGTGTGTGGCGCATGGTCTGTCGCCAGTACACTGATCGTTCCGTCGGCCACAGCGGAAAGAATTGCGGCCCGGTCTGATACTGATCTGACAGGAGGATTCATTTTGAAATTCGCATCTTCAGCCAGAACTTCTTCATCGGTCAGTGCGAGATGATGGGGGGTGGCCTCTCCGGATACTTTCAGCCCCATTGAGATTGCCCTTCTGATCAAGTCGACTGATTCTGAGGTGGAAACATGTTGAATATGGACTACGCATCCGGTTTTGCCGGCAAGACGGATGTCGCGTTCAACTATTTCTGATTCTGCCCTGGATGGAATTCCGGGTAGAGAAAGTTGCCTTGATCTTGCACCATCATGCATTACGCCCTTGGCGGCGATTGCAGGATCCAAGGCATGATCAAGTACAGGCTTTTCCAGTTTGGCTGCCAGCCGCATCCCATCGGCCATAATGGTATCGCTGGTGACGGTTGAACCATCATCTGTAAACGCAACCGCACCCGACTTTGCCATGCCTTCAAGATCGGCCAATTCCTTCCCTTGGCGTCCTTTTGTTATGCAACCTGATGGCATTACGCGGACATGTCCGCATAATGTACCTTTTCCCTTGATCATGGAAACTAGTTCGGGTGAGTCGGTGGCGGGATCAGTATTTGGCATTGATACGATAGATGTAAAACCGCCCTTTGCTGCTGTCTTGCTGCCTGAATCTATTGTCTCTGCTGCTTCATTGCCTGGTTCCCTGAGGTGCACATGTACGTCTATGAGACCCGGTGTTACAACAAGGTCTTTTGCATCGATAATAACTGCATCAGCTGGAATATGAGAAGGAGCTGGCGTTATATATCCATTCTTTATGTAAAGATCCGAAGCCTCTTCCGTTCCGGATTCGGGATCCACAAGTAAACCGCCTCTGATATAAAGGGATTTCTGCATATATTGAAACGATATCTGATCGGAATGTATGTCGCAAACAGATAATAGACATATGAAGAGTAACTGCTATAATGCACGGCTTATTATTTGAAAGGCTGAATAGGGATGGTTACGACAGAAAAAGAACTTTCACCGGAAGCAAAGCAGCATCTGAGTATTTTCAAGCGAGCACTTCCGATGCAGGTCAAGTTGCATGAAATTATCCGTTCTCTGGATAATACCGAGAAACTGGTGTGTCTTGATATCGGTGCTGATAACGCGATGATGAGCTACTACCTGCGGAAGCGGGGCGGAGAATGGCACAGTGCCGTTTGTGGACAGCGGGAAGCCGATGCTACGAATGCTGTTGTCGGGGGCAACGTGTATGTAATGGATGGCAAAACACTGCCGTTCAAAAAAGGTTTCTTCGATGTTCTGATTGTCTTCGATTATCTTGAGAGAGTCGAATCGGATGATAACTTCATCGAGGAATGTCATCGTGTTCTAAAGCCGGACGGCCGGCTTATTGTTAACGTTGCCCATGTCAGGCCATGGATGGTTTTGCGAACTTTACAGCAGATGATGGGCCTTACTTGTGAGAAAAAAGGGCTAGTAAGGGATGGCTATTCCGAGTCTCAGCTTTTCAGCATTCTTAAGCATGGCTTTGATGTTCACAATATGCGTTCATATTCCCGTTTCTTTGTCGAATTGACTGATACTGTTGTTCAATTCTTTAAGGCACGGGCAAAAGAATCGGATCCTGGCAATGAAAAGAAGGTTAAAGCAGTGTATTCCATAGCGTTCCTTCCATACAGGATAGGATATCAGTTTGACATGCTTCTTTTCTTTACCCGTGGTTACAATTTGATTGCAGTGGCAAAGCGCCGGGCATGGCGACCGAGGAATACGCCTGTGCTGGTTGACGGCAGGTCAATCAGTGAGGCGGTCCTGCATAAGGCGCTGGATTAACACGCTCTCCCTTGACATGGGCAGGAGAATTGATACTCTTCGAGCCTTTCATTAAAAAATAAGTATAAGGATGGCATGATATGAAACAAGGAATGACATGGAGCCCATCGAAGAGAAAACGTCGCAGAATCGGGTTCAGGGCCAGAATGCGTACAACAGGTGGTCGCAAGTGTATTGCACGCCGACGCAAGAAGGGCCGCGTCCGTCTGACTGCTTGAGGAATAAGTCATGCGTGTTTCCGGTGCAACAACCGGAGTTGAAAAGATCCAGTCTTCTTCGAAGGCCGATCTTATTGACATGCGGCTTTCACGATGCCAGCGCATCTCGGAATCCAGGCTTTTCAGAGAGACCTTCAATGCAGGCAGGCGTCACGTCGGGCGATATTTAATAATGTGGCTCAGATATGCAGATGACGCTTGCTTAAAGCTCGCGGTGATAGTGAGCAAGAAGACATTTCGGAGGTCAGTTGACAGGTCCAGGGCTAAAAGACTGTTAAGAG
This sequence comes from Lentisphaerae bacterium RIFOXYA12_FULL_48_11, assembly GCA_001804885.1. Lineage (GTDB taxonomy): Bacteria > Verrucomicrobiota > Kiritimatiellia > UBA8416 > YA12-FULL-48-11 > YA12-FULL-48-11. Next base: position 9,362 of record MHBM01000176.1, read on the forward strand.
AGTCTTTTAGGTTGAATCGTTACAGGTTACAGGGAAAGGTCGATGTCATTCTGGTGGCCAGAAGATATATCGGTGGTGTCAAAAGACAGA
>MHBM01000177.1:0-1910 GCA_001804885.1 Lentisphaerae bacterium RIFOXYA12_FULL_48_11
GAATGAATATGACATTGGTCTTACCTGATTTCTCTTCCGCCGCGCAAACAAGTCGGGCAATTCCTCCGCCCGCCAGCGTCAACGTGCCAATTCCTGCCATCTTGAGAAAATCACGTCTATTCATTCCATGTTCCTTGTTTTTACTCGTTATCTCATCAAACTCCCAAATACTGAGATACACTTTCGCAATACATCATTTCCTGGAAATAACTGTCCAATTCATCTTCACAATAAAACGTAGACAAGGCCATTTTTATTGCACCGAATACGGACCCTTGTTTAGGGAGGCAAGGGAAATAAGCTCCCGCTCTGAAGGCCGGCGTAGAGCCAGAACCATGGCGCTTGAGGCAAACACTACAACCGGAACAACATTACATGTCACCAGGGTAGCCACACCGGCAAACAATGCCCCCGCCTCTATGATCGAAGCGCGCACAAGAAAGTAAACCTGATACTTGTTCAGAATATCATGAACATCATGGTGCGTTTGCGGTGCCGTCGAACCGGTTTTTTTCAGCAGGCATGAAGTTAAAATTGTCCCGACAGACAACACCACAGCAATTATTATCATTGGATCCCTGAAAGATATTTCAAAAGAAAATCTTTTCCGGACAATAAACAACACACACACCCCGAAGATTAAAACGCCGGAAACAAGCGCCAGGTGAATAACCTGAAGCATCTTCATACGCATCCGGACCTGCTCCATCATGAACTTACGGTCTTTATCTATTGAAGATTCCGCTTCCATCTCGATACTCTATTGTTTTCGCATTATTCAGACAAACATAATCAGCTCTTTTCAAAACTACTGCATACAGAAACGAAATTCGTGCTTTACCTCTGTGTCCTCTGCTGTATCAGGTGTTACTGTAAAAGTCACAGACCATGTCATATCCTCCGGGTCGTAGTCAGTCTGCCAGAAATCACACCCCTGCGCCGACTGGTCAACATTTCGCCATTCTCCGCTCCCGGCACGAACCTCAAGCCGCGGCTTACGGTATTTCGACAGGCCAGAAACAGTTAAAGGCACGTATCCAATTGCGCCGGTCAAAGAAAATTCCGCCCTGTTCTTCCTTGCCCGCACGTTGATTGGAAACGCCTTCGCCAACTTCCCTGTCGCCATATCCATCTTCAAATTATTTCCAACCAGCGCCTCACGATGCACCGGCTTCCACGTGTTCGCTCCTTCGCTCAATACCTTCCTGAAGACCTCGTCCGGCCCGTAGTATTCTTCCGCAACCGCCGGAAGAATGATGTACTCAAACGTGGCTTCTAAATAATCACCAGGCAACAACTCCTCAACACCCGGCGGGACTGCCAGCTCCAAAACCGCGCTTGGCTTTGCACCATAGACCGAGAAATACGGGACAGGCACATTTCTACCGCCCAGTCTTGCCTCCCATCCACGCAGGATCAACCCCCGCGCAGCTCCGCCGTTGCTGACCGGCTCCTTTTCAACCGGATCAACGCCGTGAAAAGAGAACCACGGACTCGACCCGCTGGCCGCAATCCCAACACGATCATATTTGCCAGAGGCACGTGTGATTTCCCACTCCTCGGCCAGCCCTGCATCAGCACTGCCACGTGCAATCCTGCTGAACCAGTTTTCATTATAACGATCTGCCGCAATCTGGTAAAAAGCTAGACGCTTGAACTGTAACTTTTGTTTTACGTCATAACGCATACTATGGAAATGACGTGGAAAATCATTCGCGCGGGGAGTACTAACCGTAATTCGCGCTTCTATTGCGTTATCGGCAGAGACACCTGCATAGACGACTTCAGTCAGCACCGGACAATAACGCAGAAAAGCAGTCTTCATACGGACCAAAGGCTGGCGTTTCCCAGACTCATCGTCATATACCAAGAAATCGCCCCCACCCACATTGTTGGACCAGCTCCACTCG
>MHBM01000177.1:1980-9330 GCA_001804885.1 Lentisphaerae bacterium RIFOXYA12_FULL_48_11
GATCGTAGCAGATAGATTCGCCCCATGAACCAATGGCCACCTGGTCCCACTGCTGGTCCCCTCCATAACCCACCACGCAGAGCTGAGCATGCGAAACCGCCGGCAGTTGCCCCCAGTAGGCATGCGCAAGATCAAGCTGGTATTCAGCTGCAGAACGCGCCGGCAACCGTAGAAGCGCAAATGCGTGCAGCCATGGACCGTTATGAGGCACACCTTCCGGGTTGTTATGCCAGTTCTTGCTGATCTGAACCGGGATACCTGTCGGGATTCCATCGATTTCACGCAATACAGGCGAAACACCAATTACACCCCTGCACGGGGTCTGATCGAAACAAACCGGGACAATCGCTTCCCTGTCAGACGTGTTTTCCATCTTGAATCTGCCTGAATCGATGTAATCTTCTCTTGGCTTTACGGGATTTGTCCTGCCCATGTCCACAGAGTAACAGCTAGTGGCGGCCTTCCATTCAACCTTCACCGGCTTGCTCGTAACCGGATCTATTGCACTGATCTTTACTCCAGAATCCGGCGATCCAGCAACCGCCCCGGGGTCAGCTGGTTTAAGTGTCATATTTACAGACTTCTTCTCTCCGGCTTTAACTGGAGCTCCTCCGGAGATAACTTCTTTTGCAGAATATTTTCTTCCCGCATAATCAAGGTTGATTTCCAGCGACAGATCGCGCCATTCACCTTCCGGTCTCTTGATTACAGGCTCTCCCGGTTTGTCAAATGTCTGCACGAAGGCAGGCGATGGAATATTGTCTTGCCTGCCTTCAGTAAGCGTCTTGATTTGCGCTGGCGAGAGCGCCTCAGGATAGATCGCAAGGTCATCGACAACACCAGTAAAATGGAAGCCGTGCCCACAGTTGTCCGTCCGCCTCGCTATGGACAGGGGGCCGGACCCGTATGTACGCTTGCGGTCAACTTTCTGCTGATCAGCAAGCCTGCCATTAACAAATAGCTTCAGGGAAACTCCGTCGTAACTCATTACAAGATGAATCCATTTTCCCTCACCAAGCCAGCCGGCAGGAGCCTTGACCCGAACCATTCCTTCCTTGCCGCCTCCGATATTCATTACGGCTTCGACCTCCTGGCCGCCAATATAAAAACCATAATTGCCATTGTCACATTCGTGTGCGTTCTTGCAGAGTAACCATGCATGATTGTTGGATTTAGAATTTCCTTCAGGAATAAACACGCGTATTGAAGCAGTGAGCCTCTCCGGTTCAAGCTCCGGGGTATGCGGAAATTCCAAGTTGTTTTTTCCATCAAAACAGTAACCATTCCCCCTGTAACCAAAAGACGGTCCGGCTGATACCGGTGGTCGCTCTGGACCAGCCTCCAGCACGAAAGAAAGAGTCTCGGGCCAGGCCGTGATTTCAGCCCTGGCTTTTGTTTGAAGAATTTCTCCGTTAGAATCGGCAAAAACAAGACCGATCACATCGCCACGCTGCACTAATCTGCCACTGTCAATCAGGCGCGGATGCGTTCCTCCGGTACAGCGATAACGTTTCCCATTCACATTAAGCGCCATTTCCAGCCCGGCAGGCGGCAGCCTGAACACTGGGCTGTTGTCCTGCCGTACAGCAAGATCATAAGATTTCGCCTTGCGTACCGGACCGAGATGCAAAATCTGCATAGTGTCCACATCCATCGACATGGCATAGTATCCTGTCTGAATATTACGGATACGCTTTCCAGGCTCCTTTTGCTGATACCATCCATTCGCCCACCACATCATGGTATAGTCGGTCGCAAGAGGAAGACACACAGCCTTCTCATCTCCCGAAACAGGGCTGAACGCTGCAAATAAAAACATGAGAAGGAATGGAAGGATTGATTTGCAGATGAAGGCGCTCATCACCGTCAAATCCCTTCTTGTAGAACATTCTCGAGGTAAACGCCGTCCTTGCGCAATTTTGACTGTAAATCCCTGATATTAACTTTCGCCATACTTACCCCCTCGCTGAGCGCCATTGCCGCACAGGTTCCAACCCCCTGTCCCATCACCATGCAGTGCGACTGCAGGCGTACCGACGCATGGGCCTCATGCGTGGATGATGCACAACGCCCGACGACCGCAAGATTCGGAATCTGGTTGTTCAAACACATACCCAGTGGAATGTGGTAACTATCACCTTTCGGCGGCATCATTTCAGCCTTCTGGTCGCTCCAGGTTGTATGACCCGTTCCTTTTGGATCATGAATATCAATCATCCAGAATCCGTGACCGATTGTATCAGGCTGCTTGACAGCCTTCACGACCATCTGCCCGTCTAGAGTCTTCAAGCCATGTATACGCCGCGATTCGCGGATGCCGAGACCAAAGCCCATCTGGTTGACATCTGTATTCTCGAAACCGGGCATCTCCTTGCGCCAGAGATCGACGTATTGATAAACCTGCTCACGGCCAAGGGCAGATAGCCGCGTCAGCTCTTCTTCATCGAGCGGATTACCTGCCACTGGACACATGTTATACGATACACCCGAATCGCGCGGACTCGACAGGTAAGAGCGGGCCGCCATTTCCAGGAACTGCGGAAACTTGCCTTCGTCGCGAAGCTTTTTCATGAGGCCGAAAACCCGAGCCGCTTCCCCAGCATGGGCCTTGACTCGGGCCGCATCGAGACCCTGTAAACGAAACATCATGGTCATGCCTTGCACCCTGCCATCAGCGGCACGGCCGAAATCGAAACGTACACCGGCGTTGGCGGCGATGTCGCCGTCACCCGTGGCATCGATGAAGATCTTCCCGCGTATCGCCTTGCGCCCCGTCTTGGTATCCACCAGAAGAGCCTGAACACAACCGTCGGTCACCACAGACTCAACAGCAGTAAGATTGCAGAAGACGCGTACCCCTGCATCCTTAAGCATCATGTCAAACACCACACGCATGCCAGTGGAATCAAACTCGTGCGTCTCAGGGCGTTTAGGAAAATCCGCCATGCGATGCACAAACCGGCTACCGCGGTCCACCGCCTCCTGTACAAATCCGAATATCACCTGCTTTTCCCGGTCACTGGTGTGCCATATATTGACCAGCGCGTTGGTGGCCATCCCACCCAGGCTGGGCCATCTTTCCAGCAGTATCACCTTTGCCCCGTGCCGGGCCGCGCAATAGGCGGCGGAGATGCCCGCCGTGCCGCCACCGCACACCACCACATCAGCCTCGGCAAGGACTTTCACCTTCTGATGCGGGATTACAATTTCGCTATGAGAAACAGTGTTACCAACAGTTGTACAACCAGCCATCGCAGCAAATGGAACACTTCCTGCCGAAGCAAGGAAATTTCGGCGGGAGAAACAAGATAAACCAGAACCATGCTTACTCATAGAAGCCTCCTGTAGACAAATCCTGTCACCTGCTGCAGCAAGCTGTCAACCGGCAAAGAGAGGTTTTTCAAGTTCGGCACAGACAGGGATAACATTGAGCATATGAGTTTGGAACACTTGATGCAACCGATTGTGATTAGAGCCAGAAATCTACTTCGGGTTGACCTGTATGCCATGCGCCCAGTTCGCCATTTCAGGCATGTACACCATCGCCAGCGAGGTCTGAATTGGATAATTACAGACACAACCTGATGAGAAACACGGCAGAACCAGAACACCATCTGCCGCAATCAGACTGCTACTGCAACCCGACCGCAGATTTCTCAGCCAGTACCGCGTCTGGGTCTCGATATCAGCATAAGATGCTGACGCATCCCTTACCAGGAGCAGATGCTTGCTCCCGACCATATAGTTGCATCCAAGCCGCTTCACAATCTGTGGATTACCACCCAGCGATTTGCCGGTCATAATGTCAAAAGTTTCCCCACCCTGGTTCATGAAAGTTTTTCCCTGTATGATAAAAGGCTGCCCCCCCATCGGTTTGGACCAGAGTTTCTTGCCGGTTTCCACTTCATAAGCGATGGTACCGGCGCGTCGGCCTGTTAGAACGACTTTCAATTCTTCAGCATATGCAATCCAATCATCGCTCCCCCGCTGACTGGGCCAGTGAGCAGCCATGAAAACGCTGGCCGGTCGCTTGTCTGTAACGGCCCATTTCTCTGCGCCGGTCCGGACATCAAGCGCCATAACTATTGTCTCGGCATTGGTAATGGTCTGCCCCGGCTTCATGTCCTTGCCTGCGATGGTCGGCGAGATCGAATCAACACAAAACACGAGGCCGCCGCCAAGCGCCAGGGCGTGGAAACTCACCCGGGTCTTAGCCATGTACGTCCAGAGATGTTTGCCGGTTGCCCGGTCTAACGCGACCAGGGCTTTACTGTCCCATGGTTCTTCGGTGATACCACCCTTTGCATCAAACCCGACGCCAATCACTATAGTGCCATCCCCGACACGAATATTCCGGGTCACGTGCTTCTTTCCGCCGGCTTCTTTGACTTCAATCGGATATGAAGCCCGCTCTTTGCCGCTAACCGGTTCATAGACTGTGCACTTGCCATTTCCAGCAACATAAATACCATTTTCCATGGATACGAAGCGGGCGTATCGGTCCGTCGGCTGGGTCCAGATGACACGGCCGGTATAGACATCCATGGCATGCAGAAGAGGTGGATTCTGTCGCAATGCAAACATACGACCACCCACAACCTGTGGTTTTACTCCGGCATCATAGTCGTTTACCTGGGAAAAATGCGGTCCCTCTCCATGTCCATACCAGAGCACACCCAGCGGCGCTTTTACCCGGTCATCTGTGGAATAATAAGTACGCGCGGCGGTACAGGACTCATGTGTCCAGGAAGCAGATCCGGGCAATGGGCCAACCCGCCGTAGCAGTGAAAAACCATCGGAACGTGTCAGTTCAGAACTTTCCTGCGGATGTTCAATTAAAACTTTCTGCAGCCCCCCATGTTCAGCATCATTCAACAAAAGACATGTAACACCACCATAGGGATGCAGTGTCTCATAAAGGCCGGGAATGGTACGGGCCGTTGCAAGGTCGGACGGCGAAGCTGACCCTGACACAATCAGGTTCGCTAAATATTTTGGAAAAGGAAACGCAAGAGGATTGCCGCACTGCACTTCCACCCTGCTGCCGTAATAACCAGCGTCAATAAATCGCTTGCGCAGGGCTTCAACTTTTTTCACATCGGCATCAACAGCAATAACCTTGAGCTGGGACTGGTTCAGTAATTCCTCAACCAAGCGCGCTGTATCAATCCCAAGAACGAGGCAGTAACCATCCGATATTCCGGTTGTCTTGAGAATCTTTGCCACATTGTCATTCCACTTGTCGGTGATCAAAGGTAATGGTGAATTCACATCGGCAAGAATGACAGGTTTCGCAGTTCCAGCGGCAAAACAATGAATGGCACCGTTAGTAGTAACAACAAAAAGTTTGTCATCTGCCGCAATCATGCTTGCCGGCATATCGGAGACTTGTTGTTTCCAGACGACTTCCGGGTTCCCTGCGCCTGATGATGACAACTCCAAGGCAACCAATTCATTGCCGAAATGACCATACAACCGGTTACCCGCCTTGATGAGAGTGCGGCACGACAAATTTCCTGCTATCTTCTTATTCCACAGTACGGGAAGGTCCCAACGCCATGGCTTGCTCATTCGTCCACTCGGAACCTTGCTTTCGTATTCTTTTACACTGGGTGGCTGTGTTAAATCGTATGCATAACAAGAGCCCTTCTGAAAACCGTAGATGATATTTGACGTCAGGACTGACCACGATGAACAGCCTGGAAGGAACTTGTATGGACTAATCGGGCCTTCAAAGAGCTCAAACTTGTTGATATCAAATGCCGGTGGCGCATTTGTGCCGGCAGCGGCAAACCTGCTTCCGACCTCGCGACCCGTGGTAATGTCCACCACTCCATCTGTACCGACAAAAGCATAATTCCCCATCGCCGTCACACGGCAATGCCCGTTACGATAACCCTGGATGTAATGTCGCAACTTGCCTGTTTTCCGATCCAGAATGGCAGGCATGGAACGGCCATTTGGCATGATCAGAAGGTCACCAGCGACAACCAGGTATCCTTGTGGCGAAAGTCCTGCGTCCTTCAGGTTGTTGTGATCGATGCGGACGTTCTCAACGAAATCCATGTCCGAGTTTGTCCATACCGCCCGGCCTGTCTCAACATCAATGGCATGAAGGTAAATCCCCATACTGGGCCATATGCCGGCAGTAAAGTAGACTATGCCGTCAGCAACAACAGGCCCACCGCGCGCGGCCCAGAACGACACAAGCCGCCCGTTACCCAGTTGCTTGCGCTCCTGTTGGGAACTACCACGAAAACTCCAGATTTGCCTGCCACTGGTCGCGTCGAGGCAATACAGGAAACCGTCATCCGACACGAATAATACTTTCCCATTCCAGAACACAGGTGCAAAACGGATTGGCCCGCCCGCAACGAAGACCCAGCGTTCCTCGCCGGTTTCGGTATCGTATGCAGTCAAAGTGTCCCGCATCTGTGACGCAAGAAAAAGCGTTTTCCCTGCCACAACAGGTTCATAGGAAGCATCAAACTGCAATCGCGGCTCGATCTGCCAGGCAGGCCTGAGCGGCGGTAGTTTACGGGTCCATTGCAGGATTAGCTTGTCCGGAAGCGCAGAAGGTGATGCAGCACTGCGATTTGCATCGTACCGCCACATCGGCCAGTCCGCCGCCAGGCACGGGCGCAAAAACATTACCAGCAGTAGAAGAATAATTACGAATGTTCTTTTGTGGACTGGCCAGGCGGTGTTTAACAAAAATTGCTTTATTGTCATAGGTGGCACCATAACCATATTCGTTTTATAACGATGTATTTATAAAAACACAGATGTGATCGATCTTCAAGCTGACAGAAAACTTAGCCTGCTACTTTTCATGATTATTCCCTTCAGCAAACCATACAATGCCGTCAGGGACAATCTCGCCAGCAGCGCCAAACAACTAATCCCACGATATCCTATTTCAGACTTGCGCGCACCGTTCCCCAGTCTATATCAAATGCTTTCTCTTTGGGAACAGGAGAACCAGACGCCAGTGTCCGGATCTCACTTATCCTGCTTTCATTGCCAGGGTGAGTGGATATCATTTCAGGAAGACTGATCGAATCCTTTTGCATTTTTTCAAAAAAAGATATGAATCCAGAAGCAGGGATTCCAGCTCTGGCAAGCAAACGAAGCCCTTCGCGATCAGCCTCGCGCTCCTGATCACGCCCGTATGACATTGCCAGCATCTCGTTCGCACCCACGGCAAGCGATGATAAATCGCCACCTCCAAACAACACTGCAAACACGGCGCGGCCACCAAGGATATTGACAACCCTTTTCACAACATGGCGTTGAAGAACATGCTGAATTTCATGGGCGATGACACCGGCCACCTCGTCAGCAGATTCA
>MHBM01000178.1:0-8171 GCA_001804885.1 Lentisphaerae bacterium RIFOXYA12_FULL_48_11
TGATCTTAATAATGTTACCAAGTGAATCATAATTGTAACTGGTGGTAATTCCCCTTGATTGATCGTTTACCTGTTTTATAGGCCCATGATTGAAATATTGATAGTCAGCTAAAGAGCCATCAACGCCTGTGATCGAAGCAGGCCCATGGAATCCGTAGCCACTCCTGGTAATAGTCGTGCCATCAAGAAAGGTTGAGACCAGCAGCCGCCCAAAAGCATCTACAGTGGAAGATATTGAATCAGTTGTCTGCCCGTTTTCCACGGTGGCCGAAAATTCCAAACTCCCAAACGCGTTTACTATGGTTGTGACAAGCCGTCCGTCACCGCATGATGAGACTGATGTAAGTTTGCCGTCCGCGACTGAATAGGTGTTTGAATTATTTGAGGCAGAAATGGGGCCAGATGAAGATGCGAGCAATCCAGCAGTCTCTCCCGTTACAATAAAAGTGTTGGTTGTAACAATATTGCCTATAGAATCCCAGACAGCACCGGAGTTTGTACACACCTGGATGATCGTCTTTGAAGTGCCATTATAGGAATAAAGGTGTCTGCTGATGGTTTCACCGGCGATCTGTGTTTCGATCTTGCGGGGACTTTCAACGGCATTCGTCGTGTTGATGTCGTCACCTGTCCCATATTTTTCGTATGCAAAGACGGTTATCCTGTCGAAGCCGGCGCCTGAAGGCATGATCCGCTTTTTCAACCAACCCTGAGTGGTATATTCAAAGGTTTCGGTCGCCCCATCAGGATATTCAATCTTCTGAAGTTGCACGTTCTTAAGGAAACCGTTGGCATAACGTCCCGCTGAGGAAGAATACGTGTATCTTGTTATTGCGCTGGGGCCTGTTCCAGCTATCTCCCTGCGTATTACTTTGTCACCCGCATCATAATCCGTAATCACCTTGCTGGACCCGCAATTCGGAATGTCAGTTGTGATTGTAATTGTGCGTGCCTTGCCAGCCCAGGCTGTACCTCTCCGGGTGACTTTAACGCCTGACCCATATGTAACAGATGAACCGCTGATGGATGCTTCCGATTCGTCAAACATGTTTTTACTAAGGCTTTGAATATATTTCTGATCATTGAGAGTAATTGTGGTTTCAAGTGTTGTTGCTGGTGCAAGTTTGGTTGCATATGACAATTTCTTTATTGTCCCCCTGTCCCAGTTGATTGTCACATCATAAGCGCTGCCCGAACTCGAGACCGGCATATCTTCACCTGTACCATCGTTCAGAGAGCACAAAGGGAGGGTCGACCTTGTTACAGGAATACTGCGGCCATCACTATGACGTATAAAAGCCAATGCCCCATTATCGTCGAATTCATGTATGATTCCGGAAGAGAAGCAAAGAGCATATTTTCCGTCTGTGTGGGATGATGGCGTCAGGTCCCGCAGGACGTAATTTCGATTCTTATTTATTCCGATCGGATAACCATCTGCACTGAAGGCGCCGGATTCCCATTTAAAATCAAAAAACACCACGTTGCCGCGCGGACGCACAAGTTCCACCTGTTTCATATGAACATTGTCATTTGTCACCGCTCCGCTTTCTTCGATGTGAGTATTCAGGCTGTAGGCAGTGTAATAACCGTCATTATCAGCATGTGGTTTCACGTGATATTGGTAAGGCAGATTTGTAAATGCGCCCTGAGAAAAATAAGCATGAACAGGAAGGCTGCCGAACCAGGCAGGTGTGAAGGCCACTGGTAAAAGCACCATCGGTCTATCGCAGTCAGAAGAGAAAAGGATTGAGCCGGAATCCGTGCCCAGCTTTTGCATATCTGCGGAAACATAGACAATATCGTCGAGGTCAATGTCCGGCGTTTCTGAAAATTTATCACCGTCACCGACAGGTGGCGGAGATGGAGTGAAGGTGCCGGTCGAATCCCATTTCAGAAGCCAGTGCGCAACATTACAATAAATGTGATCGCATGCATTTTGAGATGCCGATGAGACTTGCGGCGATGCAGTTAGTGGGTTTGTTGAACGCTTGCTGTAAAAAGGATAGCCGCCAACCAGTCTATTCGTGGCTTGAGCATTGAATTGCTGTGCAAGAACCATATGGTTCGTCTGTATATCAACCCATTCACTTTTATAATCGTGCGTATACCAGTAATTGGCATATTTATCGTAATTCGCAAATGCATGATGATTGATTGCCAAGTATATGAAAACATTTGCAGCAAATGAAGTGGATAAATTTTCCAGAACTGGTTTCGCATAAATTCTTGCACCATAATAAAGATATGATGGATCATAACTGCCCGGCTCGGATGCGCTTAGCATGGCTCCTACTGCATATATAGGATTTCCATAACCCATTGAACCATCAACGATACGCCCATTATCCCAGTGCGATATCTCATAGCTTCGTGCAGAAGACAAAACACTTGTATGTCCCGCCGGATATGGGTCTCCGTCACAACAGCAAGCGCCGTCCTTGGGGTCAATCCCATATTGAGAACACTGCCAATATTGATTACTTTCCGTAACTGAGCTTTCCCTGACTGTCCATACAAGGCTCGTTATAGCTTTCTGCACCTGGATCTGGATATCGTGATTGGTCATGCCCATCCAACTATGTAAAGGCGAATTCGTTGTCCAGCGATTCTTTCCAAAAGCGTGAATATGAAGATTTGTAGCCGTCCAGAAAGGGAAGCTGTTTGTATATTTACCATCCACAGGCGTTGTGAAAAATGATTTGAAGTTGTCATTTTTATCGTTCGTTTGACAAACAAACCGTGATGTTATCTGATCTACCTTCGATGCAAACTGCAGATAATCGTGGTATGGCCAGGTATATGTCGGGACGATGTCTACTGCTTGGCTGGACCAACCAATAACTTCCAATCTATTCGAGAGAGCCTTGTAACACCATGCAATATGATTCGTGAGATCAGTCCATTCCTTGACTGATGGCCAGTTTGTGTAAGAACTCTCGGGCGAGGCCAAGGAGTTGCAGTATAAAAACACTCCGATCGTAAGACCGTATATCAATGACCTCATGCCTTTAGCATCTGAAGTGCATCTACTATAGTATTTAGTTAAAGAACGCATCCGAAATGATTTCCTGTTTTAAAAAATACATTCATCATCACTGTTTGCATATAAGTCATATGATCAGAATGCTCCATCAACTGGTGTTAATAGTCGGAACTGTAATATATCGCCACTATCAGGAACCCACCCTGGTGCGGGCTCGTAGCCTGTTCCATTCGTATCGTCATTGATTATCACAGTACATCTGTTGCGCTGTCCGAGAGCTGCAGAACCTGATAATAGATTAATGCCGAATTCGATTATTTCCTGTGGTTCCGCTTCAACTTGACGATATATAGTGACAGGAATGCTGACACTTGCCTGAAGTGGGGCAAATGTCACATTCGTTGGGCCGAAATAGAAATCCACATTATTACTGGCTGTCGCGCTGACAACATATACCAGGGCTTGAACCGCACTGCTGCAAGCCGGGCTCACAGTTAAAGTTATATTAACGTTTGTCGGGGCTTCATTAATACTGACCAGGTTGGTTACAAATTGGAGCTGAGATATTAATGACGCAGGATCCAGGGGCGATGTTCCGGCCATATACTCATTACTGTTACTTGAGCCATCATGATCGTAATCATCCCAAGGCGACAGGTCATGTGTCGAAAGTATATTGTCATTCGTATTAGAATTCACAATTTGCATTTCCCAATAATCAGGAAGCCCATCCAAATCCTGATCCGGATCGTTCAGGGTTACGGCAAGACCTGACATATTGGTTGCAAGATAAACAGCATTTGAGGAATAGCATCCATATGCTTCCCAGTGGTCATAAGAACCATTTCCGTTGGAGTCTCTGTAAACTTCAATCCAGTAGGATGCAAGCGTCGGAAGGTTTGAGACTGTATAACTGCCCATGTCATACAGATAAGCGTTATGTGAAGATGACCAATCGCCAGAATTTTGGCTGGCACATACGATCACCAGTCCTGTCTGGATACCAGAGTAGGAAACACTGCCGGAGATGCTCTTGACGGTTGAGAGGGCATTTGTGGGCAACGAACCTGACAGGAGTTCATTGATGTTGTTAAGACCGTCATTATCGTAGTCGCCAGCAGAACCATGCTGCAGGCCTCCAAAATGCTTTATTTCCCAGTAATCCGGCATGCCATCAGAATCGGCATCGGGGTCGCACATTATGAAACTGATATTCCCTGTATTGCCTGTAGGGCAAACAGGATTGAGTTGATAGGCCCCATATGCTTCCCATGAATCATTTGATCCGTTCTCGTTAGAGTCACAAAAAGCGCTTATCCAGTAGTTTGAAAGCGATGAAATCCCGGAAATGGTAAAAGTGCCTGGTGACGACAATACCGTTACAGGTTGAGAACCATTAAACAAATTAGTGATAATAATATTAATTGATCCCACCTGCAGCCCTGAATACGACACTACCCCCGATATATCACATGGGAAAGAAAGTGCATTTGCCGGGCTTGATCCACAGCGAACTTCATTATCATCAGTAAACCCGTCATTATCTGTATCACATGCCAGCGGATTTGAACCATAACTAGATTCATCACCATCCGACAGTCCGTCGCCATCCGAATCCCAGGCATGTGGATTTGTATTCATTTGAATTTCAATGTTATCTGACAATCCGTCATTATCGCTATCGGCAAGATGCAGTGAAGTCCCTGCTTGATATTCCTGTACGTTGTTAAGCCCATCCTGATCATAATCCATTCCCGCATCCGAAGGATCGGCGGGATTCATGCCGTTGGAATATTCCCATCCATCCGGAATGCCGTCTGAATCCGAATCATCGGAAAGTGGATTCAGCCAAGGTGAAAATCTGCATTGGGCCAGATTGTGCCATGCACCTGCGGCGGCAGCCTCAACATCCGTCAGCCAATTCGGCGCATACCTTACTCCCGTAAGTTCGCCATATGGATGTTCCGCGCCCCAAATTACGATTGAACCGTCACTTTTAATTGCAAGGCTGTGATAATACCCCGCCGCTATCGCAACAACATTTGACAATCCGGAAGGTGTATTGGTCTGGCCAAAATCAGGATCATAATATTCGTCGGGCTCAGCCCCCCAACAGATTACGGTCCCGTCATTTCTCAATGCCATGCAGTGGTCAAGACCTACCGCGATATCAATGATGCCAGACAAATTCTGGGGAACATTTGTCTGACCATAACTGCTGTTACCCCAACAAACGACAGTCCCATCGGATTTCAGAGCCACGCATACGTTATCACAGGCATCTATTTTCCGAACATCATCCAAGCCGTCGGGCAATTCTGAAACGTTCCCCCAATTTGTAACAGCCCCATCAGTTCTCAGAGCGAAACACTGCATGCCGCCTGCAGCAATATCAACAATCCCCGACAGGTTCTCAGGGACATTCAACTGGCCATAGGTATTATCACCCCAGCAAACAACTGTTCCATCATGTTTAAGGGCCATGCCATACCCATAGGCCGCATCGATATCAACAACACCACATAAGTCAGCCGGGGCATCAGCCTGACCACTATCATTTAAGCCCCAACATTTAATTTTACCATCCGACTTTAAAGCTATACAACTATACCCATATGCTGCGATTTTTGTGACAGTAGTAATATCTTCAGGCACGGTGCATACGCCACATTCATTGGTGCCCCAGGCATAAATATTCCGTGTCTCGTTAATCTCAACCGAATCGCTTAAACCGTCTTCGTCACTATCGTTTGAATTTGGATTTGTATGGTATACGACAATCTCCTGCCAATCTGTCAACTGATCCCCATCAGTATCCGCATCAACTGGGCTTGTAGAATGCAGGTATTCTTCAATATTGGTAAATCCGTCAAAATCACAATCCTCGTCAGCGACGTGAGTCAGGTCTCCAAAATAAATCAACTCCCACCAGTCAGATAAACCATTCCCATTGTTATCATCTGATACCGGAGAAGACCCGTATGACAACGCCAGGCTATAATAACTGCGAGAAGAAATCGCAATAACATTCTTTAAACCCGATGGCATTGTAGCTATCACAGGGTGAGCAGAATCACCCCAACAGACCACGGTGCAATCAGATTTCAAGACCATGCTGTGCAGAGCTCCTGCCGCTATCGCAACAACATTACTAACCCCGGCAGGAACATTCGTCTGACCATATGCATTCCACCCCCAACAGATCACAGTCCCATCAGATTTCAAAGCCATACAATGCTGTTCACCAGCCGCTATGGCGACAACGTTACTCAACCCTGCAGGAACATTTGTCTGACCAGACAGATTACCACCCCATACCACAACCCTTCCATCAGATGTTAAAGCCATAGAGTGAAGGTAGCCAGCAGCCATTGCTATCACATTGCTTGCACCCGAAGGCACATTTGTCTGACCAAATGAATTCCATCCCCAGCAAACCACCTGGCCGCTGGATTTCAACGCCATGCAGTGATCAGCACCCGAGGCAATTGCCACAACGTTACTCAACCCTGCAGGAACATTTGTCTGACCAGACAGATTACCACCCCATACCACAACCCTTCCATCAGACTGCAACGCCATACCAATAGAGCCACCGCCAGAAATAGCGACGACATTCGATAAACCCGCAGGTACGTTTGTCTGGCCACAGGAATTATTTCCCCAGCATACAACTTTTCCGTTGGTACACAGAACCACACTGTGATATAGGCCTGCCGCGACATCCACAACATTGGATAATTGTTGCGGAACATTTGTCTGCCCACTACTATTGTCACCCCAGGCAGTAACTCTATTATTGCTGACGATCTCATAGTAATCGCTCAAACCATCATGGTCGGTATCAACAAGATTTGGATTAGTGAGAAATATCCTGACTTCTTTGCCATCACAAATTCCATCACCATCAGAATCAGATTCCGTAGGGTTAGTGTTATTATGCTTTTCAGCCAGGTTATTCAAACCATCAAAATCATAGTCACCAAAAGCGCACTGTGAAAGGCTGCCGAAATACTGATTCTCCCACGAATCAGACATCCCATCACCATCAGAATCCATGCCGAGAAAGCCTTCCAGCTCGAAACTGAACGCATATTTCAGCTGGCCAATATTGGCAGCAGCATAATCCATGTCATCCGTAGTGGTATTGGTCGTCCAGGGATAAGTATTTGTATATCCAGCCTCTATCAGACGGGTCCAGAATGGGGCGGCTACATTCTTGAGCTGACCGGCATTTACCGCAAGATAGTTATTGGATGAAGTGAAACTGCCGACCAGTGCATTCACTCCTGTCCCTGCCCCGCCAGCCAACTTTTCGTCCAATTCTTCCTTCGCCTTCACCGCAATCCACTTCAGCTGACCGGCATTCACCGCTGCAAAGTCATTGGTGATTGCCGACGTGGAGATGACATTGCGATTGGTCCACCAGGATGGATAATCAGAAGCAAAAACAGTATTATATCCGCAGATTAACGCAGATACACACAGACTGATAAGAACGAACTTATCTCTATCCATATATCTGCGTAGCATTAAGTTCATAATTCTACTGCCCTATCACATTCGAAATTCCACAGTCCTCATTCGGCTTTTCCTCTTACGGCTTGTTCGTGTAACTACCCATCGAAATATCGCCTAGTGGAGCAACATAGGAAATACCGCCATTGAATTGACCAGCACCGTTCTTCGACAGAACTATGGCCGCATTAGTGGAACAGGTCCCCCCGACAACTACATCGGCCTGATTACCAAGAACAACAGTATTATCTGCATCAACTTTGGTATAGGAACCCAGCGCCACAGAATTTGTAACACTCTTGTTCTGCTTACCGGCATTGCAGCCGATAAATACATTATACTGGCAGTTAGTGGTAATCGATCCGGCGGATGAACCAATGAACACACTATATATGTCATTAGTGGTCTGTCCTGCAACAGAAGGACCGATGCCTATCAACGAAGTATCTTTCGATGAATTAAGTCCTGCACTCGATCCAATGAAGATGGCGCGCATACTGTTAACCACATTCTCTCCTGCACTGTAACCAAGAAATACAGTCTGTAGATTAGAAGAAGAATATTTTCCTGCCTGATAACCCACGGACACTCCATATTGGCTTTGATATGCCCCGTAACCAGCGGCATAACCCTGCATTATACTCGAAGTGCAATTCGTGGCATATTC
>MHBM01000178.1:8238-9339 GCA_001804885.1 Lentisphaerae bacterium RIFOXYA12_FULL_48_11
CCGAAAATGCTTCGAGTCGAATTTATAGAATTAAAACCAGCAAAAGCTCCCAAGAATGTGGCATAGTCGTGGACAATATTTGTTGTCCCTGCACCATATCCAACAATGGTTGCAGAGTTACCTCCAGCAGCAATATAATCGTTACCCGACAACACTATACTGCTATCTACATTCTGCATAGAAACCTTGCCATCCACCCTGAGATTTCCAGCCACATGAAGCTTCTCTGCGGGATTGTTGGTTCCGATACCTACTTTGCCGCTTACGGCTATCAGCTGGTTGCTGTTTACCCGTAAACCGTCCGAAGGCAACTGCAGTACACCGTTCATTGTATCGCCCGTTGCGTTCACATATCGGGCATCAACAGACGCGATATGTAATTGGCCGGTAGTGATTGTCCCGTTTGCGATCTTGTTTGACGTAATTGTGAGGTTCGCAAGTTTAGAACCAGCAATCGAAGCATTGGCGATATTTCCACCGGCAAGACTCGTCAGCATGCTGCCATTACCCACAAAAAACGTCGCCGATGCCGTACCTGCCACACTCAGCGCATTCGTGGCCGTGTTCGTACCTATCCCGACATTACCCATGAATACATTTGTCTGCAGGTAACCCGTCTGGCTGAACTTGTCGGCTGTCAACACCGCAACATTCTTGTCCTGCTGGTAATACCCGTATATCTGCGAAATCTCTTCAGAACTCAGCTTCCTGTTGTAGATCCTTACCTCATCGATAAGCCCGTCATAGTAATAGCCATCTTTCCGTCGCCCTATCCGCACCGGCTCAGCATTCGTAAATGCTATCGGCCGGTTCGCCACTGTCACTGTATTGTCCAGCACGCCGTCACGATAAAGCCTTATACCCCTGCTGGCCGCATCCACTGTTACCCCGACAAAATGCCACCCAAGATCATCAACCCTCTTCACCCCGGACGCACTCTGACTGGCATTTGTGGTGTATTGTGACTGGAAATAAAGCACTCCATTGTTGTTAACCCTGAACTCGTAGTTGCCGGGCTGGGATGTTGCAGCCCCGGAGGATGGATTCTTGGTAACTATCATATGGTATTTGTTTGTGGTATCGAGTTTGATCCATGCCAGT
>MHBM01000179.1:0-2353 GCA_001804885.1 Lentisphaerae bacterium RIFOXYA12_FULL_48_11
CGATCACCACATCAGTGCTTCGAAAGTGAACTTAAAGAAATCGCAGCTTAAATGAATCAAGACCACTATATGCGGCATTTAACTTTACAATCTACCAGTGTTTGCTGATTGGCCGAGAGTCAGAAATGAGCAACATGTGACCGGAATTATTAAACGTTTCAGAGTTTCCAGCAGGTACATGTTTTATTCCCCAAGTTTGACTTTTGGTGGATTGTTGAGTCGGTCATTATCAATTTTTCCGAAGGCGCCATTACACTGGCCCTGGTGGATGACATAACTCATACGTGCGCCATTCTGGTCTCCGCCGCTGAAACCTATTGCGCCAAAAGATGATCCTGCATCCCAGTAGGTCATGTTGCTGAACTTGCTCAATGCCACGCAGGAGTGAGCCCAGTCGGAGGCATACACAACATAGTAACCGGGCTTTGAACATTTGCCCGCAACTCCTTCGCCGTCGCCGTGACCGTCCACCTTTGCTTTGTTACCTTCATTGTCCTCGTAAGTTCCTTCCGATGTGTAATGGGCACGGCTTATTACTCCATAGGATTTGTCTGATTTGAAGGAAATGTCGAATCGGTCCGGGTAGAAGGAATAGACTTTCTCGTAAGTCATGTCTCCCTTCAGTTTTACGCGGACAGCAACTGTTGCTCGGACAGGACCGTTGGCGAGAACTTTCATGCTCAGCAGCTGTGCGTCCTCTTCTTTAGACCAGCCGGTTTCTTTTGATGAATAAATAAGATTTGTAATAAAAGACCTGGCTGCGCCCTGGGAGCCTTTGGCCGAAAGGTCTGAGATGTAGCCATTACTGAGAACGGCCGAATAGCTGGCGCCAATGGCAGACTGGTTCTTCGCATTCCAGATCTTGCAGGTTGGACCGCGTTTGGATCCATTAGCCGTAATATCAAAAAAGATCAGGAACTTTTTTGTGGCATTTGGGGCCAGCTTCCCTGGTATTGTCCAGACCACGTCACCGGCAGGATTCCTGGCTGCATCGAATGTTGCCGACGGGTCAAACTGGCAGGGGGCTGGTTTGCCTGGTGTCCCGTCATCGTTCCGTTCGCAGACCCGGATTGAATTTGGTTCAAGTGTTCCTGAACCGCCTAGGCGTTTCAATTCGCGCGCGAAGTCAATGCTGAGAGAGACCGGGACGTTTTCCTGCTCGATCTGACCATTCGAGACCTGTGCATAAATTTTGTAATGCCAGCGGGACCAGTCGGCCTGGATGCTGACTGCCTTTTCCGCGTTGTTGTCATTCTTCAGCAGTTCATCCGTATTGCTGTCCGGGTCAACAGCAACGAGGAATTTGAGGGGACCGTCGAGTTCTGCTGTGTCAATGGACCAGCTTACTTTTCCGGCTGATTCCGGACTTACAGTGATTTTCTCGATTCCGATCAGGTTTTCCTTTGACCGTTGACCCATGTAAAGGGCCACGGGTATTCTCCTGGCTTTTACACGTCCACTGTTGGAGACAGAGGCTATGACTGTAATCTTGTCGCCTTGTTTTGGAGATGCGGACGATATGGAGATATCATCTGATTTGAGGACGAGGTTCGGCAGATCAAATTTCTTTCCGCATGTCAATTCCATGAGACCGGATTGCGGCAAAGCGATTGACGAACCGTCCGATGTAATTGGAATTTCTTGGATTCGGCTGCCGTTTTCATCCAGTAACATGAGGTGTGCTGTTTTGACATCCCAATCCTCCAGGAATTGAGCTGGGCGGATACGTGCCTGGCGGTTTTCTTTCGAGATGGTAATTCTCAGCTTCTGTGGTTCAACTGTTTGTATTGTGACCGGGACCGATGTTATCACTGCCCCTGAATCATAAAGCTTGTCGGCCGGATCGCAGTAGAAATAGTTCTTTGTTTTGATGTAAGTTACGGTTTTGTCGTCAACGATTGCGCGGTATTGAAGAATTGTCGGACCCTTGGCAAAGAATCCGAGCGGGGCCAGGGTATATTTTGTTTCGCCATCTTTCAGGTCGTATGTTTTCTTCTCATCAAAGTTTGCGATTACCGTTATTCCTGAACTGAACGTGGTTTTGTGTACGGTCCGATCTTCGGTGAGCCACTCGTGGGTAAGCAGTTCGTCCAGCCCGGTTTGTTCGTGGAGTTTGCAGGTATTTCTATAACTTTCCATGAGCCGTTCGCGCAGGATGGGATCTTTCCAGCGGAAACTGTATGGCCTGGTAACCCAGTACATGGGTGGGTCGGAGTTGATCATATTGAACAGATCCTGCTTGTAGGATATTTCAGGGGCTGACGGGTAAAGATGCCCGGTGCTGTCGCCCCAGTACCAGTACGAGACAATGCAATCATTGAAAACAAGTTCCCACAGCGGGATACGGTAGTAA
>MHBM01000179.1:2382-9283 GCA_001804885.1 Lentisphaerae bacterium RIFOXYA12_FULL_48_11
GCCGATCTCCTCGCGGGTCTTGGGAAGGTCCATTCCGACGTGTCCGGCCGGCCAGGAATAAAATCCGCCGCTCTGCATCCCTTCCCAGTAATCATGGAAGGGAACGCCCCACCACCGGCCATGTTCACCTCCGAGGACAAGGCCGAGATCATCGGAGACATAGCGGGCCAGGGCCTGCCTGTTCGCCACGTCCTTGTCGCGGTTGCAGCCGTGATCTTTGTCGTAACACTCCACCAGTCCGCAGGCTGTGGTCACATCCAGGAAGCGCGCATTGCGCGGATGTTCCTTCTGGTCTTCCGGTATCCATTTGCGGGCAACTTTCTCAAAAAGGGCTGTACACCTTTTTTCGTATTGTTCGGATACGACGGGCTTCTTGGTGGCCGGATCTATTTCGGTTTTACCTGTCTTGGGATCTGTTTTGTGGGCTGACCAGCCGCGCAGTCGTTTTCCGTCAGCCAGCAGGGGTGCATCTTCAAGTTTGAAGTCTCCGTAAGCTCCTTTTTTGCCGGGCATGGTATCTTCGTAATTGTCATAAACGCTGACAAGGTAACCCAGATTTTTCGCCTCCTCGGTGTCGGTCACGTTCCAAGTGGCATTCACGAGCATGTGGTCGATTCCGGCGGCTTTTGCTTCACGGCAGAACTGGATTCCGCTTGCGCCCCAAACGTTTGGTGCGCCGAGAATTTTGGCGATATCCGGCCGGCGTTTCATTTTCTCGCGAAGGGTTTTGAGTGTGCCATTTTCTTTTGCATAGGCGCGATATACTTTGGCAAGAGGGACATAGCCACCTTCAGGTGAGAAATGATAGATCAACTTTCTTGTGGAACTCCATTTGCCCATTGAAGACATCCAGTTGACGCCTGCGGCTAGGTTGGCCGGCTTATCGGAAGAGACTGGCGTGAGGTCAATACGGACATCGTTGGGTGTTTCAAAGATGCAGTTATAGCCCCAGCCGCCCTTGAGGTTGACCACGATAAAGAATGGCATATCGCTGCCCCATGACATGCGCGGCATATCGCCAGTACGCATTGGGACGATCAGGCCTTCGGTGTAAGGTGATAAAGCAAGCCAGGTTTCTTCTCCGTTGGCGGGTATGAACGGCACGGGGTATCGTGCAGAACTCATTTCCATATCGTTAAGGCCTTCGATTGTGAAATGAAGTTCAGCAGAATCCTTCGGCAACAGCATGGTAACGGTTGCAGGCATTTGTTTGCCTTTGCGCAGGTCGATCTGTGTTTCGAATTTCAGGCCGGAATGCGGGGAATTGACCTGGCTGATATTTTTAACGGCTGCGGGTACAGGGCTGGCTTTCTGCTGGTTTGATGGTTTTATTCCGGAGAACTGGGTCCACGTGATTCCTGCGCGTTTGTCTTTTACCGTGAGCAGTCCTGTTTGCTCATCCAGTGAGACTGCCAGGAGTTTATTTTCCAGTTGTTTTGGTACAGTTGCCGGCTCAGCCTGAATGGTATTGCATGAACAGATGATACATGCGAGCGCTACGGCAGAAGATCGGAAGAATTGCATGATGTATGTCCTTTTGTAGAAGGTTTAACTAGGTGAACTATGGCAGACTCCTGCCGTATTCGTCAACGTTAGAGCCAGGAAAAGAATAAAATGAATTTTTTTTTAAATTGTTTCAGATTTATTTTGGAAATTATCTTGATGCTTATTCAAATAACCCGCTTAACTACAACCTGAGTGGGCGTGTTGTCTGGTTATGGTCCGGCGATATTACGAATTGATATCACAACGCAGGTGGTTGGAAGCTTGCAAACAGGGAAAAGGCATAGACTTGTTTTCCTGTGGTTCTTGAGAACAAAAGGAGTAACTACATGAAAATCAAAACGTGTTCCATCTTATACATTGCAGTTGTATTTATTGCCTTGTCCTGCGCAGGTTTGTTTGCCCGGCAAGCTTCGTCGGCGCAACCTGTCGCACAGGTTGCGGCCCAGTACCCAGGTCCTGTTGGTCTTTTTTTGCCGCCTTGTATTTACGCCGTTCCGGGGATCGAAATGAATGTGTATTTCGATAATGTCATTTGTGCGGTTAATCCTGCAAATTACATATTTGATGTGACATGTACAAAGGGGAAACAACAGGTTGAGCGATGGACATTTGTCCCGACAGAACAGGATGTTGGAAAGACCCCGTTTGTTTTGGAAGTTCGTGACGAATCAAATCAAATTATCGCCCGGGCCGAGTCAATCCTCGAGGTTGTCGCTGACAATGCCGGTGCTGGCGTGTCGGTGAGTGTTTTGACAATTGGCGACAGCCTTACACATGCGGCTGTATATCCCGCTCATTTGCTGGAGTTATGTAAGACCAATGGCAATCCACAGATTAAATTGGTAGGGCATGTTCCGGGAGAGAAGAATCCGGATGTCCGCATAGAAGGTTATGGTGGGTGGACGGCGCAACGCTTCGCAACTTTTTTCAAGGAGGCAAAACGTGTCACCGGACCAGCTGACTGGAAAGAGTGGAATTCAAGTGGCAGTCCGTTCCTGTATCCGGATGGCCAGGGTAAATTCAAGATGGATTTTGCCCGGTATTGCGAGGAGTTTAATGGCGGGAAAGGGCCTGATTTTGTCACCATTTTCCTTGGTTGTAATGACAACTTTGGTGCCAGGGATGAGACCATTGAGGCAAGCATCGACGCCATGTTTAAGTATTACGACATGCTGATAGATATGATTCATCAGGTTAGGAAGGAGACAAAAATAGGAGCGTTACTGCTGGTTCCGCCGGCGGCAACTCAGGATGCATTTGGGGCGAATTACAAATGCGGACAGACCCGGTGGCAGTATAAACGTAACCAGCAACGGGTTGTCGAGCGAATGATGGAGAAGTATGGCAAACGTGAGGGGGAATATATCTATCTTGTGCCCTCCAATGTAAATCTTGACTGTGTGAATAATTATCCGATGCTCAAAACTCCGTTTAATTCTGAAACAAAGAGTGAAGGAGTTCGTCTCAATAATGGAGTCCACCCTTCCTCCGAAGGCTATCGCCAGATTGGTGACACAATCTTCTGCTGGATCAAAGCGCAGCTGGCATTATCAGTGACATCTGGCAAGTAATGCAAATATCTGGAATGAAAAGACATCACTTGCTGAAATACGTAAGCATTAAGAATTACTCGTCTTCGCCAAAATGCCCCGCGGCTTGCTGCGGGGAGCTTCACTTGTGTGAGCTGGTGCCAGAGTCGGGTGCGCTACATCTCGTTTTTTGTAACCTGTTGATTTGCAAGTAGTTTGTCAAGTTGTACAGAGATGATTTTAGAGGTAGGTGAAAAGTAGGGGAAATATAGAGCTGCGTTAGGGTTCCCGATGCCAGATGCGATAGGCGAACGGTATCACGGTGAAGAATTTCAGGCATGTCACGCCGGTTTTCTGCGAGATTTGTTTTCTTTTCCTGAAGGCTTCTCTGTGTGCTTGTGCTGTTTGCGGTACTGGTTGGGTGTGCAGCCCCGGGTGTGTCTGAAATGGCGGATGAAGTGACTGTGATCGTAAAATCCGACTTCCTGTGCGATATCGCTGACGGTCCGCGCCGTGGTTTCAAGAAGGTCGCGTGAGGCATTAATACGAGTCAGGATCACGTATTCTATGGGGGACATGCCGAAAAGTCTTTTGAAAATGCGCTTGAGATGGCTCTCGGAAACACAGGCGATCCGAACAAGCTTTTCTATCTTGATCTGCTGTGCGTAATTGCGATGGATATAATCGACCACGTCTCCCAGGTGTTTGTCCCAGTCTGATGGATTCGAGGTCATGTCGGCATAATAGTACATCATGGCCACGCCCATGATCTTATGGTCCTTGTCGTAGACGGGAACTTTATTGGCGACGATCGGCCTTGTTGAATAATCAGGGGAGTGAAGAATCATGTTTAAAAGCGGCTTATTTGTTTTTATTACCGTCATGTCCGTTTTGTAATATTCATCGGCGAGAGACGATGGAAACAGGTCATAGCTGGTTTTCCCTATAGCCGACAGTTCATTTGGAATGTTACAGTTCATGCAGTTTCTGCGGTTGATCACCATGATACGTCCGGACAGGTCTTTTATGTAAAAAGCAACATTGGGCAGCAGGTCGAACAGGAGTTTGAACGGTTCGAAACTGCCTATCCGCGACAGGAAATCCTTTTGCAGCTGGTACTGCTTCATGAGCGAATCGTACACAACATTGAACGGATCGTACAAGATTAAATCCCGCCGGCTGTTATCATGGCGGCATTATGGATGATGCGCCCGCCCTTGCTTACAGATTTTACCGGGGAGATAAGTTATGAAACAAATGTTGCAGTCGTACGCAATTCTTCTCTTCATGTGTATATCAGCCTTTTCCCGGGAATATAACAGAGAGGACATTCAAAATCGGCACTCAACCGCCTGCCCGGTCTCCCGGCTGCAGCGTGACTGGATTTACCAGGATCATGGCCTGAAAAGTGGTGAATGCTTCGTCAGCACCGAAAGAAACGGTATCGAACAGGCGATGGTTGCCAAAGTGCTCGGCGAGTTAAAGGTGCGCAATGTCTCGACTGATGCCCTCCAGGGGAAGTTTTCCATGCTGGTGGAAGGGAAAAGACCCGGCAACGATCCGGCCTGGAAGGATCTGTATTTCCAGGCATGTGAAATCCGCCGCAAGGAACGCTTGAAGTTTTTTCAGAATCAGCCAAGTGAGTTTATATACGTAAAACATTTTGTATTTGGTGACTGCCAGGCGATGTTTGCCCTGACCGATCACCTTACCGATGCGGTTTTCCGTGAATGCGGCCAGGACTACCGAATGGACTCGCAGCTCTGCAGGATGAGGATCAACCCGGACGGGACCGTGTTCACCGAGGTTCTTCTGGACTGTCCAACGGGAATTGTACGCGATCCCTGCGTCTCGTGGGACGGTCAGAAAGTGGCATTTTCGATGCGAAAGACCAGCCATGATGGTGATGATGACTTTCATCTCTATATCATGGATTTGCGCGACAAGAGCGTACAGCAGATTACGTTTGGCGCCGGAACGGCCGATATGGAGCCGGAATGGCTCCCGAACGGCGGACTGGTGTTTACATCGACGCGTTGTAATGTGTCGGCCCCGTGCTGGTGGTCGAGCGTCTGCAACCTGTACACGTGCGACGACAAGGGCCGCTACATCCGCCGGCTGGGGGTTGACCATGCGCACACGGTCTTTCCGCACCTCATGGATGATGGGCGAATCATTTACACACGTTGGGAATATTCCGACAGGACGGCCGGTTATCTGCACAGTCTCTTCGTGATGAACCCGGATGGCGCTAATCAGATCGAATTCTATGGGAACAACTCCCAGTTCCCGGCCGCGATAATTCATGCTCGAAGTGTTCCACGCTCCACGCAGGTAATTGCGATTTCCGGCGCACATCACATTGACCAGCGCGGCAAACTGATCATGATCGACCGCAAAGCCGGGACCCAGGCCGGTGTGGGTGTGAAATTTCTCGCCCCGGAACGGGATTATCCCTATCTGGAAAGCATGGGGACGGGTGGCAATGTCGTTCACGATACAGAAGGGGACCAGTTCCAGTATCCGTACCCGCTGGATGAGGATAACTTTGTGGTGTGTTATTTGCCGGAGGGTGGGCCAATCCGAGGGCTGAAGGGTATCAAGGACGGAAAGGCTGGAAGCCCTGCGTTTGGTATCTACTGGATGCATCGTAACGGACAGCGTGAGTTGTTGATTTATGATCCGGTCGTCTCCTCCGGCCAGCAGGTGGCGACGGTTCGCACCCAACCGCCTCAAAAGGTTTCCATGGTAAATGAACACCGGACGACGGGCCATTTCTATGTCCATAATATTTACTACGGTCCCGGTCTAAAAGGTGTTCAACCGGGCACGGTGAAGAAAATACGCATTGTCGGTTTGGATTACCGCGCCAAGGGAACCGTGGCGCAGGGATTACACCCATGGGGTGGCCACCAGACTTCGCCTTGCGCGATTAACAATGGCAGCTATGACGTGAAACACGTGCTTGGTACCGTGGATGTCGAGGATGATGGAAGCTGCTATTTTGAATGTCCTTCGCGGGTTCCGGTTTTTTTCCAGATGTTGGACGCAAAAGGCCGTATGGTGCAGAACATGCGAAGCTGGACCATGGTGTTGCCCGGCGAGATGTTTGCCTGTATCGGCTGCCATGAGGATAAGAACAGCACTTTCATTGACCGCCATCCCGTTACCATCGCAACGAAAAAGAAGCCGCAACAGATTATATCGTTTTTCGCAGAAGGCGATACGCCGGTCCAGGAGATGGAGCGTTTTCTGACCGCTTCCGAGAAGCGTGCAATAAAGCATCTGGGCCCGAATGCCCCGCAGGCGATGGACGTTCCTCTCGGTTTCAGCTATACGCGGGAGATACAGCCGATTTGGGACAGGCATTGTATTCGATGCCACGCAGGCGCCAAAAATCCTGAAAAGAAAGAGGTTCCGCTCAATTTGCTGGGTGATGACCGTCCGATTACCAATGCGGAGATTTACAGTCGGGCGAAATGGCGTTTGACCAACAGGTCTTATGCGACAAGCACGAAAGGCCATCCGGGTCGAAGTTTCAGCGAATCTTACATCAATCTGACGGACTTCGGTTACAACGCGAAGATTCCGCTTGCGGGGGCGGGTGGCAAGGCTATGGCTGCCTCCGACACAACGTATCTTTCCTACTTCGGTGGTAAGTTGGAAAACGTGCCGAACCAGAACGCCTCTGGTTATTGTGCGGATGAATATGCCGGCAAGGGAATTATCAACTGGCTGCATGTCTCCAGTTCGTGTGCGATGCTCCCGCCGTATGCTTATGGTTCGGCGTCGAGTCCGTTGATGGATTATCTGGAAGCTGCGCACTACGACGTTCAGCTTTCGCAGGAAGAAAAGGAGAGAGTTGC
>MHBM01000180.1:0-1930 GCA_001804885.1 Lentisphaerae bacterium RIFOXYA12_FULL_48_11
GGCAAGGATTATGACAACATTTGGTTTACCAGACACAACCGGTTTCTCAGCATCACAAAGAGCGAAACATTGCATCAGAAACGACAGGATGACAGAAATCATGAGATGTTTTGTTTTCAAAGCTATTGTATCTCCACAATTTGTCTTCCGCTAGTGGTAACCCTTGCTTTTGCGATCAATAACGAAAGCACGTGTCTTTTCGAATAGCTCCATATCACCTGTAATACGCGGGTCTTTTGTGGACCGTTGATAGGCCTCCAGCCTGGCGCGCAACTTTTCCTTAACGGCAACAAACTCAGGCTTGTCAGCAAGGTTTATCAACTCATCAGGATCAGCCACACAGTCATAAAGTTCCTCATGCGGTCTGGCACCCTGAATCAGAGGAATGAAACGGTTGACCTTCGGATGATCCTGGTGGGCGCTTAAAAGCGCTGCCACATCGAGCGTCTCCGCGCTCTTTTCATATTCGCTGTCGGGACGTTGATGTTTAGAGTTTAGCGTCATCCGCGGACCCGTACCATAGTTGACAATATACTGGAACCGTTCATCGCGGACCATCCTCGACGACTGGTTGCACGGCGGCTGTTCACCATGCCATTCCAGTCCTGCGAATGTACAATCACGGGAACCGTCTACTCGCCCCGAACCTGCCGCAAACAGCACATTCAAAGCACTTCGTCCGCTCATCTCTTTTGGGACAGAAATACCGGCAGCATCAAGAATCGTAGGGGAAAGATCAATGAAGTTAACAAAGTCATCCACCTTACGACCGCTCTTAATACGCCCAGGCCACATCATCGCCAGAGGCATGCGCACACCCCAGTCATATACATTGGCCTTGGCACGCGGTGTCGGTGTGCCATTGTCGGCCGTAACTATGACAAGCGTATGCGCCAACTCTCCACGCTCCTCGAGCAATTCTAACAACTGACCAAGCGTATTATCCGCATGCTGGACTTCCCAGAGGTAATTGGTCCGGTATCGTCGCACCCCGGCGGTGTCAGGCGTAAACGCGGGTAACTTGGCGCTGGAGGGATCCATCCCCGGCTGCTTGTAGTTATCCTTCCCGTGAGGGTGGTGAGGTTCAAACAGGCCGGCCCAGAAATAGAAAGGTTTACCCTTGGGGCGCGAATCCAGGAATTTGGAAAAATTAGCGGCATAATCAATATTGCTGACACCGTCGGGCGGCGCCTTGATTTTGACATCATTGAAAATATCCCCAGCCGGGTTGCGTTTCCTGCCGGATTCCGGCAATAGACCCGGCCCCCACCCCTTGCCTGTATAACCCGCATAATATCCAACAGTCTCAAGTAGGTCCGGCAATACCGAGTATTTCGAAGGCAGCCATGCCTGGATAAAAGCGCCCTGTTCCAGTTCCCAGAAATTGCGACCTGTCAAAAGAGCGGCACGTGATGGCGCACACGAAGGGGCCGAACAATAGGCATAATTAAAGAGCACTCCATCACGCGCAACACGGTCAAAATTCGGCGTCTGCACCGATGAACAACCATACGCGCTGCATTCCCGCCAGCTCTGGTCATCATAAATCACAAGCAGGATGTTCGGCTTTGACAGCGCTTGCCCCGCACTGGCTCGACAAGAGAAACCCAACATGGCGCCAAATATCCCGGAAGTGGTTTGTTTCAGGAAATCACGTCTTTTCATACCAAAGTTAACGGATGAAACATCGAAATTATTGTATTACAAAAATGGACAACCCGGGACAGTCCGCTATTTAGCCGTTCCACTGGCCCTTTTAGGCACAGCAGACGCAGTGCGGATCTGGGCAGGAACAAGCTCTGTAAAAGCCTGCCGGCGGCGGTTTATTGCCGCCGATTGTGCCACAGTTTTCTTTCGCAATTCCGCAAGGATGACGGCGTGTTCAGGCATGGTTGCAAGATTATTGCGCTCCCCGGGATCAGACTCCAGA
>MHBM01000180.1:1971-9255 GCA_001804885.1 Lentisphaerae bacterium RIFOXYA12_FULL_48_11
AACGTGTTCTTCCTTGAATGGCATCACACCATCGTACATGCGGATGTATTTCCAGCGCTTCGTCCTGACACCTTCCTGGAAAGGGTTGTCGCGCATGGTGAAAAGACTTTCGAGAAACAACTCTTCACGCCACGGGACGTCCCTGCCTTCAACCAGCGGGCGAAGACTTGCCCCATCCATGAACTCGGGCGCCTCGACACCGGCATAGTCAAGGATTGTGCGCGTATAATCGAGGCTCGAAACAAGGTGATCAAGCCTGCGGCCGGGAAGCTTTTCCGGCAGTCGAGGGTCATGGACAATGCAGGGAATTTTTGATGCCAGGTCGAAGAGTAATGCCTTTCCACCCATGCCGTATTCTCCCATCAGCAGTCCATGGTCACTACCAAAGAGAATAACCGTATTTTTATCCAACCCGCGCTTCTTCAACTCATCGAGCAAACCGCCGATGACATGATCGAGGCCGGTAATGGTCTGGTAGTAGCGAATGTGATGTTCCAGGCAGGTGGCACGGTCGTAATTGTAGATATAAGTCTGATTTCTTCTGCCTTTGTCCTGGTCCAGAATGAACTGCGGGATGAAGCGATACGGGTCCGTGGTTGTATCGTCAGGAATACGCACACCGCCATCGCGATAGAGCGTGTCATAGAACGGACTGCCTTTGAGCTTGGGATTCTCATTGGCAGGCCGTTTCATCTGGTGCCACTCCGGGTAGTCGGGATACATGGAAGTCGTTTGGGAACCATGAGGCACGTTGAAACTGACAGATAGGCAGAATGGCTTGCTACCAGGCAGGCCATCCAGGAACTTCGTCATGGCTTCACCCATGATAAATGTAATGATGCTTTCCTTAGCCTTATGATAAGGCCGCGTACTTGGAGTGTCAGAATCCTTCGGCAAGAAACGCGTCCAACCGTCGTGCCCCCACCAGAAATCAAATTTCTCAGGGGCATGGCCTTTAAAATTATAGTATTCCACACCAAATTTACCGATAAAGCCTGTGTGATAACCAGCCTTCCTCAACAGTGCAGGATAGCACCTCTCCCACTGCGCCTCGGTCAATTGATATGACGAACTAAAACCGACGCCGTGCACCCTCTCCAACATGCCTGTTAAGAAACACACGCGGCTAGGCGCGCACACCGGCGAAGCAATGTAAGCATTGCGAAACTGCACAGAACTCCGCATCAGCCTGTCAAGATGCGGTGTCTTAACAAAAGGATGCCCCATTGCTCCAAGAGTATTATCGCGCTGGTCATCAGTGAGTAGAAAAATAATATTAGGCTTGTCCGCAGTGACGTTTTTTTCGGCAGCACACAGCGTCGTCAGCGAAACCAGCAGCATTATAATGGTAGATGATATTTTCACAAAGTGACTCTCCTTTTGATGATACTTTACCTGGCTTTCTTAACCCGCTGTTTGCGATTCATTTTCGGCATACGTTCCAGGGCTTTCATCTCGGTAGACTGGCCTTCATCTCCCTGCTGCTTCATCCAGCAGTCAAGTTTTACACGGAGTTCCGTACAGACGGCAACAAGTTTCGCGTCAGCAATGAGGTTGGTACGATTCCATGAATCAGCCTGGCAATCATAAAGCTCCTCGGCAGGACGGTACTGGTAGTCATGAACAAGTTGCCGGGCGGTGCTATTGCCTTCATCTGCAACACGTTGCCAGCTCTTGAAAACGGGATCCCTGGTGGCTGCATTCTTGAAAACAGCGTCCGGAGCAAGATTGCGGATGTAGAGATAACGATCACTACGCACGCTGCGGACACCAAAGAAGTCCGAACCATTGTTGATCCCACGAGTCGTTTGCAGGCCGAAAACATGGGTTTTGTGCGTCAAAGATTCACCTTTGAGTACGGAAAGAAAACTTCGTCCATCGAGGATATCAGGCCGCTGTAAATCGGCAGCCTCGAGGAAGGTCGGAACAATATCCACATATTCGACGAGGGCAGCGCTCTCACTGGCAGGCTTCACTTTACCCGGCCATCGAACTATGCACGCACTCTGTAAGCCCGCGTCGTAGCAGGTCCATTTGGCAAAAGGAAAAGAATTACCCTGTTCACTCAGCACAACAACAAGAGTGTTGTCATTCTGATCACTACGGTCGAGCAGATCAACAAGTTCACCGACCTGGGAATCAAAGTAGGTGATCTCAGCCAGATATTTTGAAAAGTCTGCACGGGTTTCAGGGGTGTCCGCATAAACAGGCGGAAGTTTCAATGATGCGGGCGGGTAAACGGATGGATCTCCTTTGGTCCATGGCGAATGCGGTTCGTGAGAAGCGGCAATGAATAAAAAAGGCTTGCCGTTTGCCGAGCTTGATTTCAATACCGCACTAAAGACTGCAGGATCCGGGTTATTGTCGCTTTTTAACCCGGAATATTCGAAAGAAAATACAGACTTGGGCGCAATATGCGTCTTGCCGGAAAGATGTGCAGTATAACCGGAGGCCTGCAGGTACTGAGCAATACTCTTGACCCAAT
Source organism: Lentisphaerae bacterium RIFOXYA12_FULL_48_11 (assembly GCA_001804885.1). Lineage (GTDB taxonomy): Bacteria > Verrucomicrobiota > Kiritimatiellia > UBA8416 > YA12-FULL-48-11 > YA12-FULL-48-11. Next base: position 4,457 of record MHBM01000180.1, read on the forward strand.
CATACGCCATGGTGTGATTCGGATACGCTCCGGATTTGACAGGGTAAAGTCCGGTATAAAGGCAATGCCGGGTTGGAGAGCACATTGGCGCAGCCTGAAAGCAACGCGTAAACTTCATACCTTCCCGGGCAAGCTTGTCGAGATGCGGAGTCTTAGCCTGGCCTCCATAAACGCCAAGATCACGACACGTACAATCGTCTGCGATGATGAGAAGGAAATTCGGACTCTTAACCGGACCTGCGGCAGCATAAAGACCTGTGGAACAAACTGCCATCAGAACAACCTGCAGGATGCTTGGACGCGTAATCACTATCCTACATATAGTTAATACATCTACCATTTCTTTTCCCATTATTTTGATGTTACAGAGTTTTTGTCAATCACCTGCTTTTTCTTCGCTTTCTTGTCCTTACGTGGCGGTGTATCCTCGGTCGGATAAAGCGTTTTCGGGTCCATCACCTCTCCCGAGGGACGACGGCACGTTGGCGAACTGCCACCAATCTCCGCACTCATCTTTTCAGCAAGCGCCTGAAGCCTGGCAACAATATCAGGATGTTTGTCAGCAAGATTCGTTTGTTCACCAATCTCCTGGTCAAGGTTATAGAGGCGCGGATTCTTTTTGGCATCTTCCGCAACTGCTTTGCCCATCGTTTCCGGCTGGTTCGCAATCGCCAGCTTCCATGGGCCCTGGCGTACTGCCTGAAGATTATAGCTGGCAAAATAGTAATGAGCCTCGCGTTGAGACTGGGTACTTTTGCCAAGAAGCAAAGGAGAAATATCCCGTCCATCAATGACCGGTTTCTCAGGAACAGTTCCTCCGGCTAGAGCTACAAATGTAGGTAAGAGGTCTATCGTTCCTGCAACGGCATCACATACGCTCGCAGGCGCAATCTTTCCAGGCCACCGCATTATCGTGGGCACCCGCACACCGCCTTCCCACGTGCTGCCTTTCCCGCCGCGCAGGGGTAGAGCACACCCGCCATCCGGCCCTTTTATCAGCCATGGACCGTTGTCGCTGGTGAATACTACCAGGGTTTTTTCGTCAAGCTGCAGCTCCTTAAGCGTATCAAGCACACGCCCGACACTCCAGTCAATCTCCTCGACCCAGTCGCCAAACCGGCCGTTATTGGATTTGCCCTGAAATGCCTCACCCGGCTTGATGGGCGTGTGGACCGCGGTATGTGGAAAATATAGAAAGAAAGGCTTCCCCTTGTTTTCGCAAATGAATTTCACGGCCTCATCGGTGTAACGTTCAACGATACGGTTCTGTTGTTCATCGGTCAGCAGTTCAATCACCTTTTCATCGCATACCAACGGAACAACCTTTTCGCCGGTCTGTTTGGTCGGTTTCTGCATATCATTGGAATACGGAATGCCAAAGTAGTGATCGAACCCTTGCTTCGTGGGCAGGAATTCCGTCTGGTCGCCAAGGTGCCACTTGCCTATGCATGCCGTCGCATAGCCGCGCTCTTTCAGCCGATCTGCGATCGTGAACTCGGCCGGATTCAGGCCATTCTTGCAGCCGGGGAAATAGACACCCGGCACGGAAATCCTTGCTCCATAACAGCCGGTGAGAAGCTGGGCTCGGGATACGGAACACACCGGGGCGGCATAGAACGAGGTGAACTTCATCCCCTCCTTCGCCATTGTATCAAGCCTGGGTGTCTTCTGTTTCGTGGCGCCAAACGGCCCTATGTCGGCATAGCCCATGTCATCTATGAATATGACTACAATATTCGGCTTTTCCGCCGCAGCACCCTCTGAGGCAGAGATGACGGCCAATGGAATCAGCATGACACCGGCCAGCATTACCACTGCAGTTCTTTTCAACGATATACTCATTTGAGTTTCTCCTTTAGCGGTCTGACTATTCAGCAACCAGTTTTTTGCCTGAAACCGGAGGGACCAGAGTCGGCTCGCCTTTCAATAGTCCCTGTTTCACCAGGAAACGGTCGGCAGCAATGAGCGTAACGGTCCGCCAGGGATCTTTGTTGAAAAAGCTGTGGGACTGGCCGGGGGCGATCCGGAGATCGATGGATTTCGTACCGAGGGACTGCCATTTCGCATGGGCGACATCCCAACCTTCCTTCCATTTGTCCTTATCGCCGAAAAAGACGATGGCGGGCGGAAGATCGGCCTTGAGATGACGCAGGATGTCGATCTCGGAATCCTTGTCGTCATCGATGGCAAAGGCTGGATTGAACCAGAGGTAGGCGACAACGCTGGTATTGATGTCCTTCGAGTCCGCGGGATCGTTAAGACCGGGGTTCATTGTGGCAAGAGCGCTGATGTGGCCGCCCGCAGAACCGCCACCCGTGATGATGCGCTGCGGATCCATACCAAGCTCATCTGCATGCTGTTTAAACCAGCGTATGGCACTTTTGGCATCTGTTATACAAACGCGCTTTCTGGTTTGTCCATCAGGAAGCTGCTTGCTCTCTGCAGAACTCAACATTCGGTAGCTGGCTGTGGCAGCTACCAGCCCTCGGCTGGCGAAGTAACTGCAAGCCGTACGGAACTGGCTCAGACTTCCTCCTGACCATCCTCCACCGTGAAACATGATAAGCCCCGGCACCTTGCTTTTTGCAGGATCATGGTTTGGCGGGAAGTAGATCTCCATATCGCGCGGCTGTCCGGCCAATTGCTTGTAAACATAGCTCTTACCGGCAGGCCCCTCCTCCATACGCTTGGAGGTCCCTTTTTCAACGGCCTGCAGAGAGACTACCGATACAAGCATTATGACAACAAATATCGAAAATGATCGTTTCATTTAGCGTTCTCCCTTGATTTTTTCTTCCCCTTTGTCATGCCATTATCCTTGCGCGAACTTGTGCTGCCGCCGGTCGAGTAATCAGACCACTCTCGGTGACGCTGTTCCGATGCAACAGCCGCAACAGGCGCACACTCCTTCGCCGGCGCATGTAGGACATTGGCCGTCATATCATGCCACTGCTTTATCATGCACTCCGCCACCGCTGGATTTCCCACAATCACGTTATGAAGCTCCGTGCGATCCCTTGCAATGTTATAGAGCTCCCATGGTTCGCTTTGAAATGAGACAAGCTTCCAATTGCCGTCGCGCAGACCTCGGTCACTGCTGAAAAGCAGATGAATCGGTGGACGTAATGTGATCGATTGCCCCGCAAATATCGGAGCCAGAGAGATTCCAGCCAGCGGGACGATTTCCCTGCCCGGCCATGTTTCGGGTACACTGGCACCGGCGACTTCAGCCAGTGTGGGCAAAACATCCACCAGGTGTGCCGGTGAATGTATAAGCGCACCAGGTTTTGTCTTCAAGCCGGCCGGCCAGTGTATAATCGCCGGCGTGGCTATCCCTCCCTCAAACTGGTTCTGCTTGTAGAAACGGAATGGGCTGTTCCTAACCCAGGCCCAGCCCGTACTGTCGCTCCAGGTGACATCGGCATTGCAGGGGTCCCTGTCTGAACCTCCACGCCGGCGATCATAAGGGCAGGCGCCATTGTCGGAGAGAAATATTATGAGCGTGTTATCAAGCTCCTTGCGCGCTTCAATAGCACTGAAGAGGCGCCCCAGTTCCTGGTCTACGCGGTCTATCAGCGCGGCATAAGCAGCCATGCGACGCGCCTCCCAGTCCCGGGCTTCAGGTTGCAATGAATCCCAGGCAGGCACATGGTCCGGCCTGGGCGAAGGTTCAACCGCACAGCCGAACAGGTTCAGCTGTTTCTGTTTTGCCACGCGGGCAGACCGTATCACATCCCAGCCAGCGTCGTAGCGACCAAGATACTTCTTGTAATCCGCCTCGAGTGGCTGCAATGGCGCATGCGGCGCATTGAATGCCACGTACAGGAACCAGGGCTGTTTCACAGCACGCGCCTCCTCAAGAAACTGAATAGCGTAATCCACGTTCGCCACCGTGGTGTAGAATCCCTTCTCCTGAACCGCCCATGGCTTCCCATTCAAGCGAAAAGTCTTATCACCTCGGTAGTAGTTGCATGAACCAGAGAGATGACCAAAGAACCGGTTGAAACCAAAATCGGTCGGCTCCTTGTCAAGGTGCCATTTCCCCGTCATAGCTGTGAAGTAACCAGCCGACGCAAGCGCTTCCGGGATCGTCACTGCGCGGCGTAGACTGGTATCACCGGCCTGCCTGCACCAGCGCCCGCTCAACAGGCTCACTCGCGAGGAATGGCACTTCGCCGTGTTGTAGAACTGCGTAAAACGCAAACCATTTGCAGCCAGACGATCAAGGTTCGGGGTGTCGATCTCAGAACCGTAACAGCCGATATCCGAACAACCCAGATCATCGGTGAGAATAACGATGATGTTGGGCTTCGCCGAGGCTTCTGCCATATCAAAGGCACACACCACAACAAGAGAAGCCATCAGGAGAAGAATCCGTTTTATCGAGAACAAGTCAGGTTTTCCTTCCATTATTTATTGCGTTTCTTTTTCTTCGGCCGATCCGAAGAATCAGGCATCCATTTCTTTGTACTACTTTTACCGGAAGCCGGGTTGGCCATCTGTGCCAGCCACTCGTCATGCAGCCGGTTAAGCTCTACAACCTTATCCGGCATGGATTTTGCCAGATCGTTTTTCTCAGAAATATCCTTGGCGAGATCAAACAGCTCTATAGTTTCCTTATGCCCGACAAGTTTCCAATCGCCGGAACGCACTGCCCACCAACCTTCAGAACTACCGGAGCACCAGAACAGGTTCCGTGCCGGCGGTGGTGTTTCATTACGCAAGACAGGCAGTAGGTTGATACCATCCGACGGTTTATCAATCGAAACAGGCAGGCCTGCAGCGGCCAGAGCAGTAGG
>MHBM01000181.1 GCA_001804885.1 Lentisphaerae bacterium RIFOXYA12_FULL_48_11
TCTATCTGCAAGCGGCGAATAGGTTAAAACAACAGCCAGATTGATATCAACAGGATTTTTATTTTCTTTGATAATCAATGGATTACATTGGATTGAAAGGTTCTCCTCATTTGTAAGATGTCTGCATGCAACATGTTATGAAGACAATTATTAATGCTTTGGGGATAATTCTGGAGTGTCGAATATTCAGAAAGCGGTGCAGGTCATATAAAATTCTGCTGAATCTGCAGTCTAACATTACTGAGAAATATATCATTACGGGGACATGGTCTGGACTGTTTTTTTAAAGCAGAAGGTTGTTATGACCAGAGAAACAAGCCTGTTTCATTGTCGAATTTGCGCTCTAAGTTCGCGCCATCGTAAACTTCGAGAATAAATTCACAGGCGAATACAGTTGTTCCTGGCACGAGGTGACCGCCGAAGCATTCTCCTTTATTGTTGGCCAGTGTAACATGGGCATGAACAAATGGAGCTCCTTCTTTGAGTGATACATTACCGGTCAGTTTCGTGATTTCCAGCGGACAATCCAGGGACAAGTGTTCATATGCCCGGCTTTGCTGGTTATAGAAACCGATTCTTGCTGACTTGACTGCGCCAATAGCTTCGACCCGTCCCAGAATGATATTCTGCTCTGTACATACCTTTGTAAGACCCTCAAGTAAATCACAGCCGAAGCCAAGCCTTCCCATGAAAATTCTATCGGATTTTACCTTTTTATATGGCGTCATGTTTTTTTCCGGATGTTGTTGGAATAAATACCTGAAGAGACATGAAGACACGAGCGAAAAGTAAGTAAAAAAGTGGCAAGATGAGAATAGCGGAAGATCCGGATTGCATTGAGAATAACGGGCTTGTGAATGGCTGGTGCAGTTGTTATCGTTTCGGCCCATGAAGCGGGATTTACAGGCAATGGCTCAGAAGACCTACGATGTAGCGATTGTAGGGTGTGGGGTCTATGGTGCCTTTGCGGCAAGGGAAGCGGCGTTACGTGGTCTTTCAGTGGCGGTAATTGACAAGAAAGATTTCTGTGGTGCGACGTCGGCAAACAGCCTGAAGATCATTCATGGTGGTGTCAGGTATCTTCAGCAGCTGGATATTGCACGTGTTGTTGAATCTGCGAAAGAACGCAAGAACCTGATGCGCATCGCGCCGCACCTGGTGCATCCATTACCGTGCGTAATGCCGACGCGCGGACTACTCATGAGGAGCAAGCCGGCCATGTTTGCCGGGATGCTTCTTAACGACTTGCTTACTTCAGGGCGTAACAGGAATGTTGATTCTGAAAAGACCATACCAGCCGGTTCTATTGTTTCCAGGGATGAGTTGATGCAACTCGTGCCTGGACTTACAGACAGCCGGTATGATGGGGCTGCCGTCTGGCATGATGCGCTGGCATTCAGCACGGAGCGACTCGTAATCAGCGCTGTAAAAGCGGCGGTCCAGGCAGGAGCAGATGCTGCAAATTATGCGCAGGCTGTTCGTTTTCTGTTAAACGGGAAAAAGGTAACAGGTGTTGTTGTCAAAGATCTGGTTTCAGGTGACGAGGTTACAATAAAGTCAAGGCTGGTTGTCAACAATACCGGCCCGTGGTCGAATGAAGTTCTTTCGTTTCTTGAAGAGGATGTGACCATGCCTGTTGCAGGGTTAGCGCTCGAGTTGAATTTTGTCCTGAAACGTCAGTTGCTGAAGAATCATGCGGTGGGGCTGGCCGGCTACAGGAATGCGGATGCGAAAGAGCGGCTGCTGTTTTTCGTGCCATGGCATGGTGTAACAATGGTCGGTACTTATTGCAGACTGCATGCCGGGCGGGTTGATCGGATACAGGTGCTTGACCATGATATAAATTCTTTCATTGAGGATATTAACAGTGCACTCCCTTCGGCTGGCATCACGCGTGACGATATTGCAATTGTTCATGCCGGTCTTTTGCCGATTGAGGCGGGAAGTGAAATGTGGCCTGAACCTGAACCACTCAGGCATTACAGGCTGATAGATCACGGCAGGAAAGATGGCATAGAAGGAATATTTACCGTCTTGGGCGTGAAGTATACCACGGCTCGGGATGTTGCCGAAAAGACGATGAACAAGGTGCTCAGACATCTTGGCAAGTCGGGGGGCTTTACTTCCAGTTCGGACACAACACCTCTTCCTGGTGGTGATATTACTGATTTTCAGCGGTTTGTGAAGGAGGCCATGGCTGCCAGTCCGAAGGAGCTGGGTAATGCTTCCATGACCAAGCTGCTTTACTCTTATGGTACTGAGTACAGGGCCATACTTGATATGGGCCTGGCTGACGGAGGGCTGTTGAAAACGATCAGTCCAACTTCTTCTGTAATAGGTGCTGAAGTTGTTCATGCCGCCCGAAATGAGATGGCTCTTAATCTTGGGGATGTTGTGTTCAGACGGGCGGATATTGGTTCGGCGGGCATGCCTGATGAAGATACGCTGAGGACTTGTGCGAAGTTGATGGCTCGTGAACTTTCCTGGGATAAGGCCAAAGTTGAGAAAGAAATTACGCATGTAAAAAGCGAAGTGATCAAGTTTTAGATTCAAGCCAACTATCCCCGGAATAAAAATTCCCCGGTCTCAGATGATTGTTTTTCTTTGTTAAAAATGGAGGTAAGTCGAAGTATGAATAAGTGGATTACCGGTATGCTCGTATTGGCGTTTGCTTCTCTGTTGATTACCAAAACAGCTCACGCGGTGACATCGATACAGAATGATAAAGTGAAGGTGTTGTTCTGCGAGGGCAAGTTTTCCATGACCGATATTCCGAGCGGGAAAAGATTTTGCGTTGTCGCGCTCGATGGAATGTCAGGTCCGGCAAGGGCGGTCAGGGCAAAAGACAGAACGTTTGGCAGGGGGCAAGCCCTGGAAGTTTCCTGTGCAAGCGGAAGTGGTTCGGTGATCGTGTTTCCGGATTTACCTTTTGCAGTCATTAAATACAGGGTCAGCAATAAAAGATCGGAAACAAAAGTAATGAACAAGATTCCAACAGCATCCATATTTGTAGATCTTGCCAGGCCGGTGGAGTCTCTGAGGGGATTTGGGACCGGCGGGATAACCAGCCTGAATGACAATAAAGGCAGTTACATGTGGCAGGCGATTGTTGATCCGCAGAGCCGAAACGGCGTGGTTGGTGGATGGGTTACAACGGAGCGAGGCAGCGGAGTGGTATTTGCGGGATTGGAGGATGGACAGGCCTGCATGAAGGCGCAGGTTGAATATGGCCGGTTACGCGTTGCACCAGATAAGGCGGAAGACCTGGAAACTTTTGTGGTTGGATATTTCAGCGATGCAAGGACCGGCATGGAGGCGTGGGCCGATACAGTCGCCAAGGTTCTGGATATAAAGTTGCCGCCATTGCCGACGGTATATTGCACGTGGTATCACGCAGGTTCATCCGATGAAAAAAGGCTGCCTGTACAGGCTGAATTTGCGTCAAAGAATTTTTCGCCGTATGGATTCTCGGTTGTCCAGATAGATGACGGCTGGCAGGATGGTCAAACAAAAAACGGACCTCGTAAGAATTTTACGAGGATCAAACCTGACGGTCCATACAAGTCCGGGATGAAAGCGACGGCAGAAACGATCAGGGCCCTGGGATTGGTGCCTGGTATCTGGCTGATGCCTTTCTCCGGATCCCATGAGGACCCATGGTATAAGGATCACCAGGGCTGGTTTGTAAAGCGGGACGATGGAACGCCGCACGACAGTCGTTGGGGTGGAACCGCTCTCGACATGTCCAATCCTGAAGTTTTGAAGTATTTGAAAGATGAGATCAGCCTTATAGTCCATGAATGGGGGTATGGTTATCTTAAGATGGATGGCCTCTGTTCAGGTGCGGCGGTAAATCACTGTTATGTGAACGATGCATACAAGGACGATCAGATTGGGGATGCCGTCCTGTTCAACCCGGAAAAGACCAATATTGAAGCATATCGCGACGGGCTGCGCCTGATTCGTAAGACTGCAGGTAAAGACACGTTCCTGCTGGGATGCTGTACGCCACAGAATATGCGCAGTTATGGCGGTCCCTTCGGGTTGATCGACGCAATGCGTATTGGTCCGGACAACGGTCCTAATTGGAAAGGAATTCGAACGGGGCCGATATACGGTGCACGAAATTATCATCTGCATGGCAGGATCTGGTATAATGATCCTGATCCATTGTATGTCCGTAAGAGCCTTCCGTTGAATCAGGCCAGGGCTATCTGTTCGTGGGTTACAATCAGCGGCCAGTTGAATGCGAGCAGCGATGCCTATGCTGATCTGGAGCCTGAGCGCGTTGATCTGCTTAAGCGTACAATGCCTTCTCACAACCTGCGCCCCAGGCCCGTGGATCTTTTCGAGGAGAATATTCCATCTGTATGGCTCTTGACTGACGATCAGTCGAAGACTCGCCGTGATGTTGTTGGTTTGTTCAACTGGGATGATCAGAAGGATTTTTCTCTGAATCGATCCCTTGAAAATATCGGCCTCTCCGGGCAAGTGGAATATATTGCTTATGAATACTGGTCCAATCAGTTGGTTGGCCCGTTCAAGGGAAGTCTGAAACAGACGCTTGCGCCGGCCTCGTGTGCTATCCTGTCGATTAAGGCTATTTTGGATCATCCCCAGCTGATCAGCACGTCCCGGCATATCACGCAGGGTATTGTTGATGTCGTTGAAGAGAATTGGAACGATAAGGCTAAGGCGCTGTCAGGCATCAGCAAAGTCGTTGCCGGTGATGATTATGAGCTGCGTGTGCATACAAACACAACGAAAGGTTCTTTCAAGGCTGTTAATGCCGGCGTATCCGTGAAGGATTTGAAGGCCGGTGTAACCGTGTCGATGAAGGAAGAGTCCGGCTTGGTGCGAGTCATCATTAAATCGCCTGTGAGTCGGAATGTAACATGGACGATAGGTTTCTGACAGAAAGTACGGGTCTTGTCTTGTAGAACTTGATCAGGTTTTTTTGTTCTTGTTTCCGTTCGCTCTTTTCGCCTGGCCTGCGAGCAGATTTGTCAGCTGCTGGATCTGGCTGAATATTGGTTCACCCGTTGTGAATCTCCACAGGAGTTGAATCGGGGTTATTGGTTCAGTTTCCCTTACTTCCTTGAGGTTTGGCAGAAAGAAGACAGGGATAAACCTAAGTATTCCTGATATGATAAATATAGGCGGGAGCGAGGAAAGAAAAGAGATGTGTATGAAGCCCAGGTTATAGCTGGATGGAAGGTTCTCGGCTAGAAACGCTCCGATTATGCTGCCTGCGATGAGGGAGAAAAAGCTATTCACCACGGTATAGTAGCTTGTTGCCCTGGGTCGCTTTTGCGGAGTACAGGCATCCATAATGAAATTTCCCGCCGCGAGGTTAAAGCCTGACCAGATGCTTCCGGAAATAAACTGCAGGCACATAAGGGCCGGGAAACTTCTTATAAAGGCCCATGGCAGGGGAATTAAGGGAAGAATAAGGCAGGCGGCTGCAAGTACAGTACGATTCCCGTGTCTGTCGCACATTGCACCCCACCAGGAAATAAACACGAATTGTCCCACGAGGAAGCTTATTGTGCTGAACGTAAACTGAATGTAATTCCAGTGAAGGTCACGGATCATGTAAACGCTGAAGAACGGACCGGCGATGTTTGTTATGCCGTTAATTGATGCGGCGATAAAAGTGAACTTCGCGAAATTTGAATGGCGGGTTCTTTTTACAAAATCCCAGAACGAGAAGTAATCTTCCTTCTTAGGGTTAAAAGGCGGATCGTAATGATGGTTTAACAGCCAGGCGCTGTGGATCCTGAATAGTGCCGCAAGTATAAAAAGAATACCAAACCCAGCCCATGCCATGCTCTTTGTTTTGAACCACCACAGGAGGATTCCGCTAGTTACCATGGAGAAAATCGTTGCTGCCATCCAGAAGCGAATACGCCTTGCGAAGTAACTGCCCCTGATATTTTGCGGTACGACATCGCTCATCATGCTGAGCCATGGCGGCCCGCCAAGGTTGAAGCATGATGTACAGAGTGTGATCATTACTATTACCACCGGGACTCCCATGGAGGGAAAGAGGAACGGTATCCAGAATAGAGGGATATAGCACAAGGCCTGCATTAATGCGCACAGCGCAATGATTGGTCGGCGCTTTCCCATTTTTTCTGAAAGACCAGCACCGGCGATTTGGGCCAGGGCGCCAACTGCCTGGGGCAGGGTGCCAATGAGAGCCATTGCCTGATTACCTGCGTTCAGGAAAAGTGCAAATGGCTGGAAAAAACTATCGCCAAATCCACCCATGCATGCAACCGATACCGCTTCTGTTACTGAAAGCTTCCTGGTGTGCTGCTTGGCAGCTTCTACTTTATCGGGATTTGCTTCCAGATTGTCATGGTTTTCCATTGGGTGACTTATTTGCATGGCGGTGTATTATGCTTATAAAGCTGGAAAAAGCATCATCAATAATCGCTGTCTTGCTTGACGGCTTCTAATCGGGTATAAAAATGATCATTATTTTTAATGTTTTAGCTGGAACATATCTCGAAATTACATTGAGCCAATCCAATTCGGAGATAGGTTCCGGATGTATCGCGGTAAACTTCACGTTGTGTATCCTGTATGATGGAGAGTTAATTGTATGACAGAAGAGAAAAAATCTGAAAAGAATCCTGGTCGACAAAAAAAGAACATATTACTGAAAGCAGCTGTTGTGGTTTTTCTGCTGATGGTTGGCGTTGTTACATTGCTTCCCTCCATTCTTTCCATGGACAGCGCCAGGAAGTTTGCTGTCGATAAAGTGAACTCCATGGGGAACGGAACTCTGTCCATTGGTTCCTGGTCGTTCAGCTGGTTTTCTGGAATTTTCATAAAAGATCTGACATTTGAAGACAGGCAGGGTGTTAGTATCAAGGTTGAGCAGGTAAAAACATCTCGCGGTATTGCGGGCATGATCGGCCGGACGATTGACATAGGGACGCTGGTGGTCAGCTCTCCGGATTTTGTAACAGTAGTGAAACAGCAGCAGGTTCCTGCTGATCCGCTTTCTACTGGTGTAAAACCCGACCAGAATGATCAGCTCAAGCTGGTTCAGCAAGACAAGCCTGCCGAGCGTACTGCCTCAACTGGCAAGGCCGTCGGTCCGGTTCAGTTACCTGTGGATGTTTCCGGTACCATCAAGGTGGAAAACGGAAAAGCATCTGTAAAGGTTGGTGGTACAAACCGGAAGTATGATTTTGAAAAGATAAACTGCGTACTTGGTATCGCGAGCCTGAACAAGCCGATAAATATTGAAGCCGGTCTGAGTCAGGTTGGTGGCGGCGCTTTACGTCTCAGCGGATCGGTCAAGCTCATGGAGAATGGCGTACTGGATCCGGCAAAGATCGGGTCTGATGTTACGGTTGAAGTTGTTGCGCTTGATCTTGAGCCTCTGGCGGTACTTGCTTCAGCGGCTGGTAATGTCCCTTCCGTCAAGGGGTTGCTTGATACAAAGCTTAAAATAAAAGTGCAAGGGATAAACAAAGTCACGGCCGATGGTTCTATAAGTTTGTCTAATGTGCTCTTGTCGGGCGGGCCGCTTGGAACAGACAAGCCGAAGATTGATTCCTCCAGATTTGATTTCAGCGTTTTGGTTGATGGCAAAAACGTCAGCATTCGAAGTTTCACCATCAATCTGCCTTTTATGGCGGCTACGGCCAGCGGTGAGCTTGCGGATAAAGGGTTAAAGTATCCTGTCGGGGCTATTTCTTTTAATGCAAAGCTTGATATTCCGAAGATTGCATCGCTGCTGCCAGCTACTCTCAAACTGGAAAAGGGAATGACCATATCCAAAGGTGAAGTGTCTGCGAAAGCTGATATACAGTCTGAAGGTTCTGTCCTGTCTTGCGGGCTTGATGTAAGCCTGGCCGATGTTGAGGCCAGATCATCAGACAAGATTATGAAGTTGAGCCACCCTGTACTGCTCAACAGCAGGCTTGTTATGACAGCAGCCGGCTTCCGTATTGAAAAGTGCCAGCTTTCGTCGGGTTTTGCGAACATGAGCGGTCGAGGGGATTTAAATGATCTGCAGATAACGCTGAATGCTGATTTGGCTGCTGCTATTGCCGAGTTGCGCAAGTTTATAGCGATGGGAAAAGTATTTGCGTCGGGAAATGTTTCGGCGGTCGCCAGAATACAAGGTATATCCGCTAATGAAAGAAAGGCGACGACGCGGATAATGCTTGATGAGTTGAATGTTTCGGGCCTGGCGCCAAGCCCGATGGTATTGGAGTCGGCCCGTGCAGGTCTCGATGTAATTCTTAAAGCTACGCCGGAAGGCAAAATTACGGAGCTTGGCGATCTCAGGATGACTGTGGAATCGACACCCTTGTCAGGCAAGGTCGACATTGCGCGTACTTTCCCGGCCGGGAAGTTCGCGGAAATGAGTATGGAGGGGGTGGCGGTAAAAGTTCACGCTGATGTAAAGAAACTTTTGACATTGTGCCGTGGAATGGGGCTGGTACCGCCCGATACGGATGGTTCAGGTGTTGTTGATGCCGAGATGGCAGGGAAAATGGGAAAAGGAATGCTTTCTCTTGGACCGGTCTCCTTGTCGGCAATGAACTTCGTTTATTCTTTAAACAAGAAGAAGTTCTCTGAACCTGCAGCTACTGCACGGTTTGTGCTGGAACGCGATGCGACCGGCCGCAGCCTGAAGATTTCAGACCTCGATGTGAAATTTTCCGCGGGTAGTATCAATATCCCTTCTGTCACGGTCCTGACACGCGATGGCAGTGTGCCTGAGATTTCGACTGCGGGATCCGTAGTGTTGGATTTGGGCAGGATATCTGCACAGGCATCTGATTTTCTGCAAATGCAGGCGGGATCTTCGCTGTCAGGAAGTTTTGCTGGTAATTTCAATTTTGTTCCTGCGGGGAAGAAGCAGTCAGTTGGCCTTGAAGCTGTAATAACGAATTTCAAGGTTCAGCCGGCAAAAGGTCCGGCTGTTATTGAGCCGGTCTTGAAATTTGTTCTTGCCTCGGAAGTGGATAATGTAGCCGGCGATGTGGCAATAAAGAATATTAAGCTGGAATCTTCGATAGTTGCACTCTCGGCTGAAGGTTCTCTGAAAGATATCAGGAAGCAAAAGCTTTTGTTGCTGGATGGCAGGCAGACGGCTGATTTCAAGCGGATAGGTGAACTTGTAACGGCGTTCAGCGGTAAGGAAATTGTCATGGAGGGCAGGAAAGAGTCCAAGTTTCATATCAGAACTTCGCTTGCTGAGTCGGACTGGAAGAAAATGCTGAGAGGCACTGATCTCGCTGCAGGATTGTATCTTTCGAAGATAAAGGCATTTGGCCTCCAGGTTGATGGACTCGATTTTAATGCTACTGCAGGGAAGGGGTTGGTAAGGACGGATATCAGCACAAAAGTCAATGACGGTGAACTTAAGATCGGTCCGGAAGTGAATGCTGTTGTTGATAATGCTTTTCTGAGTGTGGCAGATGGATCACAGGTGCTGCGAAACGTCAAGATTACGCAGGATATGATGTCGGACATGCTGGGGAAGGTTAATCCAGTTCTCAAGGGTTGTGTGGTGACCTCCGGGTTTGCAGACCTGGTTCTGAAGAAATGTTATGTTCCTCTCGATTCAGCACAGAAAGACAAGATATTTATCGATGGAGAATTTGTATTGAGAAACCTTGTTCTTGAGCCGGGCGGGTTGTTGAAATCTGTTCTGGATATCTGCAGGCTTGAGACAAAGCCAGTTACTCTTTCGAATGAAGTGTTCTCGTTTGTGTGCAGGAATGGAAGGATTGAGCCGTCTCCGCTTACCCTCGGAAACAAGGATTACAATATCACTTTCTCAGGTTATGTGACCCTTGATGGTATGATTAAATATGTTGCCCAGGTTCCGATAACGGAGCGGATGATAGGGAAAGATGCCTTTAGATATGTGTCGAAGCTTACAGTGAAGGTGCCGATCGAAGGTCCGATAGACAAGCCTGTTATATCCGGAGATGCCATAAAGGCTGCGCTGGCGGATCTGACAAAAGAGGCGGCGAAGGAAGCTGCCACCAAGGCAATAATGGAGGAGGGTGGTAAATTGCTGAACGATCTCTTCAATAAGAAGAAAAAATCTCCTCAAGGTAATGCTCCGAAGAACTGAAGATTCAGCAGGGTAAAGAAGATGGTCTCGGAAATGTAGATTACCTATTATGAGGCATTATTTAGTTTCGGCCTTCTGTGTCCAGCTAATGGCGAGTAATTCCAGTAGTCTTCTTGCCGAATAGATTTCAGGATTGTTTGCAGCAATTGCCAAAAGAATGTCTTCAGCTTTTTTCTTTGAACCCAGCATAATAAAAATCTGAGCTCTACGAAGATCATGTAACGTATCTTTTTTATGCTCAGGGTTGGTGGCATAGTTAATATAAGTTTCAATATCATTAGCAGAAATAATAATGATTCGGCATAAATGGTTTACGGGAACAAAAAAAGCATCAGCTTCATTGGCCTTGGGAATAATTACGAGTTCGACTCCGTCAGCATCCTGTGCTCCAGCTATTTTTTTTGATACCCCTCCAACCGGATAAACAGAACCATCTGACCGAATAGAACCTGTCATGGCAACATCTCTGCGAATAGGTATCTTGTTTAAGAATGAATAACCAGCCACTCCCATTGTTACGCCGGCTGAATCTCCTGCTTTACCTCCTTCTAGGTCGTGATATTCAATATGCAATCCGTTGCCAGCCATTTCGGTTGGATATTGATTGCACAGCCACTTGTATACCTCTATGGCAGAAATCCGCATGCTGATATCTTTGTAACCATAATCACCAAACGATATTGGAAATTGTTTTTCCTGGGCCGTATATTTATGCACATAGGCGCTCCAATATCCGGCATGTTTCTCGTCGTGTGCAACAGCGTTTGCGGCAACTGGTTGAATTTTGACCGATATCGGAGATAAATCACCTTGTCCCATATAAGTGCATAACCCAACTGCCGAACCCAGCTTGCTTTCTGTATCGAGCATCAGGGGGATCTTTTTGTCGGCTACATCATTAAATGCCTGAAGAAGGCCAGTTTTGTTCTTTGTCCGGAATTCTCTGGCAATATCCGCCTGCTGATTGTCTGTTAATTTTTCAATATAAAGAATATCCTTCATTGCTTTAACATTTCGCAGAGCTGAAAAATATCCCGCCCCGACCCTTACCATGAAGTTTGCCCTATCGATGGAAAAGGCAAATTCAGAAATGCGGAGTCCTTCTGTTACGTTTTGTCCTGAAGCATGGCTGACATTTAGTTTGTCGATATCGGACGAAAGTGTGCGAATATAACCTCCGTATGTAGTCTGATCTTGTTTTATTTGATCAGGCATGTCTCCTATAAATTCATCAAGTTCCTGTGCCCAATCGAGAAATCCATTTTCCTGAATCTCTTTTTGGAGATTTTGAATTTGGGTGTAATTATCAATAAGGTAGCTTAGAAGAAAATATACTTCCGAATAGAGTCTTTCAGCGCGAGCAGTTTCAAAACGTTCGCAGATTATCTTGATGCCGCCTTTCATTTTTTTAAGATAGGACTTCAATAGCTGGAAAGCATCTTGCGCAGCAATCTCTGCTCGCTTGTAGCTTGTCTCTGCAGCAGCAGCATTAATGCCATCATTGCGACTTGAACCTTGCGGCCCTTGTAGTCCGGATTTGCTTGCCGTTTCGAATGTCCGCGCATTGGCCATGTTTTGCTTATATTTAGCGAGGGCATTTCTAAGCGTAGCAGACAAGGTGGATAATTCGTTTTTGTTTTCGTTCACCATTTGGAGCAGGTTTCGTAATTGTTCGCAATGAATGCTGAACTCTGAACTCTCCAATGATGCTGTAGCCAATGCCTTCTGAGCCTGAGTAATCTGATTTCGCAATAGATACCAGCAGGCTTGAGAATATATCCAAACTGCAGGAGTAGTTACGAAATCGACTCTATTAGAGCTTCCTGTTGCAATAGGCACTTGATTGACAACTAAACGGTACTTTGTAACAAAAGAATTGAGTGATGTTGTGTTTGTAACGGAAGATAGCGACGAAATATCGACATAAACATCAGACATCATCTTTAATGATTCTGATTCCGGATCAATCGATAACGGCATTTGTTTCTCATCACAAATACGAATAAGCCCGTCAAAAAGATTTATTTTCGTCCCGTCAGCAAGCATCTCTTTAAGAGTCTTTAAATCAATATCGCTGTCACCTTTCTTTCCGATCATTGTATTTTCTGATAATGCCAGGTCTTTTCCTTCTTTAATTCTGGCCTCCAGTAGATTAAATGTCTTTGTAAGGGCAATGTCATACTGAGCTTTGACTTTTAATTTTACCAGATTCTTTCCTGTTCCATCGCAGTCAATACATTTGGAAGCGAAGAATCCAATTCCTTTACATGCCGAACACTTGCCTGAACCCATGCAGGAAGAACATCTAACGGTTGTTGTTTGCGGGGTAGTAGAAGGAGCTTCTCCTAAAGAGTGGCTTTTTCTGTTAGACGATCTTGCCAAACCCTGAGGAGGTGCCTTTGTTATGGTCGTTATTCCAGAACCTCTGCATGCCTTGCATTTCGTTCCACCTGAGCAGACCTTGCAGTTTTCTCGTATTTCTCCCTTTGTTGCACATTTGGGGCAAAAATCATAGAAATTACCTTTATTAACCATTCTCGAGAATTCGGTATCAGCATAGTTTGATTGTATGTGTTCGCAACATGCTATGCCGCTCTGTTCATTTCCTTTCCCGAGTTGTCCCAAAGCAAATACTGTCATCATTCCGCACTTGATGTTCCTATTATCAGTGGTATCGGTCAGATTCTTAATGTTTACGGACAATTCCTGCAAAGCCGCGTAATCGCCGGGTTTGCTTCTCAATGTCTCCAGGATCTGAATGATGTTTTTTGCTACATTGGGTTCTGTGGTTTCAAATAAACCTTTGATTTTATTTATAACTGCAGAAATATCCACATACTGAACTGCAGCCAACCCCATTCCTGAAATGATAACAAGGACTGATATCATCTTAAGAACAGAGAAAAGTTTGACGGAAATTGTTTTTCGCCTAGATTTGGGCATAAAATAACGAACTAAAACTGAATTATTTGGCTCATCAGGCGGAGATTCCTCCTGTTTAAAGGATAATTTTCTTTTTTCTTGTGGTAGTGTGAATTTTTGTCCAGTCCGCAGATCAAGACCACACGTAAGACAAATCACAGCATTTGGAGCCATTGCAGTATGGCAACCCGGACAGCTTGGTTGATCGGGCCATTCGGGAGGAGTTATCGCGACGTCAGTTTGAGTCTCAATTCTGGGTGTGTGTGAATTCTTTGAAAACAGTGGAATTGCTTTATTACATTGAGGGCAGTCTATAATTTTGCCTTCCATCTCCTTGTAATAATTTATTTCTAATTCTAGTTCTACCGAACAGGAGGGACAAGTGATGCTGATCGTTTTCTGTTTCAAGGGTGGTATAAATTGCCTTCCATTTGAAGGGATTGTAAAACCTTGTTCACAGGAGGGACAATCAAACGTTTCGCCAACCATGTTTTTCAGAGAAGAAAGTTCAGCGCTACATGAAGTGCAATTAAATGTAAAATCAGGTTCAGGGAGCGTAACTTTGTAATGACAGGTTGGGCAGTCGAAGACTCTACCGATAGCTGTATCTCCGGCACAAAGGTTTTTTGAACAAGTAGGGCACTTAAAGATGACTTCACTCATGTTAGATTTCCCAGTACCTATAAATTTGAAGCTCCACTACGCTTTGACGGACTACGACCTTGTTTTTTAACTAACAGGAAAAATGTGTAGTTTCAAGCATTATCAGGGATTGTTGATACGCGAATTGGCTAACAGGTGGAACGCTAGAAATGTTTGATATTTAAATGGAGCCGGTTTTCGGACTCGAACCGAAGACCTGCTGATTACAAATCAGCTGCTCTACCAACTGAGCTAAACCGGCACACAGAAGAAAACAAAAACGGGCAGATTATGAGCAAAGCGCTGTTCAGAAGTCAAGCGGCGTTCCTGAGATATGAATTTAGTGTCCGGTTGGGGTGGGGGATTCCAGTTCTTCCAGTTCGATGTCGGCTTCGTCGGGGCCTTCGACTTTCTTGACTATATCGGCCAGAATGATGGTTCCTTCGCTTTTAATTTCGGCAACGCCGCCGCTTATGACGTAGTATTGGCTGTTTCCTTCGGTGTCGATTTTCAGAACACCTTTACCGATGCCGGAGATCATTGGTGCATGGCTTGGCAGGACGCCGAAATAACCGTTAATGCCGGGTGCAGAGAACGATTCGATGTCACCCTCGAAAAACGTTCCCTGCGGTGTCATTATTTTCAGATTCAGACTCATTGCCATTAACCCTGCAGTTTCTTTGCCTTCTCATGTACACTTTCAATGTTACCAACCATATAAAACGCCTGTTCCGGAATATTGTCATGCTTTCCATCCAGCACTTCTTTGAATGAACGGATGGTGTCCGAAAGCTTGAGATACTGGCCTGGTATGTTGGTGAACTGTTCTGCCACGTGGAAGGGTTGTGACAGGAATTTCTGGATTTTCCTCGCACGTTCAACCGTGCGCCTGTCTTCTTCCGACAGTTCATCCATCCCAAGGATTGCAATTATATCCTGCAGTTCCTTGTAGCGCTGGAGAATTTCCTGGACACCTCGGGCAACAGTATAGTGTTCCTGCCCAACAATGTCCGGGCTCAGCATTGTGGATGACGATGACAGAGGGTCGACTGCCGGATAGATTCCAAGTTCCGATATCTGGCGTGAGAGTTCCGTTGTTGCGTCCAAATGTGCAAACGTGGTTGCAGGAGCCGGGTCGGTATAGTCGTCGGCAGGCACATATATCGCCTGTACCGATGTGATCGACCCGTTCTTTGTTGAAGTGATGCGTTCCTGGAGTTCGCCCATGTCCGTTCCAAGTGTGGGCTGGTAACCCACGGCGGAAGGAATACGGCCCAGAAGGGCGGAAACTTCTGATCCGGCCTGGGTGAACCGGAATATGTTATCGATGAACAACAGCACGTCCTGCCGGAGTTCTTCACGGAAATATTCTGCAACAGTAAGGGCCGATAGGGCGACACGGGCGCGTGCCCCTGGTGGTTCGTTCATCTGCCCGAAAATCATGGCGGTCTTGGAGATAACACCCGATTCGCGCATTTCCCTGTAAAGAGCTGTTCCTTCGCGGGTACGCTCGCCGACACCAGCAAATACAGAGTAACCCGAATGTTCTGTTGCAATATTACGTATAAGTTCCTGGATCAGAACTGTCTTGCCTACTCCGGCTCCGCCGAACAGGCCAATCTTTCCGCCTTTTTTGTAAGGGGCGAGCAGGTCAATGACCTTGATGCCTGTCTCAAGGACTGCATCCTTCGTTTCCTGTTCATCGAATCTGGGAGCGGGTTTATGGATGGGTGAGCGCTTTTCGCATTTGAGGGGACCGGCATTGTCGATCGGGTCACCGAGAAGGTTCAAAACTCTGCCCAGGGTTTCCACCCCGACCGGCATGGTGATGTTTTCACCTGTATTCCTGACTTCGGTTCCACGGATAAGTCCGTCCGTTGCATCCATTGCTATTGTGCGGACAGTGTTTTCTCCGAGATGCTGTGCAACTTCCAGTGTCAGGTTCCATGGCTTGTCGTCTATTGTAAGATTCGTTACCTGCAGTGCCGTCAGGATTGACGGAAGCTCGCCTTCCGGGAATTCCACGTCAACAACGGCGCCAAGCACCTGGGTAATCTTTCCTGAGACTGCTTTATTTGCAGAACTTTTCATTTTCATACTCCCTTCAAAGAACGTTGCCGTCAGTTTATTTCAGCGCTTCGGCTCCGCCTACAATTTCGCCCAATTCAGTCGTGATCTTAGATTGTCTCGCCCGGTTACGGAGCAATGTGAAATGCTCGATCAGTTCGTCCGCATTCCTGGTGGCATTATCCATTGCGGACATTCTTGCGCCATGTTCTCCTGCTGATGTTCCGACGAGAATCGAGTAAATTTTCAGATTGATCAACCTTGGGATTGTGGTCATGAGCAGTTCGTGCCGGGCTGGTTCGTATATCCACATTCCCTGTTCTGTTTTATTCGGTTGTGCACGGAACAGCGAGGTGTCCATCGGGATAAGTTTTTCAATTACCGGCTTGAAGGAAAGAGCGCCGCAGTACTGGTTGTATGCCACGTATACTTCGTCGAATTGTCCGGCGAAGAAGGCGGCCTGGATGTCCCTGCCGATATTGACTGCGTCTGTGAAGTGCGGCTTGGTCGCGACACCTTCGTAATGTTTCTTTACTGTGTATCTGTTCTTAAAGAATGTAAAACCTCTTCGGCCCGAGAAGCTCATCTCCAGGTGTTTAAAACGTTCTGCATTATTAGTGAGCCATTCCATGGCTTTCCGGTTCAAGTTGCTGTTGAAGCCGCCACACAGCCCCTTGTCGGACGCGAACATAACAAGAAGGGCTTTCTGCGGGACACTCTTCGGGTTGAGAAGAGGATGGTCCTGGGTACTGACTTCAACTCCCAGCCTGCCGACAATCTCGTTAAGTTTCGCCTCAAAGGTGCTCGCGTCTTTCTGAGCCTTCTGGGCCTTCTTTAGCTTGTTGGCCGAAACCATCTTCATGGTCTTGGTCATCTTGCGTGTGCTTCTCAGCCGTGCAAGCTTTACATTATATTCCTTGAGTGTCAGCATTAGTGTTGCCGGTTCTGCGTTTTACTGTTTGTTGTGTTTCTTGCCGGTAAGCTGTTCGAGAACACGGTCCAGGGCGGCCTTGACCTCATCTGTCATTGTCTTCTTCGCGTTAACCAGCTTGATGTATTCCTGTGGTTCCACATCCAGCGCCTCGTAGAGCTTCTGCTCGAAGTCCCTGACTCGGTCAATTGGCAAGTCGTCCAGGTATCCGTTTGTGCCGGCGTACATTATTGCAATCTGTTTTGCCACTGGCAGTGTTTCGTGGACACCCTGTTTCATGATCTGCATGAGGCGGTGGCCGCGTTCCAGCTGTCGCTTTGTTGCGGCGTCAAGATCTGAGGCAAACTGGGCGAAACCGGCCAGTTCGCGGTACTGGGCCAGCTCAAGCCTGAGAGAGCCTGCGGTCTGTTTCATTGCCTTCACCTGGGCGTCTCCGCCGACTCGGGAGACCGATATGCCGGGGTTGATAGCCGGCCGCTGTCCTGAGGTGAAAGTATCGGCTTCCAGGAAGATCTGGCCGTCGGTGATGGAAATAACATTTGTCGGAATATAGGCAGAAACGTCGTTAGCCTGAGTTTCGACAATCGGGAGCGCTGTAAGGCTTCCGCCGCCATTTTCCGGGCTCATTTTTGCGGCGCGCTCAAGCAATCTACTGTGTAGATAGAATATGTCGCCGGGGAACGCCTCGCGTCCCGGTGGCCTGCGGAGGAGCAGGGAGAGCTGACGGTAAGCCTGTGCCTGCTTGGTCAGGTCATCGTAAATGATCAGCGCATGTTTGCCTGTCTCCCTGTAATACTCGGCCATAGTGCAGCCGGAGTACGGGGCCAGGTATTGCATCGGTGCCGGATCCGATGCAGTTGCCGCCACGATGGTGGTGTACTCCATGGCGCCGAATTTCTTAAGTGTTTCGTAGACCTGCACCACGGTGGAACGCTTCTGGCCGATGGCGACGTAAAAGCACATGACGTTTTCGCCGCGCTGGTTGATGATGGTATCGATGGCGATGGTTGTCTTGCCGGTTTTACGGTCGCCAATGATAAGTTCACGCTGACCGCGCCCGATAGGGGTGAGGGCATCGATCATTTTTATGCCGGTCTGAAGGGGTTCGCGGACATCGGCGCGATCAATGATGCCGGGCGCCTTGACTTCGATCTTGCGGGATTCTGATGTGGAAATAGGAGATCCGCCGTCAATGGCATTACCAAGTGCATCAACAATACGGCCCCGGACTGCATCGCCCACCGAGATTGATGCGATTCGGCCGGTTCTTTTTACTTCGTCGCCTTCCTTGACGTGAAAATCTTCGCCGAAAATAGCGATACCGACGTTGTCGTCCTCGAGGTTGAGCACCATTCCGGCGATATCGCCCGGGAAGGTTACGAGTTCACCGGCCATAACGCCCGCCAGTCCGTATACGTGGGCGATACCATCACCTACGCTCAGCACCACTCCGACTTCGGCTGTGTCGACCTGCTGTTTGAAATCCGATAACTGTTTCTTCAGTATCGAAGATATTTCCGATGGTTTTAGATCAATAGCCATGTGTTTCTCCTGACGCAGATTAAACGCTGATCATTTTTTCTCTTAGAGTGTGTATTTGGGCCGCAACGCTTGCGTCGTAAACAACGTCGCCAAGCCTCAGTTTAAATCCGCCTAAAAGCGATGGGTCAATGACTGTGGATAAAACAAGTCGTCCTTCTGTTTTTGTCTGGGCATAGGTTGTTATCGTCTGGATGTCCTGCGACTCAAACATTATCGGGGAAGTGATCTGGCCTTTTATGATGCCCTGCATCTGGTCATGCATATTTGCGAATGATACGCAGATGTTGTCCAGTATTCCGCACCGTTTCTTCTCTTCAAGGAGCCTGATGAAGCGGAATGTGAGTTCGTTGATCCTGCTGGAAAAGATTTCGGCAAGGGTCTTTGTTCTGGCTGATGCCGGCAGCATGTAATCACGCATGAACTTAACAAGATCAGGTGCATCGTGCATAAGTTTCAATATGGCCTCGAGATCGCCGCGGATGCTGTCAAGTTCTCCTGACTTGAGGGCAAGGTCAAAAAGTGCTTTTGCGTATCGTTTTGCCGCTTTTGAGTGAACTACCACGAATTACATCTCCTTAACCATTTTCTGAACGATAGCCCGGTTTTTGCTGCTGTCCATGTTGTCGCCTATGACCTTGGTTGCCATGGCGATTGCCAGTTCAGCGCTTTCCCGGCGGAGTTCTGCGCGAGCTCTTTCGGTTGCGCTGGATATTTCTTTCTTGGCGTTTTCGATCAGCTCCCTTGCTTCCTGACCGGCCTTTGCCTGGATGGTATCTGCTGTGTGTCGCGCGGTTGTGCGGGCATCATCCAGGATTTTCTGTGCTTCAGTCTGTGAATCTTTCAGTAGCTGCTGCTGTTTAGATTCGAGGGCCGCGGTTTCTGCACGTGCCTTTTCGGCGTCGGCCAGCGCCTTGCGGATTGATTCTTCCCGCATTTCGAGGGCCTTTAGGATTGGTTTCCAAGCCACCTTGTACAGGATCACTGTCATAAGGATGAAGGTGACCCATGTTAGTCCAACCATCGCTGGCGAGACGTCCATCAGGGACCCACCGCCGGATGAACCATGGCCGCCTGCTGCAGGAACCTCGATTGATTGAGAATGGGAGTTATGTTCTGACATGTTTTATCCGCCTGGTAAACAGTTGGAATGAACTGTTTATTTCGAGATAATACAGATAACGGCGCAGAACAGGGCGATACCTTCGATCAGCGCTGCCGCGATAAGCATGTTTACCTGTATTTTTGCGGCGAATTCAGGCTGGCGGGCGATACCCTCCATTGCCGATGCCGCGAGTTTGCCTATGCCAAGTCCGGCTCCGATTGCTGTGAGTCCGGCTCCGATTGCTGCAAGTGAACCAGTCATGTGTTTGTTCCTTTCGCTGTTCCCACTCAAGTTGCTTGTTTTTAACAAATAACGATTAATCTTTCGTACGGAAAATTATCATAACCATTTGTATAGGGCAACTTAGTTCTAACAGGTAAATAAAGTAGGAAATCTAGTCCAGACGTCACCGTTGCGGGGTAGACTCGGATTGACAATTGCCTGTATTTTGCTAGAGTGAAAATGGTTGGCAGATTGCAATGCATGTCAGCTGCAGATCTTAATCCAGTAACTGGGGGTATAACCGTGGATAAAGAGTTACTAAACGAGCAGGTGCAGGTTGAGCGGAAACTTTTTTCCTTTGATCTGAAGGAAAATCCAAGGGGCAGGTTCCTGAAAGTTACAGAAGATGTTGGGGGGAGAAGGGATGCAATTATTATTCCTGCCACGGGATTAACCCAGATTCGCGATATTATTGATCGTGCAATAACTGCTGATAAAAATGCCGGCCCATGTGACGCCAAGGCTCCGGGTCAGGAGTAACGGCCATTGAAGCACATCTTTTTCTTTTCATTTCTTTTAGCGCTTGTTGTCCCATGTGTTCTTTCCAAGCCGGACAGTGAGGGGCTGCCTGCTGGTTCACAATTGCTTGAGGACATGAGGGGACAGCTTCCGCGTGAGCCAATCGTGATCAACGGTTCGCTTGAAGTCAGGAAACGCAAGGGTGTTGTTACGCGAACGCTCAATATCGAGATGCGTTTAGACCTGGGGCATAGTCCTGCAATGGCTAAGTATATTTTGCGGGATGCCCTGGGGAAGGATCTTGAGCAGATGACTGTCATACGAAGTTCTGCCGGTTCTGCACGTTTTGAATATGCTGCTGGTAATCCTCTTGTTCCTGCCAAGGTGCCGGATTTGTACAAGCCATTCCAGGATACTGATGTGAGCTGGATGGAACTGACTCTTTCATTTCTCTGGTGGCCGGGCGGAAAAACGCTGAAGGCAGAGACTCTCAGGGGGCAGAGTTGTTTTATAGTGGAAGTTGATGCTCCTCCCGGGGAGACGGGTCAGTATAAGAAAGTCCGTCTCTGGATAGACGAGAAGTTACACATGGTATTGCAGGCTGAAGGTTATGATGCCGGGGGAGAACTGGTGCGACGCCTTTTTATGAAAAGTTTCAAAAAGATTGAAGACAGATGGATGGTCAAGGACATGGATATACAGTGTTTTCCTTCTGAGCACCGCACGAACCTTCGTGTTGAGACAATGCGCGTTGAGAAGAACTGATCCTGCCTGTTGTAGTGGTTATCCTTACATTCCTTATCGGGGCAAACCTTACATGAAAAATCAGGGTTTGGCCTGACATTCTTCCCGCCTGTTATGTGATACATTCCTGCCGGTTTTTAAAGCAAAACTGGAATTATTGCATGATGAAAAAGGAAGTCATTGATAAAATGATAAATCCGGGTGCCTTCTGCCCGAGCTGTGAACGATTCATAGGGCCGGCGGATGTCTGTCCGTATTGCGAATGTGATTCTGCGAGAAAACCTGTTTTCAGATTTATGATTTATGGTTCCGCTCTCCTGGCTGTTGTCGGGCTGTTCTTCCTGTATTTGATGGCGGTACACAGCGACGTTCCGCTGGTGAGAATTTCGGAAATCACGCCGATGATGAATTTCGGGTTGGTGAGGATAAGTGGTGTTGTGGAGAAAGATGCATTTGTCAGAAAGAAGAAAGGGATTGTGGAGTCTTTGTCTTTCCTGGTTGATGATGGTTCGGGCCAGTTGAGAGTGGTTGCATATGGCCAGGTTGCCGGTAACCTTTTTAATGAACACCTTGTTCCGCATGGGAAGATGTCCGTGGAAGTGACTGGAAGTCTTAATTTTTCGGCGGATGGGAATTCAAAGCTGGTGTTGCGAAAGGCGGAAGAATTAAAGATGGGGGCTGGGAAGAGGTAAGAAAGGTACAGAGGCATCGAGTCAGGAAAGGTATTGGTTTTTCCGGAAAATGATTTATACGATAATAATTTATGCAGCAGCTGGTTCGGTAGTCTCGTCGATCCTTGCCTGTATTCCCGGCTTACACGTGTACAACGTCATGGGGTTGCTATTGCTCTCCGGTTGCATGCCTGGCTGTCCGGAAATTATAGTGCCGTTGTTTACGGGTATGATTGTGGGCTATGCCGTAATGAGCACCTTGCCGTCTGTTTTCCTGGCGGCACCTGATGAGAGTGCTCTTTTTATTGTTCTGCCCGGACAGAAATACCTGATGTGCGGGCGGGGTTATGAGGGTTCTATTATAACGGCCTGCGGGAGTATGGCGGGTTTGTTTCTCTTATTACTGCTGGCCGCTCCTTTGGCGCCGGCACTGCTTTCGGTAGCGCACACCGTGTTTCAACCACATCTGCACTGGATTCTCTGGTGTGTTATCTGCTTTATGCTGATGTCGGAATGGCCAAAAGGTGGAGTTTTAGGAGATGGCGGCTTTGCCAAGTTTATTGATGGGTGGAAAGCGACAGGAGCCGGGCTTGTTACATTTTTTCTTTCAGGACTGTTAGGGTTTATTCTTCTATACCGATCGCCTATACCTTCCACCGTGGCATTTCAAAACATCATGCCTGCGTTTGTGGGTTTGTTCACATTGCCATGGCTTTTGCTTAATATTGTCAGCGGCGTATCAATTCCTGATCAAAAAATTGATTCCAGATCGAATTTGGGTGCTGTGTCATTCTTGCGCGGTGTGTTTGCCGGCGGGTTGGGGGGCGGATTTGCGGCCTTTTTTCCTGTAGTCAGCGGAGGGGTGGGAGGGTTTCTCTCTGGTCATGCCACGGCGCTTCGTGACGACAAGGCTTTCCTGGTTTCTCAGGGAGTCTCGAAGCTGGTTTACTACGCAGGAGGATTTCTTCTTCTTTTTGTTCCGGGTTTGGGGA
This sequence comes from Lentisphaerae bacterium RIFOXYA12_FULL_48_11, assembly GCA_001804885.1. Lineage (GTDB taxonomy): Bacteria > Verrucomicrobiota > Kiritimatiellia > UBA8416 > YA12-FULL-48-11 > YA12-FULL-48-11. Next base: position 22,472 of record MHBM01000181.1, read on the forward strand.
TTGGGCGTGGTGGTGGCAGCTGGCTCATGCGTGGAATATACGTGCCTGGTTCGTATCATGATTACTACCTGGCGATGGCATCAATGGCAATTGCAGGAGCTGTTTCTTTGCTCATGGTGGGACCGCTTTCCTGGGGGATGATAAAGCTCATCGGGAAAAGCAGCTTCAGGTTCCTGTCGTTTGTTTCACTGCTGTTGGTTTTTGTGATTGTTTTTGCAGTTACTGGATGGCGTGGTGAATTTGTGATGCTAGTGGCTGCCGGAATAGGTTTAATTCCTGTCCTGCTTGGTTCACGGAGAATGAATTGCCTCGGAGTGATACTACTTCCGATGGCATGTAATATGTCGGGTTGTGGTGCAAAGGTGGCCGGATGGATGGGTTTGCTTTGAATAAGATGACCGCAGAATCTGCGGTTCCATATATTTTATGAAGGGGATTGCACATTTTTCTGTAGGGGTTGCGCTGGCGTCGTTTTTCCAGTCGGCGGTGAAGGCCGGCGCCGACGGCAGTCCTATGTATTTCATACTTGGCGGGGTTTTTGGACTCCTGCCTGACACGCTGGATTTCAAGTTTTACAAGTTTTTCTACAGGTACGATATTATTGTTACTCCGGATCCTCTTGATCCGGACCCGCAGATGATTGCGGATGGCGTTGCAATGGCTGTAAACAACTCTTTTGTTGATAAGAAACCGGTGCGGATCAAGCTCAACACCATCCGGATGGGAAGTGACCTGTGGCGGCAGTATAGTGTGAAATTTGATATTCCATGCCGCAAGGTTGTTGTGTCGGTCGGACCTGTTGTGCGGACGGATCAATCGGTCGTGGAGGAATATTCATGCAAAAAAAAGGAAGCACACTCTGGGCTTTTATGTGGTGTTAAGCCTGACTACGAGACGGAGACGGTTGCGGATATACTTGATGGTCCATCTTTCCTGATGAAGCCGACGGCGGATAAAAGGGTGGTGCCGATTTTTATTCCGTGGCATCGTGAATGGAGCCACAGCCTCGTGATTGGATTGCTGTTTGCCCTGGCCGGTACGGTAGTTTGGGATGTCCTGGCCGGTATGATAATATTTGGCGCGTTCGCGGCACACATACTGGTTGATCAGCTGGGTTTTCTCGGGAGCTGTCTGCTCTATCCTTTTCGTGCGTCATTGCGGACTGGGGGAATGAAACTGATTCATTCTGGTGACATGTTGCCGAATTTTGGGGCAGTCTGGTTTTCCTGTCTGGCGATCTTCTGGAATCTTTACCGGGCTTTACCTTGGCAGATTGACTCGTTTAATCCTCTTAAGTTGGTCTTTTACGGGGTGTTGTTACCGCTTGTGGCTATTGTATTGTTGCGACGTTTGCTTTCTGGTCATGCGCGTAGTGGCACGTCTGCTTAGGTATGGCCTCCGGAAAGCATTATGGCATGTGGATTGTTACTTTGAATCTGCATATGCTCTTTCAGGAGTTCTGATGCTGCAAGGATAAGGCTGTTGCTGTTCTTGAATGTTTTCAGCTCAATTGACATGGCAATTTACGAATACAGTTTTCTGTCCACAAGTCTTGCCGCTGATGCGGGTCCGATGCTTCCGAAAGGATAAGGTTCGGGTTTTATTTTCAACCTGTCGATTTCATGCAGGACCGGGGTGAAGATATCCCATGCTGCAGCAAGTTCGTCTGAACGAATGAAGAGTCCCTTGTCGCCGGTTATAACGTCAAGGAGGAGCCGTTCGTAGGCTTCTGGTATTTTCGTTGAGAATGCAGACTGATACCTGAGGTTGAGGCTGGTTTCTACGAGAGACAACTGCATTCCAGGCTGTTTGTTGATTATATTGAGAAATATCGATTCGTCCGGCTGAATCCGGATATTGAGATCGTTTGTTGGAAGGCATTCGGGCTTATCGCAGAAAATATTGTCCGGAATGCTTCGGAATCGGATCCTGACCTCGTTTGTTCTGGAGTCCAGTCCTTTGCCTGCGGAGATTATGAATGGAACGCCGTGCCAGCGATCATTGTTGATTTTCAGGACTGCGGCAGCGAAAGAAGGGGTTGTGGAATTGCCGGGAATGGATTTCTCGTCGAGGTAACCAACATGCTTATTGTTATTGATTTCTCCGGCTGTATACTGACCGAGAACAATGTTTTTCATATCTATTGCAGATATTGATTTCAGGACTTTAACCTTTTCGTCACGAATGTGTGTTGCGCTGATGCTTCTGGGTTTTTCCATGGCTACGAGAGTCAAAATCTGGAGCAGATGGTTCTGGATTACATCGCGGATTATCCCGTATTCATCGAAATAACCGGCGCGGTTTCTGACCCCGATGTCTTCCTTCCAGGTTATATGAACACTTTCGATAAAATTACGGTTCCAGAGCGGTTCAAATACAAGATTGGCGAAACGGAGAACCATGAGGTTTTGTGTTACTTCTTTGCCGAGGTAATGGTCGATACGAAAGGTTTGTTCTTCGGAGAAAACCCTGGCCAGTTCGCGTGTAAGCATATCGGAAGATTGACGGTCTTTCCCGAATGGTTTTTCAATTACGACCCTGGACCACTGGGGGTTGGACCCGCAGACTACTAGTCCTGCTCCTGCCATTGCCCTTGATGTATCGAGAAATACTGATGGGGGTATTGCCAGATAAAATATTCGATTTGTATTAAGACCTTGTTCCTGGTTCCGCATAAGTTCATAGAGATCCAGGAAAGACTCTCTCGATTCATAGCTGCCGGGAAGATAATAGCAGCGGGACAGAAATTCACTGATTTCAGTCGAACATGATTCAGTGCTGGCATACCGGCAGGTCAGGTGTTCGGCAATACGTCTGCGAAAGTCTTTATGGGAAAGGGGGGTCCTGGCAAATCCGAAGATTTTAAATCCGGCAGGAAGAAGCCCCTGGCAGTATATAGAAAACAGGGCTGGAAATATTTTCTTTATTGCGAGATCGCCTGATGCTCCGATAACCACAAAGCTGATATTAGTGCTTTTGTTCATTCTTGTGGTCCTTTTCCCTCTCCGGAACGAGCACAACATAAGTGGGCAGGCCGAGGCAATTGAAAAATTCCATTACGTGTGTGGTTGCTGGATCTGACAGGTTTTCAGCCCTGAATTTGACTTTTACAAAGTTCTCCAGCTTCTTCTGAACTTCAGGATCCTTGAAAGTTGTTTCTTCCATTGCGAGGCAGTTCTTGCACCAGCTTGCCCAGAAGTCGATGAGCAGAGGTTTGTTTTCCTTTTCTGACTGGGTGAGCGCTTCCGGCAGGGAGACAAGCCAGCCATGATTGATGCTTTCCTGTTGGGCAAGTTCGACTTGTGATTTGTTTTCCGGTTGTTGATCCGAGAAGAGCCGGTAAGAAAGGTGTCCGTAGTATACTGCAAAACCGATTATCACTATTCCGAAAAGATGTTTAACACGTGCCATCCAAAGGCCGGGTTTGGGAAGAAAAGAAAGTCCTGCACCAAGGAAAGGCCAGGGGAGTCCCATGCCGATACCAAGGAGAAAGGGGAGAAACAAACCTATTGTTGTTCCGTGCTTAAACAGGTCGGACGAGATGAGTAGAACCGAAACAACGACCGGTGCGACGCAGGCGCCTGCAAGAAGTGCCGAAACGGAACCCATGACAAGTGCTGTAAATATGTTTCCTTTAGATCGAGTACTGGTGGGTATGCTGGATTGAAACCGTGAGAAGTCGATAGTAAATATATCAAACATTCCAAGCGCAAGAATAATAAAGACAGCGGCAATAGCTGCATTAAATACATATGAGGCGTTAAGTGTTCCAAATCGTGAGCCGGTAAGGACAACAAATAATCCCAGCAGCCCATATGTCATGGCAATTGCGCTGCCATATATGCCACCCAGAACAAAGCCACGGAATCGAGACCCTGCTTCTGTTCCTGCCCCGATTATGGCTATGTTTATGGGAATCATCGGTAGTACGCATGGTGTTAGGTTGAGTCCTAGCCCGCCTGCAATTATCAGGAGAACGGCCAGAATGGTGGTCAATGTACTTTGCCTGGAGAACATATCCTTGATTTGATCTGTTCTGGTGAAATTTCCCTTTAGGGATGTATCCAGGAATATCGTGAATTCTTCAGCACGAATATAGCCTTCTTTTCTTCCGGTTAAGCGGAAGCCGGATGTCATTCTTTTCAAATCAGCGTTTTTATCGACGGAATGCGGTTGCGTTATCTTTTGGAGGTTTCCGGTGTCGTGGCCGGAAAATGAAAGGTTTGTTTTGACGGGGAAGAAGCAGACTTGGTCGCTACACCCCTGGTATTCGACAGTCAGTTCCGGTGTGGTTTGTGACGCGGTCGGTACGATAAACAGCATGGTGAAATTATTTGTGTAAACGTCTCTGTCGGTATCGCTGAATTTATCGTGTTTTCTGTATGGCTTGGGCTTTTCCTGGGCTGTCAGAATGGATCCGTTTACAGTCGTTACTGTTATCAAGTCTGCGTACAGGTAATGATTTGCCGGGACAGAGAACGACAGGGCGATGACTTGCTGGCTTCCGTCTGTTTTACGGATGTGGCCTGATAGCGGAAATGGGTTCTGTCCGATGACTGCGCTGGTTTGTTCTGGAATAATGAATGCTGCCACAATATACAGGATGCTCAGAACAAGTTTTGAGTTCATTTTTCAAGATGCTTTTTTATAGGGATCTTTAGGCCAATGTTTTACAACCTGGAGAATGTCCCTTACATAGGCGCACTCGCATTTATTGAAACAGGGGTCTAGAGAACTTGATGATTTACAGTAATCAGGACACTCCTTGGTTCCTGTCATTCTTTCTTCAAATATAGGTCCGTTGTGCATGTCGGAGAACTTGCCGGCTTCTATGGCCAGAGAAGTTCCGCAGTCGGGAGTGTCATGGTTGAATAGGAAATAGCCTGCAACAAGGTCGCTAAAATTAGCCTGATATCCCACCAGCGAGAGCATAGGGTCGGATAGGAATGTCGTTCTGTCCGGCCACATGTAGTGACAATTTGGACATTCTTTGAAGGACATTTCTCAGTCTCCCCTTTGGTCTTTCATGTCAGTTTACAGGTCTCTGCCGGAACATGGTTCCGGCAGACCAATATATTGCAATTACCAGTTTTCGCCAAGAACTTCGAAGTATGCCTTGGGATGTGCGCATGCCGGGCAGTTATCAGGGGCTTCATTTCCTGAGTGTATATAACCGCAATTACGGCAACGCCAGGATATGGTCTTATCTTTCTTAAAGACCTTTCCGTTTTCTATATTCTTGGCCAGATCTGTGTAACGTTTTTCATGCTGCTTCTCAGCTATAGAGACGGCTTCGAAAACGTTCGCTATTTCATCAAACCCCTCGCTCTTTGCCAGTTTGGCAAAGTTGGGATACATATCTGTCCATTCATGCTTTTCTCCTTCTGCCGCTGCCTTCAGGTTTTCCAGAGTTGTTCCTATAACTCCAGCTGGGAAAGAGGCGGTTATTTCTGCTGTTCCACCTTCGAGAAACTTGAAGAACCTTTTCGCGTGTTCACTTTCCTGATCAGATGTTTCAGCGAAAATTGCAGCTATCTGTTCGTAACCTTCCTTTTTGGCCTTTCCGGCAAAGTAGGTATACCTGTTGCGTGCCTGTGACTCGCCTGCGAAAGATGCCATCAGCGCTTTTTCCGTTTTTGTTCCTTTTAACTGCTTCATTCTACTTTTCTCCTTTCATTAGGTTGCATTCCTTGTTCAGTTCATTCCTGATTCCCGGTATCAGTCTTGAACTCACACTGACAACTTTAATGCCGAGATTCATTATTTTTGACAGATATGTCGGGTCTCCTGCCAGTTCACCGCAAACTGAGATCGATTTTCCCGTTGCTGCTCCGGCATCTGCTACGATCTTTATCATCTTCCAGAGAGCTGGCCGACCAGGGTTATAGTCATAAGCCACAAATTCATTATTTCTGTCAATTGCAAACATGTACTGAATAAGGTCATTGGTTCCTATACTCCCGAAGTCGGCGTGTTCTAATATTTCCCTTGCATCGAGGCAGGCTGATGGCACTTCGAACATCACGCCATGTTTAATTGTACCTTTTGGAGTATCCTTTATGGCCTCTTCAACAATGGTTTTCAATTCCAGGAATTGGGCCAGGTCAATAACCATGGGATACATAATGTTTATAGGGCCGTGTATGGAAGCCCTGGCCAGGGCGCGTGCCTGGTTCTGTAGAAGATCCTTTTTTCCGAGCAGAAGTCGTGCTCCGCGGAAACCAAGGGAAGGGTTTTGTTCATGGGATATGTTGAGAAAAGGGAAGGGCTTGTCGCTTCCAACGTCAAATGTCCTGAAAGTTACGGGGAGTCCTTTCATCTCTTTGACAACATTTGAATAGCGTTGATAAAGTTCTTCTTGGCTGAGAAGTTTGCCGCTTATAATTATTTCCATTTCTGTCCTGTAAAGGCCTATTCCCTCTGCTTTCATGTGGATTGCCTCTTTGACATCTGTCGCAAGGCTTATGTTGGCCATAACCTTGAGTCCGAGTACAGGGTCTGAAGCTGCGGGCATGAGGATGGGCTTTTCATGTTCAACCCTGGCCATTGTAATTGTTTCTTCGCTGGGCCAGATCACAACTTCGCCGCTGTCGCCATTGATGAGCAGTTCCGTTCCACATCCGACTTTCTTTCTGAAGTCCGGCAGACCGCTTACTGCCGGAATGCCCAGTGCTCTTGCCAGTATTGCTCCATGCGAATTCTGTCCACCTCGTTCTGAAATAAAACCCAGCACCAGTTCTGTTTCGAGATCGACGGTCAGTGATGGAGTCAGTTCTTCGGCAACAATAATCCTGTTCTTTCCACGCTGGCAGTGTTTCTCGTCGGTACACTGGAGCGAAGGTTTCATGTCGGACAGAACATCCAGAATCCGCCGTTTGACTTCGCCGAAGTCTGAGGCCCTGTCTCTCAGGTATTCATTGTCTACTTCCTGCAGGCGGGTTTCGTAGGAGTCGAGAACTGACGAAACTGCATTTTCTGCATTAACACAGTGATTTTTGATTAGGTCTGCAACTTTTTCGATCAGGGTAGTGTCTTCCATGATCATTTTCTGCGCAACAAATATTTCTGCTTCCGCGTTACCTATCCTTTCAGCTACCTGTTTTTTTATTTCGTCGAGTTTGTTGCCTGCAATTTCAATTGCCCGTTCTACACGCCCTATTTCCAGTTCAATACCTTCCCCCCTGACCTTGTACATGGGAAGGTTGCTGTGCCGCCTCTCGTTGAACATGCAGACTTTTGCTATCGCAAGTCCTGGACTGAGTGGAAGCCCTTTTATCTTTAATTCCTTTTGTAAACTTTTATTCATACTCTCTTATACACTATTTTATAAAGGTAGGGGTCGGGATTCGTCAATCCCGACCCCTTTTTCGTAACGGCCTGGTCGAAGCCGTTACTACTGGGAGGAATGTTAATGAAGCTGTTTATTAGCCTCCATTGGTCTTTTTTCATTTCCAGGCGCTTTTTCTTGAGTCTCGCCTTTTTTCTTTATTATCCTGTTATATGATGTCACTTTCATTCGTTAAACCCTGTTCTTAATTCAGTTCTTTATAAGTGTTTTCAGATGTTCAATGTACTCTGCCGGACCGGCTTTTCGGTAACCGGTTTTCGCAAGAACTTTCCCTGAAGCGTCAAGTAGCAGTACTGTTGGAAATCCTTCTACATTGTATTTCTCTGCAAGCATTTTATTCTGTTTTGAAGTTTCTTCCGGCAATTTGTTTTTCATTGGAAAATCTGCCAGGAATAGTACTAGTTTGTCCTTGGCATAATCTTTGAATTCTTGCTTCGAAAGAATTTCTGAATCCAGTTTCATGCACCAGGCACACCAGTCAGACCCAGAGAAAACTGCCAGTACCTGTTGTTTCTTTTCAGTCGCTTCCTTGGTTGCCTTTTCGAAATTTGTCAGCCAGTCTGATCCTGATGCATTTATGTTTAATCCATACATCAAGAATGCTGTTAAGTATATTAATGTTTTCTTCATTTTATATTTCCTTCTTATTCTGTTTCATTACTTGTTTTCTTCCGAGTTATCCTCTTCCCATATTCCAAGAACTTTGTGAACATCACGCTCTCTTTCTGCTCTTCCTCTTATCTTGTAAGCGCAGTCACGTATTACCCCGTAAAGAACTGCGCACCCGTCATCTTTGCTTGAAGCTTCTCCCTCATCCGCAAGTATTGTAAGTTTCCTCGAGATTTCTAAAGCTTCTTTAAGGTGTTTGTTTGAGCTATTGTTCATTTTAATTCTTTCATTTTTCCAGTTTATAATCGCTAAATCCATGCCAACTCCCGCCTGCCAAATGTTTTATTTGTAATATGTTGATTATCAATATTTAGTGAATTGTGAGTTTATCAGGTATGAGACAGGGACGTGTCACTATTGTCTTGAATGTGAGACATTAGAAACATTTTTGTCGCGCGATGAGACAATCTGTCGTGGTGAGACAGGTGGAATAACTCTAAGTGCTGTTGTTTTCCAGGAAGCGATAAAAGGTGGCTCTTGATACACCAAGCAGTTTGGCGGCCTTGGCTCTGTTCTGTTTTGTTTGAACAAGCGCTTCTCTGACAGCTTCAATGTTAAGCTTTTGTCTCCGATGCTGTCCCGGATCTATTAAAGAATGTTCAGGAGAGTTTTCGCTGCGAATTATGGTCGAAGGGAAGTGTATTGGGTCTATTGCATTACTGTGGCATTTTACCAATGCAAACTGGATCCAGTTGTTCAATTCGCGCACATTGCCCGGCCAGTTATGTGACATCAGAACGTCCATGGCTGCTGCAGATATGGTGACTTCTTTTCTGCCAGTTTCGTTCAGAATTTGCTTGAGCAGATGATTGGCAAGCAAGGGAATATCATTGTTTCTTTCTCTCAGAGAGGGGAGGTGTATAGGGACCACGCTGAGCCGGTAAAAAAGATCTTCCCTGAAACGGCCTGCTGCCATTTCTTTGGCAATATCCTTGTTGGTTGCGCTGATTATTCTGACATCAACTTTGAGGGTTTTCTCGCTGCCAACCCGTTGAAATTCTCCTTGTTGAAGAACGCGTAGAAGTTTCACCTGCATTGGCTGGGAGATGTCGCCAATCTCGTCCAGGAAAATCGTTCCCCCGTCTGCCAGTTCAAACCGGCCTTTTTTGTCACGGATTGCTCCGGTAAACGCGCCTTTTACATGGCCGAAAAGTTCGCTTTCAAGAAGTGATTCCGGTAATGCGCCACAGTTGACCGGTACAAATAGTTTATTGGCACGGTGTCCTTCGTTATGTATTGCAGCAGCCACAAGTTCTTTGCCGGTACCGCTTTCGCCCTGTACCAGCACGGGTGCGTTCGAATCGGCCAGTTCACGGATAAGATCGAAAATCTCCAGCATTTTTCTGTCGCGTCCGATGATGCCAGAGAAATTTTCCATTTCACCAACACGTCGGGAAAGTTCGCGTTCGCGGGTGAGGTCCCTGAAGGATACCAATACCCCGGCTTTTCTTCCACGGTGATCGGTCATGGCCTTAATTGTCATGTCGATGGAACGTTTTTCTCCACTCTTTGTGGTAATTTCCACGTTTTGCTTGTGTTTGTCGATATCGGGAGGAAGGCCATCACAGAATTTGCATTTTCCACCGCAGAAATTACCGGGGAAAACAGCATGACAGTCCCGTCCAAGTACTTCTTCTCTATGGTATCCTGTTATCTGTTCGGCTGCAGAGTTGAAAAAGAAAATAAGTCGTTTTGTGTCATGCGCTATAATTCCATCCGATATATTGTTGAGAATGATATTTTCGCAGTCCCTGGCTGACATTAGGGCAGGGAGGTAGCCCCTGTCGAAGAAGTCGTCTACCAGCCTTCGGATCTCATCCCGTATCTGTCGAAACAAACCAAGTGTTTCTTCATCGCTTGCCCCAAGCCTGTTCGGATCCGGCAGGTTCCATTCTACTATTTCGGGATAATCCGGGAGGACTGGACACAGCTCTGCTGCTTTCTGGCAAAGTGTTACAACAATATCAAAGTGCTGATCTTTCATGCCATCCAACGCTTTGGATTTATAATTTGAAATATCGATGCCTGCTTCAGACATGACTTTTACTGCTGCAGGATGAACGGATGTTGCCTTTGTTCCTGCGCTGATTATCTCGACGTCTTTGATTTGCCTTGCCCTGGCAAATGCTTCTGCCATCTGGCTCCGGCCGGCGTTTTCTGAACATAGAAATAAAATACGTCTCATTTGATCCATTTATATTGAATTTTTTGAAGAAAAGCGAGTGTTTTGAGGCTATGGTTTCCTGGCTGAAGCGAGCCAGTGGGGCATTGGAGGGGGCAGAGGCGAGCATGAGAATTCCGTGAATCCTGCGCCGGCAAGCCAACTTGACAGTTCTTTGTCTGAGAACACCCATCCGTTTTCAGTGGTCAATGCCATATTTACAGCGAACATGGCGGAAAACCTGGGTTGGGTGTGGGTTACATCCGTCATCATGTCCAGAACATAAACGAGTCCGCCCGGGAGCAATGCATTAAAAGCGCGCTTGAAGAGATCTGCAATTGATTCAGGGGCTTCCTGGTGCAGTACGCCGAAGAAGATGATTACGTCATTGCGTGATGGGAATGGGGTTGTATGGTAATCCCCGGCCAGTGTCAAAACCCTTTGCTGCATTCCTGCTGACTGGATGAGTTCTCCTGCAACTTTAACTATTTCCGGAAGGTCTAGGACAGTACATTCAATTTCCGGATGGGCTTTTGCGATCAGTGTTGAGTAAGTACCAGGGCCTCCGCCTACATCGAATAATTTCTTTTTACCCTTGAGGTTAAGTTGCGGAACAACTGCCTGGCCTATGCCCATGGCGCGACCGTGCATTGACAGTACAAAATTTCGGGTACGGTCTTTGTCTTCACCAAGATGAATTTCCGGCTTCTCCACCGGTTTACCGCTTTTTACCATTACTGATAACCGTCCCCACGCTTCATATACGTCGCGGTTATAGCGAATGGCCTTTGTAAGATCGGCAGGAGAACCTGGGGTTAGAAATAAGGACGATTCAGGGGTATTGAGATATAAATGGCCTTCCTTGTTCAGAAGTCCGAGGGCAACGCATGCGTCGAGTAGGAGCCTTGCGCCTCTTGAATTTATCTTACATGAATGCGCAATTGTTTCTGAATCCGCTTTTTTTATTTCTGCAAGTGTTGAGAAAATACCCAGGTCGGACGCCGTAAAAAGAACGCACGAATCGTAGAAGCTGCTGGCCATGTCAACTATCTTTGAAGGATTCATTACTTTGTACCTCTTTTTATCATTATTATCAGTTTGCAGGGTTTGGTGACAAGCTTGATGAGAAATGTTAAAAGAATAAGAAAATGAATTTTCGATTACCAGAGACAAGGGGGCAATCATGATTGACAGCAGAAAAGCGCAGAGAACTTCAATAGATGTGCTTCAGATAGCTTTAAGAAAAGAAGAGGCATCGTGCAGGTTATACGAGGGAATGCTGAATGATTCAAAGGTCAGTTTTGTCCGTGAACTTCTGGAGAAGCTACGGGATGAAGAAGTCAGACACGTGAGAATGATCAGGAAAAAGATTGTACAGCTTGAAGCGGGCAGGGGTTAATGCGTCCCGGGTATATGGACTTAAGAACGAGAAGAGGATTTATACCATTCAATGAAGCGATGGACGCCGTCTTCAATTGTTGTCGAAGGATTGTAATCCAGCAGGCGCTTGGCCTTGGAAACATCAGCGCAGGTTATTTCGACGTCACCGGGTTGGATGGGCAGATTGTTTTTGATGGCCTTTTTGCCCAGCTCCTGCTCTATGATTTCCAGAAGTTTTGAGAGCATGGTTGTTCGCGATTCACCGAGATTGAAGATTTCAAAACCGAGGTCACGATCTATTGCGGCGGTGACACCGTTGATAATGTCGGTATAAAATGTATAATCCCGGGCAGTACTGCCGTCACCGAAAAACGGAATTTCCCTGCCCTGGTCGATCAATGTGGTGAATTTATGTATTGCCATGTCGGGACGCTGCCGCGGTCCGTAGGCAGTGAAGAACCTGAGTACATTGCATGAAATGCCGAACAGGTGGTGATAATTAAAGCAGTAAAGTTCGCCTGCTGCCTTGGTTGCGGCGTAAGGGCTGATGGGCTTGTCTATTCTTGCATCCTCCCGGAACGGGGTTTCCTTTACATTGCCGTAGACGCTTGAAGATGATGCGAATACAAAACGTTTAATCTGATGACGCCTTGCCATTTCAAGCAGGTTCATTGTTCCCTTGCAGTTGACTTCTTCGTAGAGCAGCGGCTGTTCGAGACTGGGCCTGACACCTGCCCGTGCTGCAAGGTGAACGATGATATCAAATGAATTGCTGTCAAAAATCTTCTGGATGAGTTTCATATCAAGGATGTCGCCCTTGATGAAGCTCATATTGGTGGATCTCATGGCCTTTGCCAGGTTTTGTTCCTTGATACGGGGGTTGTAGTAGTCGTTAAGGTTGTCGATGACTACAACCTTGTCGCCGCGTTCGAGCAGTTTTTCCGTAAGATGGCTTCCGATGAATCCTGCTCCCCCTGTAACCAGTATTTCCATATCGCTTTATCCTTTTTTTTCGTGGGTTGAATGTATATCTGTTTTGAGCCGATCTGTCAAAAAACCTTTTTGGTTCAAGCCTTTGATATAACTTCGTTCTTTTCGACTATTACTTCGTATATCTTCGAGCGCCGCATTTTCCTGATAATGAATGTAAAACCTTTGTTTGTAATCTTGGCTTCGACTTTTGGGGTTTGCGGAAAAACCTTGAACAGCCAGTCGTTCAAAGTGATAGGGTCGTCGGGCAGATCGGCGCCTGTCTTTTCTTTCAGATGTTGCAGTTCTATTCCGCCACCGACAAGGTAGCGGGATTCTGCAAGTGGGAAAGCAAAGCTCGGCATGATGTCGTACTCATCGTGGATTTCTCCGACGATAGATTCGGTTACATCCTCCAGTGTGATGACGCCAACTGTTTTATTTGTAGAATCGCAGACGATGGCCATGTGCTGGTAACTCTTTGTCATGTTTTTTAAAAGAGATGTCACGTTCTGGTCCGGTCTTATGGTTGTGATCGGCCTGCAGATACCGGAGAGGCTTGGGTCCTTTGGATTGAGTTTGAGTGCGCTTACAATGTCCTTAACGTTTACGTAGCCAACAATATCATCAAGGTTGTTATCCCTGATGAGGGGGTAACGGGTGTGATGGTGGATGTGGGCTGCAATCAGGGCTTCGGCCATGCTCATGGATGTTGACAGGTGCTTGATGTCGTTTCGCTCTACCATTATGTCTTTTACAGAAGTATTAGAGAGCTTGATGCTTCTTGCGACGATATCTTTCTGTTCCTGCGTGATGAGGTCATTGTAAAGTGCGAAACGAGCGAGGAGATTGATTTCGTTCAGGGTGTCCGGCTGATTTTTTTTCTTCCGCCTGTCAAAAGGCCTGTTCAGGAATTCTGCTATCAGTACGATGGGTTTGAGAAACTGAACAGCAAATTTCATTGGGATTGCCATTGTGCCGGCAACTTTCCTGTTGAAGCGGACGCCCAGGGTTTTGGGAACCAGTTCTGTCCATTGGATCATTACAAAAGAGAAGACCAGCGAGTAGATGAATATCCATTTGGGGCCGAAAAGGTGGTTAAATTGGGATCCCGAGATGGTGGCTCCGATAGTGTGTGCCAGGGTATTGACTATCAGGATTACGGCAATTGGCTGCTCTATTCGTTCTCTGAAATTTCTCCATATCCGACCGGCATGTGGTTTTTGTTCGGTGAGATCGGCAATGTCTGTTGTGGAAAGACTCAATAGACAGGCCTCCATCAGGTTGCACATGAAGGACACTGATAAGGCAATGGTTACTGTTAAAATGAAAGGTATCATAATTTAATTTCCGGGTTTAGAATTTTAATGGCTGGTTCATAAATTCAGTTGAAACAAACTACGGAGGGGTGCTTCTTAAATCAAGAACCTTTTGGATTGCTTAGTGAGGCATTTTATCAGGAAAACATATTTATGCCGTTACAAAGAGCGATTTCGGGAATTTTACACCCTGTAAAGATTAAAAACAGTATAGAAAGTAGTTGAACTCGTGGTTTGAAATGCGGAGAATTTAGATTTTATATCAATAGGCTTGCAAAACTTGAGTGTTGAGGAGGTGTGAGATGTCCGGAGAGCGAATAACGCGTAGAGAGTTTGTAAAGTCGTCCGGCCGCACGATTGTGGCTGCGGCATTTCTGGCTGCATTTGCCGGTCCTGTTGTTGCGGCAACGGAGCCAAGAAAAGGCAAGCTGGTGGCAGCATGTGGAATTTACTGCGGATCTTGTCCTGTGATGATTGGGGATGATGGTGCGAATAAAAAACCCGGCAAGTGTACCGGTTGTGCCGGCAAGAAAAATCCCTGTAATATTTTAAAGTGTGCAAAAAAGAACAATGTTGAAGTATGCAGTCTTTGCAAAAAGTACCCTTGTGCCGAGATCAAGAGTTTTCATGCCAACGGCAAGCCATATAAAATCATGGCTGCTCATAACCTTGATGTGATAAAGGAGCAGGGACTTGCAAAATGGCTGGTAGAACAGGACGCAAGGTGGAGATGCCCGAAGTGCGGCAAGCCGGTGGCCTGGGATGCAAAGGCGTGTAAGAAATGCGGGGCTGCTTTGAAAACGATAGATGAGGATGTTGTCGCGATGAATCTCGGCAAATAAGGATTTATTTGAGGAAAAACTGATGAATGCACAGACTGATTCTTCATGGAAAGGGATAATACTGGCGGGTGGCGCCGGCACACGGTTGCACCCAATAACTCTTGTATCAAGCAAGCAGATGCTTCCTGTGTATGACAAGCCCATGATTTACTATCCGCTTTCCACTCTCATGCTTGGAGGAATCAATGACGTGCTTGTTATTTCAACGCCCAAGGATTTGCCGCGGTTTGAAGAACTGCTTGGTGACGGTTCGTCGATAGGTGTTAAATTCTCATATGCTGTTCAGGCAGAGCCACGCGGGATTGCCGAGGCTTTCATTGTGGGGAGGAAATTCATCGGTCAGTCGAATGTGTGTCTTATTCTGGGTGACAACATGTTCTATGGAAAGATGGATTTCCTTCGTAATGCTCTTAAGCGCAGGGCTGGTGCAACGGTTTTTGGATATCCTGTGCAGGATCCGAAGAGATATGGTGTTGTTGAGTTTGATTCTACAGGGAAAGTGTTGAGTATTGAAGAAAAGCCGGCCAGGCCGAAGAGCAAGTTTGCGATACCAGGATTGTATTGTTATGACAATCGGGTCGTCGAGGTTGCCGGCAGTCTTGAACCTTCCCCCAGGGGCGAGCTTGAAATAACGGATGTGAACAAGTCGTACCTGAAGGCTGGTGAGCTTCATGTGGAACTTCTGGGACGGGGTATGGCATGGCTGGATACTGGTACGCCCAGGAGTCTGCTTGAGGCCGGTAATTTTGTGGCAAGTATTGAAAACAGGCAGGGATTGAAGATCGGCTGTATAGAAGAAATAGCTTTCCGCATGGGATGGATCAGCGTGACTCAGCTGGAGCACCTGGCTATGGCAATGAAGGGAAACGAATACGGCATGTATCTCAAGTCGGTTGTAGATGAACAGGGGTTTATGTCCGGCCGATAGGTTTGAAGTAGTTTTTCTGGTACGGGGGGCTGTATGGATTGGAAAGAAGGAATAATCAAGGATGTTGTGATCAGGTCGGCGAAACAGTATGCCGACAAGCGTGGCTGGCTTGCTGAGATTTTTCGTTCGGACGAGATTGCACAGGATGATATGCCGGTTATGGGATATGTTTCTGCAACAAAGCCAGGTGTGGCAAGAGGGCCTCACGAGCACCGAGAGCAGACGGATATATTTGGTTTTGTGGGGCCGGGCAATCTGAGGATAAGGCTTTGGGATAACAGGAAGGACTCCTCGTCGTATGGCGTTATGCAGATTGTTGATGCCGGCGAGAAAAATCCTGTTGTTGTTGTTGTTCCTCCCGGCGTGGTTCACGGTTATAGAAATATTTCTTCCGTTGATGCGATAGTTCTTAATTTTCCGAATCGGCTATATGCCGGAAAAGGGAAGAAACAAGCTGTAGATGAAATCCGTTATGAAGAAGAAAAGAACACTTCTTTTATAATGGATAATTGAGGTTTCGTGAAAAAAATTGCGTTACTTGTCGGGGCGCGGCCAAATTACATGAAGATTGCGCCGATATGGCGTGTCATTAATAAAGAGCCGGAAAGCTTTTCCACGGTTATGATTCATACTGGACAGCATTATGACCGGGAAATGTCTGAAGTTTTTTTTACTGATCTGTTGATGGCTCAGCCCGATGTCATGCTCGATGTGGGGTCTGGGAGTCACGCACAGCAGACCGGAAAGGCCATAATTGAGCTGGAGCCGGTATTGATGGGTATAGATCCCGACGTGCTTGTTGTGGCGGGTGATGTTAACTCCACTCTGGCCGGTACGCTGGTTGCCGTGAAAATGGGGATTCCTGTGGCACATGTAGAGGCAGGACTCAGGAGTTTTGACCGTACTATGCCCGAGGAAATTAACAGGGTTCTAGTCGATTCGGTCGCTGACATCCTGTTCGCGTCATGTCGTGATGCTGTTGAGAATCTCCGCAAAGAAGGGGTGCGCAGTGAGAAGATTCATCTTGTCGGGAATGTAATGATAGACAGCCTTGTGAGGGTTGTGCCCATGCTTCGCACTTCGGATATACTTCGGGAGTCTCATCTTGAACCAGGGAAATATGTATGTGTGACCATCCACCGTCCATCCAATGTGGATGACGTTAATGTCCTTAAAGAAATACTTGCCGGCTTGAATAAAGTAAGCAGGGATATCCCCGTTATTTTCCCCGTACACCCAAGGACGCGGAAGAAAATTAAAGAGACAGAATGGAAGTCTGATGTTGATCAGTTTACTGTAACGGACCCGATGGGTTATATTGATTTTATGCAGTTGATGTCGAATGCGGCAGTGGTTGTGACGGATTCGGGTGGGATTCAGGAAGAAACAACTTATATGGGGATTCCATGTCTGACCATCAGGGACAACACTGAGCGGCCTGTTACCGTATCGCAGGGCACAAACCGCTTGATCAAGGCAAATGCAGAAGATATAGTCCGCGAGGTTCAAGGGGCCTTGGGACG